>NZ_CP034562.1:2520000-2835000 GCF_003970675.1 Flammeovirga pectinis
TTGGCAATAGGTGTAGGTGCCAGAGCATTGGCAATGGGAAATTCCCAAACGGAACTTGTAAATGACGCCACTGCTGGATATTGGAATCCTGCGGGTTTATTAAACATTGAAGACAGATATACTGCCTCTCTTATGCACGCAGAATATTTTGCAGGTATTGCTAATTATGATTTTGCTGGCTTTGCTACAAAAATAGACGAGCAATCTGCTTTAGGTTTTTCTGCTATTCGTTTTGGTGTAGATGATATCCCCGATACAAGATATTTATTTGACCCAGACGGTTCATTAAATTGGGATAATGTTAAAAGCTTTTCTGCCTCAGATTACGCATTCATCTTTTCTTATGCTAGAATGTTTCCAAACTTACCTAATTTTCAATTTGGTGCAAATGCTAAAATTATTTACAGAAATGCAGGACAGTTTGCTAATGCTTGGGGTTTTGGTTTAGACATTGGTGTACAATGGCAAAAAGGTACTTGGAAAGCTGGTGTTACAGCAAAAGACATTACAGGTACTTATAATATATGGACCTATAACCCTGCTACTTTTTATGATGTTTTTGCTGCAACAGGAAATACAATTCCGGATAACTCTGTAGAAGTAGCCACTCCTAGGTTAATTGTTGGAGGTGCTAAGAGTTTTCCAATTTGGAAAAATAGTCAATTAGAAAACGCAGACGAACTTATTGGTGTACTAGTATCATTAGGAGCTGACATCACCTTTGATGGTAAAAGAAATACAGTTATTAAAAGCGAATTACTAAGTGTCGATCCACATGCAGGAGTCGAATTTCATTATAAACAAATGATTTTCTTAAGAGGTGGTATTTCTCAACTTCAATATATTACAGAATTTAACGGTACAAAAACACTAGAATTCTTACCTAGTTTTGGTGCTGGGTTTGCCTTTAAAGGTTTTACAATAGATTACGCCCTTACAAATATTGGAGATGTATCCACAGCATCTTTGTACTCTCATATTTTTAGTTTAAAAGCCAATTTTGGACGTACGTTTAAACGTTCAACTTCTACCCCAAAGAGCGATAAATACTATTAAATTCTAGTATTACTTAGCGTATAGATCACTTTTAGTAGAATAAATTAATCTACTTATTTGATTATCCGATAATTATTGAGTAAAATGTCAATAATACTAAATTTATGGCTATTACTTTTTAATGAACACACACTACTTCTTTAAACTATTTATTCTACTTTTCCTAGTAACATTCTGTTCTATAAACAGCAGTTGTTTTTCTCAAATCACAGATTACCCAACAACTTCAGTTACTTCACATCTTACCAAAAAAGATGACAAATACCGTATGCTCTTTACTGTAAATAATATCTTACAAAAAGACAAAAACAATAAAGATGCATTGTTTACAAGAGGGAAATTAAAATGTAATATGGGGGCTTATAAAAGTGCTCAAGCAGATTTTACAAAAGCCTTGCATTTACAGCATAATAAGAAAATAGAAATATTTTACCACAGAGGAATTTCATATTATTTAGAGAAAGATTTTTTAAATGCAATTGCAGATTTCGATAGTGTAATCAATTTGCAACCCAAACATATAGATGCTCTTTGGAGAAAGGCACAATGCTACTATTATATAGGTGCAAATGCTTTAACTATAGATGCTTTAGATGAAATTACTGTTGCAAACCCAGAAAGCCCAATAACTTGGCACGACATGGGTACTCTATATTATAAAAACAACAACTTAAATAAGGCAAAAGACTGCTTTACAAAAGCTTTAATTTTAGCTCCTCATATGTCTGTTTGTTACAACCATAGAGGGATTGTTTACGAAACAATGAAAAATTATTCTATGGCTTTTGATGATTTTAATAGAGCTATTTTTTATGACAGTACTTATGCTGATGCATACAATAATAGAGGGTTGATTTATCTTAATTATGAAGATTATCAACAAGCAGAGCAAGATTTTAGTAGTTCAATAGAACACGATCAGTTTCAACCTAAAGAAGCTTTAAACAACAGGGCAGTAACACGCTACATACTTGGAGATTATGACGGTAGTATGAATGATATCAATAAATTATTAGACCACTACCCCTTCTTTGCTAAAGCTTATATAACGCGTGGAAATATCAAAGAAAGGAAACATGATGACAATGGAGCATGTTCTGATTGGAATAAAGCCGCTGAATTAGGCGATTTACAAGGTATTGAATACACACAGAAAACGTGTCAATAATTAATCTCTAGTTGAATGAAAAAAATTATTTATAGTTTATTATTGCTCATCGTTTCCTATTCCTCTTTTTCTCAAGAAATTGCCTCAGATACGACAAAGGATGCCGAAGGTTCTTTTGCTCTTGGTGATGATGATATGATTTTTGTTAGAGAACTCGTCCGTTTAGGCGATAGTCTATTTTATGAACTAGATCAACCTGACGAGGCTTTTAAGTACTATATGGGCGCTTATGATTTTATTAGTGAGGAAGGAAGTATAAACATTAAAATTGGGCAATGCTTTTTAGCTTCTGTAACGGAACAAAAATCTGAGGCTGTATTCTATCTAGAAAAAGCATTAAAGTTAAATGAAACAATTTCTAGTGATCTTTTCTACGATTTAGGAAGAGCCTATCAATATGATGAAAGATGGAATAAAGCCATCAAATATTATCATAAAAGTTACAACGCTTTGGACTCTTCTAAATATGATATTATCGACAAAAAAATTAAAGAATGTCAGTACGCAAGAACATTCTATGATTTCCCGAATGAGCATATCATAATAAAAAATTTAGGACCAGAAGTCAATTCAAAATATTCTGATTTTTGTCCTCTTGTAGATGCCGTAGAAGACGACCTTTATTTTACAAGTAGACGCCATGAATTTAGAACAGACAATCCCGATATTTTAACACATCTTACAGAAAATATTTATCATTCCCATAGAAGTGATTATGTTAATTGGGCAACGCCCTATCCTATTCCAATGAACACAGATGACCATTCTGCTACTGTTTCAATTTCAATGGATGGGTCTGAAATGATAATTTATAGAAATGGTGACCTATTACTATCTGTAAAAGAAGATACTTCTTGGAGTAAACCTAAAAAACTTCCCTCCCAGATAAATACTACACTTTCTGTAGAGACTTCTGCTTGTTTAAATTACACAATGGATACGCTTTATTTTGTAAGTAACAGAGAAGATCTTTCTATAGGAGGTTTAGATATTATGATGTCAATTAAAGACAAAAATGGTAAATGGGAAGAAGCAGTATCTCTTGGAGAAACCATAAACACAATTCATGATGAAGAAGGTGTTGCACTCTCTAGAGATGGTAATACATTGTACTTTAGTTCTAGAGGGCATAATTCTATGGGTGGATACGATGTTTTTAAATCAACTAGAGATTTTCAGGGTAATTGGAGCACTCCAAAAAATTTAGGTACACCAATTAATTCACCTTATGATGACGTTTACTTTATGATTAGAGCAAACGGAAGACATGCCTATTATTCTTCTGCAAGAAAAGGGGGGTATGGAGAAAAAGACATCTACAGAATAAGTATTCTTGATAAAGACAAGGAGTTATCAATTGCTAAAAAAGAAATTGCCTTTATACTGTTAGATAAAGATTCTATAAACATGCTACATTCACCGCAACATACAGATCCTCTAAAGGATATAAGAAAAGTTACTGTGCATGCTACAGCAGATTTATTGAAGTCAATTTATCAGTTTTCGTTACTTTCTAAGGCCGATTCTGTTAATCATATAGAATAAAATGAATTATTTTAAACTTAAAAGTAGCTCATATTGTTGAAGTTGTTATTTTTGCAACTTCAAATTTATAAACTATGATTTACATAAACAGACGAGAGTTCTTCAATGCAGCTCACAAGTTGTATAATCCGAAATGGACAAAAGAACAAAATGAAGATTTTTTTGGTCCTTGTGCAAATGAAAATTGGCATGGCCATAACTTCGAAATGTTGGTTACAGTGAAGGGGCTTCCTGATCCTGATACAGGATATGTAATGAATATGAAGGATTTAGGTAAAATAATGAATGAATTCATCATAGATAAAGTTGATCATAAAAACTTAAATCTAGATGTTGACTTCTTAAAGGATAAAATGACAAGCTGCGAAACTTTGGCTATAGAATTCTGGAAAATTCTTGCTCCAAAAGTAAAAGAGTTTGCTCCTAATGCTGACTTACACTGTATTGAATTACACGAAACTAGAAAAAATTTCGTGCAGTACTACGGAGAATAATTCAGAAATTAGTACGATATTTTAGAAAGGATGCTTGTAATGGGCATCCTTTTTTTATTTTTGCTCTAGTACACAACAACTTTTTAATCAAATTACCTTTTAAAAGATGAAATACTATTTAATAGCAGGAGAGAAATCAGGCGATTTACATGCTTCAAATTTAATGAAGGAGATTCTTGTAAAAGACCCTGATGCTGAATTTCGTTTTTGGGGAGGAGAAGAAATGCAAAAAGTTGGCGGAACAATGATTCATCATTATGCTGACATCTCGTTCATGGGTTTTTTAGAGGTAGCAAAGAACTTAGTTCCTATTTACCGTTACTTAAACGAGTGTAAGAAAGATATCTTATGCTGGAAACCTGATGTTGTTATTTTGGTTGATTTCTCTGGGTTTAATCTCAAAATTGCAAAATATGTAAAACCAAGAGGTACAAAAGTCTTCTATTACATATCGCCTAAAGTTTGGGCTTGGAACCAGAACAGAGCCAAAAGAATTAGAAAAGTAGTGGATAGAATGTTCGTAATCATGCACTTTGAAAAGGCATTCTATAAAAAGTTTGATTATGATGTAGACTATGTGGGTAATCCTTTGTTTGATGCTATTAAACAGTTTACTCCTTCTCCATCTTTCTTTACTGATAATGGCATCGACCCTGATAAAAAAATCATTGCTATCTTACCAGGTAGTAGATTTCAGGAAGTAAGTTCTATTATGAATACAATGCTTACTATCATTCCAAAATACAGTAGTGAATATCAATTTATTATTGCTGGGGTTGAGAACTTACCGTCTACATTATACGACGAAGCTAAAGCGCTCGGTGTAAAAGTAATCTTTAATCAGACTTATGATTTACTAACTCATGCTACATCTGCAGTAGTTACCTCTGGTACAGCAACATTAGAAACTGCACTTTTTGATGTACCTCAGGTTGTATGTTATAGAACAAGTACCGTAACTTATGGTATTGTTAAAGCCTTAATTAAAGTAAAATTTATCTCATTAGTAAACCTAATTGCAGATAAAGAAGTGGTGAGAGAACTTATCCAGAAAGATTTCACTACAGAAAAATTAGAAGAAGAGTTGGAGTATACTTTAACTACTAAAAGAGAAAAAATACTTTCTGATTATGCAGAGATGAAAGCAAAAATAGATACTGAAGGAACTTCTAAAAAAGCAGCCTCTCTTATGTATAAATACCTTACAGAAGGAGTACCTGAACAGAAATTCTAATACTCTGAGTTAGATAAAAAAAAGAGTGAAGACTTTAATTAATCTTCACTCTTTTTTTATTTTTTCAAATCCATTTCTAAATCAGCCCTGCCCTTCAATTTATATTTTGATGGTATTTTAAATGGCATTTTCTGTGCTTCTTCTTCAAGTTGAATTCTAGAAAATGAAATATCTACAGAAGTTGCCTCTTGTAAATTATCTGCCGTTCCTGTTCCTATTTTTACTACAGAATGATAAGGAGCAATTTGAGATGGTGCTTCATTAACTGCTTTAAAATCCATATAATCTATAAGAGCAATCTTCTTTTCCTTACGTAGAGAAACCGCAATTTTTTCTAGCTTTTGAGATGTTCTACTAATTAATGCAACAGACTCCATTCCCTTACCTTTTAAGGTCAGTAAAAAGTTATCGTCATCCATTTTTAATTTACCATCTTCAAAATTAGAAGGTAAATCACCCGTAAAAATAGATTGTAATAAATCGTAGTCAATTCTTGTCCCTAAAAGTAATTCGACATCATCATAACTTAAAGCATAAGCTTCCTTATCCATTTTCATTAATGCAAAAACACTATCTTTTGTAGCAAGCACTCTCAACCCTTCAATCTTTGCTACACGCATAGACATCCACATTTTTGTATCTTTTTCAATTCGAGTATCTACAGAGAGTTTCATGTCTTTTGCAGGAGAATCGAATTCTAATTTCCCTTTAGTAGAAAGGTACTTGTAGTTTAAATTGTGGATATCTAAAGAAGAGCTTTTATTAGAATCCGTAGTAGTAACTGTTTTAGGCTGGCAGCCTACTAGAAATAAAACAGTAAGGGTAGAAATAAAATGGATGGTGTTATTGAACTTTCTCATTCAAGTAATTTATGGTATCTATATACAATAAGTTCATTAAAAAAGGCAATCGCATTACACGATTGCCTTTAAATATAAGTATTTTCTCTTTAGAGTTTTGCTAATGCATCTTCTAATACTTTGATTTTACTTTCTGCATCAGCCATTTTCTGACGTTCTTTTGCTACAACTGCCTCTGGAGCATTTGCTACAAAACGTTCGTTAGATAATTTCTTTTCTACAGAAGCAATAAAACCTTTAGTATATTCTAACTCCTTAGACATTTTTTCTTTTTCTGCTTCAACATCAATTTGGTCAGCTACATCTATAAAACAAGTATCTGATTTGTATACAAATTGAGTTGCTCCTTCTACTTCAGCATCAACCATAGTTAACGATTCAAGGTTAGCAAGTTTTGTAATAATACCACCAAAACGATCGTATACCGTTGTATCTTTTGTCATGATAGACATTGGAAGAGGTACTTTAGGACCAATTTGTTTTTGGTTTCTTACATTTCTTACTTGAGAGATAACATCGAATGCAGCAGCTGCTTGTTCCAATAAAGTAACATCAAAAGGTTGTACTGTTGGGTATTCTGCAACAACACATGCTTCACCTTCTTTTCTGTCTCCGATTACATGCCAAATTTCTTCTGTTAAGAAAGGCATAAATGGATGAAGAAGTTTTACAATCTTCTCAAAGAATTTGATTGTCGCTTCTAAAGTTGCTTTATCTATTGGAGAACCATATTCTGGCTTGATCATTTCTAAATACCAAGAACAGAAATCGTCCCAAACCAATTTATAGATAGACATTAATGCATCTGATAATCTGTATTTATCACAGTTAGCATCAACCTCTTCTAAAACAGCATTAAAACGAGACTCGAACCAATCGATAGCTATTTTATTTGCTTCTGGTTGTGGAGCATCTGTTACTTCTAGACCTTTCACTAAACGTAAAGCATTCCATATTTTGTTGGCAAAATTACGTCCTTGCTCACATAACTTCTCATCAAATAACAAGTCGTTACCTGCAGCAGCAGAAAGTAATAGACCAACACGAACACCATCCGCTCCGTAGATTTTCATTAAATCTAAAGGATCTGGAGAGTTACCCAATGATTTAGACATTTTACGTCCTTCACCATCTCTAACAATACCAGTTAAGTATACGTTCTTAAATGGTAATTCGCCTTTCCACTCATAACCAGCAATGATCATACGTGCTACCCAGAAGAATAAAATATCTGGACCCGTTACTAAATCATCTGTAGGATAGTAATAGTTGATTTCCTCATTCTCAGGGTTTGTAATACCATCGAATACAGAAATTGGCCATAACCAAGAAGAGAACCAAGTATCTAATACATCTTCATCTTGTATCAATTGATCAAGAGATGTAATAGATGGATCTTTTTCTTGTGCTAATGCTAATGCTTCTTCAGAAGTTTCTGCAACTACATATTCACCATTTGGAAGATAGAAAGCAGGAATTTGCTGTCCCCACCATAACTGACGAGAAATACACCAATCCTTTACATTCTCCATCCAATGACGGTAGGTATTCTTAAATTTTGCAGGATGTAATTGAATTGTATCATTCATTACATTCTCTAATGCAGGTTTAGAGATTTCTTTCATAGAAACAAACCACTGCGTAGAAATTCTTGGTTCGATTACCGCACCAGTTCTTTCAGACGTACCTACTTTATTTACAAGCTCTTCTACCTTTACAAGGTTTCCGGCAGCTTCTAAGTCTTTTATAATTTCCTTACGAACAACAAAACGATCTTTGCCATCGTATTTTGCGCCAGCTTTAGCATTAATAGTACCATCTTCTTCAATGATATCAATAACTTCTAAGTTGTGCTTTAAGCCTAATCCGTAATCATTAATATCGTGAGCTGGAGTTACTTTTAAACAACCAGTACCAAATTCAATATCAACGTAATCATCACCAAAAACAGGAATTTCTCTATCTGTTGTTGGTACAATTACTTTCTTACCAATTAAGTCTTTGAAACGCTCATCGTTAGGATTTACACAAATACCAGCATCTGCAGGAATAGTTTCTGGACGAGTTGTAGCAATAGTTACAAACTCCCCTTCTTTACCTACAATTGGGTATTTAACGTAATATAATTTTGAGTTAACTTCTTTATGGATTACCTCTTCATCAGAAAGGGCAGTCTTACCTGTTGGATCCCAGTTTACCATACGAGCACCTCTGTACACCCAACCTTTCTTATAAAGATCTACGAAAACTTTAATTACAGCTTTCGACATGTCCTCGTCCATTGTGAACTTAGTACGGTCCCAATCACAAGAAGCACCTAATTTCTGTAACTGATCTAGAATAATACCACCATATTTTTCTTTCCATTCCCACGCGTAGCCCATGAACTCGTCGCGTGTAATGTCTTTTTTGGCAATATTTTTCTCTTCTTTTAGCATTTTTACCACTTTCGCTTCTGTAGCGATAGAGGCATGGTCAGTACCAGGTACCCAACATGCTTCAAATCCTCTCATACGTGCACGACGAACCAATACATCTTGAATTGTATTGTTCAACATGTGTCCCATATGAAGTACACCAGTTACGTTTGGCGGTGGAATGACGACGGTAAATGGCTTCTTATTAGGGTTTGGCTCCGAGTGGAAGTATTTATTTTCTAACCAGAATTGATACCATTTGTCCTCTATATTTTGAGGATTGTACTTAGACGCAAGTTCCATGCTTTTAATTTTACAGAAAAAATAATTTATACTAAATGACCCCTTTCGAGGCTCATAAATTCTTTACGAACGGCAAATTTAATCAAAAAGAATTTTAGATGATGAAGAATTAAGAATTAATAATTGAATATAAATCAGAAATCAAACAGAATGCGTTTATCAAAAGGTAATTCATGATGAAAACGACATTAATTACATTACAACATCAGGTTTCATTATAAAATTTAGCACTCCTTTTTATGTTTATCAAAACATCACATTTCCTTTTCATGCATTAACTTATGTTATAAAACAGCTTTTATTGTAACCGAGTACTTAGAAAAAACGAATACACTATTAACACTCAAAATAATTTACTCATGAAAAACCTAACCTATCATCAAAGAGTACGCTTACAAGTTGCTTATGCAGCCAAGATTAGGATAAAAGGAATTGCTCATTTAGTAGAAGTATCAACGACTACCATTTATAGAGAACTAAAACGAAATAGTATGCCTAATGGGAAATACGTGGCAGAGTATGCCCAAAAACTAGCCATCGCAAGAAAAAAAATGGCAAGCAGTACCAAAAAGAGAAGTTTTATATTCCATTATAAAAGAATAAAATATATGTTATATACTAACCGAACTAAAATTTATTGGTTAAGTGATGCCAACAGGGATGAATACATTTTCAGTCCATACTATAAAATGAGACGATTAGGACCAAAGAAAATTTACAACTTGTATTATGGGTTTATTATGTTCCATTATATGGACAATGAACCTTTGTACCAATTTCTATACGCACATCTAAGATGGAAAAGGAAAGTTAGACAAGAGCGTAGGCTACAAAAAGAAGTCATTCAAAATTCATTTTATTCTATCCCTCCCAAAGCTACAATCAATTTTATTGATAAGAAGGCAGCCTAATGTCTACTTTCAAAAAAACACTTCTAAAATAGATTAATTACTACTCGACTTACCACTAAAAAATTATTCTTCTGTACTTTTTTACTTCTTGTTACACATCTTAACCGGTTAACGGTTATTTTTTTGTCAAAAATTTGATAAAATTAGAAAGTGATGCGTTTGCTCACGAAATAATTTCATCTTGAAAAAAGGTTTTATGAAATTCAACGCTGTCTACATCCACTGTTCTTTTTACTAATTTGCATTAGCTAATCCATTGCTCAAGAGCACGTGTATTAGTTCAAACTTTTTGTGGTCTTTCAATTGAGCTACTTTTTCTTGGGCAGATAAGTTGAGGGAGATTAGAAAAAAGAAGAAGAGGAAGATTTGCTTTGGAAGTTTTTTCATGGTTCTATTTTGGTTGTAAGTTGGGAACTTAAAACACTTTTAAAGTTTATAATGAGATACTGCGAACAGTACTATTTCAACTCGGTGGATAATAATATCAATTCCCTAGATTTTCATATAAGTAATTCTTTTTTTTATTTCTAAGAAATCCCTCCAAGATGTTGAGTCTACCTTAAATACCTTTCTCTCCCAGTCTCCTTTTTTATAACAATCAAAGGTGATTGTATGAAATGATTTTTCACATTTAATATCTTTATATTCATACTTATGTTTTAAAGTAAAACATAGATATTTTCTTTTAAAAAGAATTCTATCCTCGTAAAAAATCATCTCTTTCAAATACGGTTTACCATTTAGAATAAATGTAAAAATGATAACATATAAAAGTAACAATGCCAATGTTTGAGAATTTGAAACATTGTAATATGAATAAGAGATTGTCCCTATTGTGAATATTATAGAAAGTAAAAGGGAATATAAAAGAAGCTTGAAAATACTTTCATTTTTTTCACTGTTTATATATATAATTTCCTTCATCAATCAACTGGTATAGGGTCTATAATTATATCTTTTGCTTCAATAGTACTTTTGGGACTAAATAAGGCCTGTATATGTGAACCAATATTATAAGACTTAGCTCCAAATGACAACCCTAGTTTATAATATCCAAAATTTTGATAAAGATGCATACTAAATTGATTGCTTACCATAGGCTGAATTAATTTATCGATCAAACCTGTCGGTGTTGCTGTCCCTAATTTATCAATCATTTTCAAACCTTGACCAACATTAACCGCAGCTGTAGTTACTTCATTTAACATTATCTTCAGTTATTCCATGATATAATAAATTCAATCCTGCTATTACTCTCACACTCCCATCAGCGACTAAATATGCACCTGGAATAGTACCTAAACCACTTGAAGCAGTAATAACACTTACTCCTCCTGCAACTTCTAACCCCCCAAAAGTTGTATACATTGCATCTTTCTTTATCGCATTCCAATCCCATAGACCATTAGGATCATAATATAAAATTGGATTATTCCTCATGGCAAGATAACCACTAGCATACTGCCTAGCAGGGTCCACACTCATCCATCTACCAATCACAGGGTCGTACATCCTAGCCTCAAAACTATTGAAACCTGTTTCATCTTTGGCTAATTCTGCTTAGTAGCCATACGTTAACGGTTAGATGTGTTTTGTAAACTTGTAGCGTGTTGTAAGTCAAAATGATACCCAGACCTTACTTTTTTAAAGTATTAAGGTCCTCAATAGTAAAATATCTATTGGGTTTAAATTTCTTCTCACAATATTTTAGATATTTCTCATAATTAATAATGGTTATATTATAATCATTCGCAACTGATAAGATCAGATAATTAAATTCTAGAGTATAAATAGGCCATTTTAGTTTCGCTTTTTCCACAAAATCGATAAATTCCTTTGGCTCTTTTATATTAATCAAAAAGAAATTTTTATACTGTGAGTCTAGATTAGCAAAGAATATCCTTTGATCTAGTTCATCCTCACTTTTCAACATTTGATTTAAATATCTTTTTGCTCGTTCATTTTGTTCGAAATTATAAGAGAAATAAAATAATATCTGTAGTTGAAAAATATCTGATTTCTCCATACTATCCATTATTTTATTAAATACAGTTGGTAAATTCTTATTACTCGCTTGAGTTAATAGGTAAATAATATCTTCTCCAATAGATGTATTTATACCATACTTTTTATTGATATGATTAATGTATTGCTTTTCAAATTGAGCATAACTAAACTGATCATTATACATTTGAGCAATTAATTGATCATAGTTTTTATAATCTCTAAAAATAAACATGGGGTTAAATAAATTAGGGTTAGGGTAATAGGAAATCGTTATAACTAGCACATTAAATAGCTGAATAATAGGTTTTTACGTACACAAAAAGGACACCTAAATAGGTGTCCTTCATTGGTTTGTGATCTGTTACGAATCACAGATACTTCTGATAAAAGTATGTATATATAAACTACTCTAGAGTAGGTTTACAATCTAAATAAAAGGATTCTTTTCTCTCTCCTCACCTAATTTCTGTAGGTCTGAATCTAATTGAGCTAATACTCTTTCTTCATCAGTGTTAGATTCCATAGTTTTTGATAATGGAACGTCTTGAGGGATAAAATCACCAAATCCGTCTTTATCAGCATCAGGCTTAGAGTAATCATAAGGCCAACGATAAACAATTGGTAATGCACCTGGCCAGTTACCGTGACCTGGTTTTCTTGGTGTAGTCCACTCCAAAGTATTAGAACCCCAAGGATTCAATGGAGCATTTTTACCTCTAAACATACTCCAGAAGAAGTTAAAGATAAAAATAAATTGACCCGCTACCGTTACAATTGCAGCAATTGAAATAAATGCATTTAAATCTGCAAATGTAGAGAACGCATCAAAATTTGTAAACGAATAGTATCTTCTTGGAAAACCAGCAATACCAATGTAGTGCATTGGGAAGAATACCATATATGCGCCTAAGAATGTTAACCAGAAGTGAACATAACCTAGTCCGCTATTCATCATCTTACCGAACATTTTTGGGAACCAGTGATAAACACCAGCCATCATTCCAAAGAATGCTGCAGAACCCATTACCAAGTGGAAGTGAGCTACTACAAAGTAAGTATCGTGTAATTGAATATCTAATGCTGAGTTACCTAAAATAATACCTGTAACACCACCAGAGATAAACAATGATACTAAACCAATTGAGAACAACATTGCAGGAGTAAATACAATATTACCTCTAAATAATGTTGTGATATAATTAAATGCCTTAACAGCTGAAGGAACAGCAATAATTAAAGTTAAGAACATAAATATTGTACCTAAGAACGGATTCATACCAGACACAAACATATGGTGAGCCCATACAATAAATGAAAGGAATGCAATACCTAACATAGAACCAATCATTGCTCTGTAACCAAAAATAGGTTTTCTAGAGTTTGTAGAGATTACTTCTGATGTTAAACCTAAAGCAGGTAAAAGTACGATATATACTTCTGGGTGACCTAAGAACCAGAATAAGTGCTGGAATAAAATTGGGCTACCACCTGAATGCTCTAATAATTCTCCCTGAATATAGATATCTGATAAGTAGAATGAAGTTCCAAAGCTACGATCAAATACTAATAATAATGCTGCTGCAAATAATACAGGGAAAGAAAGGATACCGATAACTGCTGTAATAAAGAATGACCAGATTGTTAATGGCATTTTTGCAAATGACATACCAGCAGTTCTTAAGTTGATTACCGTAGAAATATAGTTAATTGAACCAAGTAAACTTGATGCAATAAAGAATACCATTGAAACTAACCATAAAGTCATACCAATACCTGAACCAGAAACTGCTTGAGGTAATGCTGACAAAGGAGGATAAATTACCCAACCACCTGATGCAGGTCCTGTTGAAGTAAATAAAGAAGTAAGCATAATTACTGAAGCTAACGCAAATAACCAGTAAGAAAGCATGTTCATAAACCCTGATGCCATATCTCTTGCTCCAATTTGTAATGGAATCAAGAAGTTGGAAAAAGTACCACTTAAACCAGCTGTCAAAACAAAGAATACCATAATAGTACCGTGCATTGTAACTGCAGCAAGATAAAATGTAGTATCCATTTTACCAGATTCAGTAATCCAATCACCCAACAATGGTCTTAACCATTCTAAGTTAGCTTCAGGAAAACCTAATTGAATACGGAATAAAACTGATAACCCACCACCAATAATCGCCCAAAGAATACCTGAAATTAAGTATTGTTTTGCAATTACTTTATGATCATAAGAGAACACATAGTTGGTCCAGAAATTACCGTGATGTTCATGATCATCATGAGAATGAACATCATTATGTTCTACGTCTAATACTACGCTTGACATATTTTTTATATTTATGTATTTTGTATCTTATTCTACTATAACTATCTCGCTTGAGCAACAGCTTCTTTTTCAGCTTTCTTAGCTTCCCAAGTTGCCATATAATCAGGATTTTTCTCTAACCATGATTTCTGCTTCATTAACCACTCATCGTACTCTGCTTGAGAAACAATCTTAACAATTCTTCTCATACCAAAGTGACCGTAACCACAAACTTCTGTACAAGCCAATTCATAATTGAATTTTGGATTGTTAGTTTTTGTACGCATCTCTGAAGTTGTAATAGATGGTGTAAATTTAAAACGAGTTGGCATACCAGGTACTGCATCCATTTTCACTCTAAAGTGAGGAAGGAATACTGAATGTATAACATCAATAGCTCTAATTTTTAATTCTACTTCTTTACCTACAGGTAACACAATCTCACGTGCCATGAAATCATCATTAGCATTCACATCATCAAAATCAATTCCCATTGAGTTTGTATTATCGATGTTTGCTACATTGTATTTACCTAATTTAAGGTCTTTACCAGGGTAACGAATTTCCCAAGCAAATTGCTTACCCATTAATTCTACCTGAATAGCAGAATCAGAAGCGGGTGCAGTAATGTCTGCCCAAGCTCTCCAACCAAAGATTACTAACACAGCCATAACAATAGCAGGAACAGCTGTCCACGCAATTTCTAATTTGTCGTTATGAGGATAGAAGTCTGCTTTTCTTTTTTCAGAATATTGAAAAAAGAATGGGAATGTAAATAATAGTAAGTGAGTCACAACAAAAGCTGCAAAAACAACCCCTAATGTAATGTTGAACAAAGCATCTGTTTCTTTACCATGAAGAGATGCTGCTTCTGGCAAGAAGTATTGAGAAGCATCATTATACGACCAGTAAATTAGCCCTAATCCAACAACCAATAAGATTGGGAATAATGCACCATTAATTTTATTACTGAAAGTAACCTTGTTAGAATCTTCTTTCGCGATTCCTACTAAGTTGATTATACGATATACTAGCGCTAAAACTGCTACTATAAGTATAATCCCTGTGGCGATAAGCAAAGCCGTTGTCATACCTTGTTGATAGTGTGTAGTTTGTGATATACTTTAACTATGATTTTATCTCACTAATTTTTTAAGAGTAGTGAAGTTCACATAAAAATCTTTCAAATATATCTAATATTTTTAATATTGATGATATATATCATACTTTTTTGGTGACAATATTCGATATTTTATAAAAAGGACGTGAATATCAATTAGATAGAGTTACAGATGTTAACTTCTAATAATCAACTTGTGTAACCTTCACTCCTGCTTTTTCTAGAAGCTGTAAACCCGATTTATCACGATATTCTCTTTTATAATAAAAGCATATTATACCTGCTTGAATGATTAATTTAGCACACCCGAAGCAGCAACTGTCCGTACAATAAATTGAAGATCCTTCTGTAGAATAAGTAGATTTTGCTGCTTTTGTAATTGCATTAGCTTCAGCATGTAAAACCTCTTCTTTTGTCACTAACACTTGTTCTAACTTTTTTGTTTTAGGGTTCAATACATTTTCTACGTTCTCACAGCTATTTTCAAAACCCTTAGGAGTACCATTATACCCCATAGAGATAATATTCCCCTCTTTTACAATAATAGCACCCACTTTTAATCGAGTACATCTACTAAGCTCTCCAATAGCTTCAGCGCAACGCATAAAAGCTCTATCAAATTCCTGATCTCTATCTAGCATTTGTTTGAATAGTTATTTTAGTGGTTTAATGTAAAAAAAGCCCTCCATTATTCATGAAGGGCTTCTATATCTATTTTCTTTTTCGAATTATCTACTCAAGAATTGATTTCTTCTAGAGTAAATATCTAAGAAGTAATCATCTTTTAACGAATCAATAAAGTAAATCGCTTCACCCGTAGATTTCATCTCTGGTCCTAATTGTTTATCCACATTAGGGAATTTATCAAATGAGAACACAGGGATTTTAATTGCATAACCTTCTTTAACTGGTTTAAAGTCAAAATCAGTTACTTTCTTATCTCCAAGCATTACCTTAGTTGCATAATTTACATATGGTTCTTGGTAAGCTTTACAGATAAATGGCACTGTACGAGATGCACGAGGGTTTGCTTCAATGATATAAACTTTATCATCTTTAATTGCAAACTGAATATTAAGAAGACCTTTTGTTTTTAAGGCAATTGCAATCTTCTCAGTATACTCTCTAATTTGCTGTATTACTAAATCTCCTAAGTTATAAGGAGGTAATACTGCATAAGAGTCACCAGAGTGAACTCCTGCAGGTTCAATGTGCTGCATGATTCCTACGATGTACACATTTTCACCATCACAGATTGCATCTGCTTCAGCTTCAATAGCACCATCTAAATAGTGATCAAGTAGTACTTTATTACCTGGAATATCACGTAACGTTTCTACAACGTGTTGCTCTAATTCTTCCTCATTAATTACAATCTTCATTTTTTGACCACCTAATACATAAGAAGGTCTAACTAGAAGAGGGAACCCTAATACTTCTGATTTCTCTAATGCTTCATCAGCAGTTTCGATAACATCAAACTTAGGATAAGGAATATTATTTTCTTTCAATAAAGTAGAGAAGCTACCTCTATCTTCAGCTAAATCAAGCGCTTCGTAACTAGTACCTAAGATTTTAACACCGAAACGAGTTAACTTTTCTGCAATCTTAAGTGCTGTCTGGCCACCTAACTGAACAATAACACCTACTGGATTTTCATGTAAGATAATCTCGTAGATATGTTCCCAGAATACTGGCTCAAAGTATAACTTATCTGCAATATCTGGATCAGTAGAAACTGTTTCAGGGTTACAGTTAATCATGATTGTTTCATATCCTGCTTCTTTTGCAGCTAAAACACCATGAACACAACAGTAATCGAACTCAATACCTTGACCAATACGGTTAGGACCTGCTCCTAAAACAACAACTTTTTTCTTTTTCGAAGGTACTGACTCATTCTCTCCATCAAATGTTGAGTAGAAATAAGGAGTTTTTGCTTCAAATTCCGCAGCACAAGTATCTACAAGTTTCCAAGTACGTTTAATTCCATACTCTTCTCTTCTTTTGTTAAATACTTCACTTTCTAAGCAACCTAAAAGGTGTGCAATCTGACGATCACCAAAACCTTTTTGTTTCGCTTCTAAAAGTGTCTCTTTATCAATAGATTGGATTGTTTCTGCTTGAATTTTCTTTTCTAGTAAAACTAGATCAAGAATCTGACGTAAGAACCACTTATCAATTTGAGTGATTTTACGAACAGTTTTCATTGCAATACCTAGTTTCATAGCATCCCAAACGTGGAATAATCTATCCCATGATGGATGCTGTAAACTTTCTAATATTACAGCTTGGTCTGTCACTTCTTTACCATCAGCTCCTAAGCCATTACGCTTAATTTCTAATGATTGACATCCCTTTTGAAGTGCTTCTTGGAACGTACGTCCAATACCCATAACCTCACCCACAGACTTCATCTGTAAACCAAGTTTATGATTAGCACCTTTAAATTTATCAAAGTTCCAACGAGGAATCTTTACAATTACATAATCTAATGCAGGTTCAAAGAACGCTGAAGTAGTCCCTGTAATTGGGTTTTTCAATTCATCTAGGTTATAACCAATTGCAAGCTTAGCAGCAATTTTAGCAATTGGATACCCTGTTGCTTTAGATGCTAAAGCTGACGATCTTGATACACGAGGATTAATCTCGATACCAATAATATCATCGTTATCTGGAGATACAGAGAACTGAACATTACATCCACCTGCAAACATACCAATTCCGTTCATCATCTTGATAGCAAGATCACGCATTCTTTGGTATACTGTATCTGGTAATGTTTGTGCAGGAGCTACTGTAATTGAGTCTCCAGTATGAACTCCCATTGGGTCGAAGTTCTCAATAGAACAGATAATAATAATATTACCTAGATTATCACGAAGCAATTCTAATTCGTATTCTTTCCATCCTAAGATAGATTGCTCGATTAGAACTTCATGTACTGGTGACATTTCAAGACCTCTTGATAGAGCTTTCTCAAATTCATCTGGTGTATTGACAAAACCTCCACCAGAACCACCTAATGTAAACGATGGTCTAATTACTAGAGGAAATCCAATTTCTTGAGCAATCTCCTTACCTTGTAAGAAAGATTTAGCTGTACGTCCTTTACAAACGCCAACTCCTAACTCAATCATTTTCTGTCTGAATAATTCTCGATCTTCTGTTGTATTGATTGCATCAATTTCAACACCGATAATCTCAACACCAAAATCTTCCCAGATTCCTGCTTCTTGACAATCAATCGCTAGATTCAATGCAGTTTGACCACCCATTGTAGGTAGTACTGCATCAATATCATGCTTTTCAAGAATTTTAATAATTGATTTTTTATCCAGCGGTAGAAGATAGACATTATCGGCCGTAACCGGGTCTGTCATAATTGTGGCTGGATTAGAATTGATCAGAGTAACTTCGATACCCTCTTCACGTAGAGAACGAGAGGCTTGTGTTCCTGAATAATCAAATTCGCAAGCTTGACCGATTACAATTGGTCCACTCCCGATGATAAGTACCGACTTGATGTGCTTCTTTTTAGGCATTTTCGCTATTCTTTAAAAAACATGACTTAACACTCGGGATGCAAAACTAAGAGTATTTATGGTAAATACACTACAAATCAAGTATAAAAATACGATAATGAAATTATTATAGAAAATCTTCTAATTTAACAAATTCTTGCTGTATCTTTGTACCTTTTCTAAAATTTACTACTATGCTAACAAAACGAATAATTCCTTGCTTAGACATCAAAGACGGTAAAACTGTTAAAGGTGTAAATTTTGTAGAATTAAGAGATGCAGGAGACCCTGTAGAGCTTGCCAAAATATATAGCAATGAGGGTGCAGATGAGTTAGTTTTTTTAGACATCACTGCAACTGTTGAAAAACGAAAAACATTAATTGAGCTAGTAGAAAAGGTTGCAGCTCAGATCAATATACCTTTTACTGTAGGTGGTGGAATTTCTAGTGTAGAAGATGTTTCTGCATTATTAAATGCTGGTGCCGACAAAGTTTCTATCAATTCTTCTGCAGTAAAAAGACCTGAATTAATCAACGAACTTTCTGAAGAATTTGGAAGCCAATGTATAGTAGTTGCTGTCGATACTAGGTATATAAACGGTGAACATATTGTACATGTAAGAGGTGGAAGAACTCCTACCGAACTTAGAACAATTCAGTGGTTACATGAGTGCCAAGAAAGAGGTGCTGGTGAGATTCTTTTAACTTCTATGGATCATGATGGAACCAAAAATGGTTTTGCTATAGAATTAACAAAAGAGGTTTCTCAATCGCTAAATATTCCTGTAATTGCATCTGGTGGAGCCGGAAAAGAAGAACATTTTATCGATCTTTTTAAACAAAATGCTGCAGATGCCGCTTTGGCTGCTAGTATTTTTCATTTTAAAGAGATTAGTATTCCTCATTTAAAACAACACTTACAGGATAATGATGTTGAAATGAGAATCCTTTAGAAGTTCAAATAATCTTTAAAGTGAACTAATTCTCATTAAAAGTTAAATAAGGACTCTTAATAAAATTGTTCATTCATAAAATAAATCTTATTATTGCACGCACGAAATACAAGCAGAGGATGGGAATCAATATTTCACACTGAAAATCAATTAGATAAAGAAATTCTATTTTATTATCTTTGTGTTAAGTTTTTATCAAAATGTATATCGTAAGCTTTTAAGTATAGATTTAAGATACTAACCATGTATATAGAAGTTTTAAAATCAAAGATCCACCGTGTCAAAGTTACACAAGCAGAATTAAATTATGTTGGCAGTATTACTGTTGATGAAAATCTAATGGAAGCTGCAAATATCATTGAAGGTGAGAAAGTGCAAATTGTTAATAATAATAACGGTGAGCGTTTTGAAACTTATGTGATTAAAGGAGAGAGAGACAGTGGCATTATCTGTTTAAATGGTGCTGCAGCGCGAAGAGTTCAAGTAGGAGATATTCTAATTATCATTTCATATGCATATATGAAACAGAAAAAAGCAATTAACTACTCCCCTAAGCTTGTCTTTCCTAATGATGATAATAAATTAGAAGATTAATTATCTACTAATAAAGATACTATGCCAACTTGATTCATTGAATTAGGTTGGCTAATTTGTTTTTGAACAGTTCCTCTTCGAGAGGTTTTTTATATGAATTTAAAAGACATACTAAAATATCTTTTCTCTTTTATACTTGCCGGTGGACTACTTTGGTATGTTTTAAAAGAACAAAACCTTAAAGAAGTATTAACCTCTTTTGATACCATTGATTGGAAAATAGTGGTTTTATCAATGGCTATTTCATTGATGAGCCATTATGCAAGAGGATTAAGGTGGGGATTAATGTTAAAGCCTTTAAATTACAAGACATCTGGTCCTAATTTATTTATGGCAACAATGTCTGGATATGCAGGCAATCTAATTATACCTCGTTTTGGTGAATTTTTTAGATGTGGTATTTTACAAAAACTATCTAAAATACCTGCTAAAACTTCTTTCGGTGCAGTTGTAGCTGAAAGAGCAATGGATTTAATTGTATTTATTACTTTATTTTTAATTGCTTTTTTTAGCCAATTCGATAAGCTTCAGGGAATGATCTTGCCTCATTTCAATCAACAATCAGATTCAATCATTGATAAAATTCCATACCTAATTATAGGAATGGTAATTATAGGTTTAATAGGATATTTTATATTTCGCATCAGAAAACAACTTTTAAGAACTGCAATAGTTAGGAAAGCATTAATGTTACTTCAAGGTATTATTGAAGGAATGACAGGTGTATTTAAACTTAAAAGAAAAGAATTTGGTTTGTATTTTCTTTATACGTTCATTATCTGGCTAACATATTTCTATATGGGATATGTTTTATTTTGGACTATACAAGGCACAGAAAACCTTTCTCCAGTTGTTGGATTTGTAATGATGATGATGGGTGGACTTGGAATGGTACTCCCTACACCTGGCGGCACAGGGTCTTATCACTTTTTTGCTTCTCATACATTAATGGCTTACGGAGTTAGTAATACAGACGCCATTGCTTATGCAATCTTAATGCATACCTCTCAAACATTTTCGGTAATAATAGTTGGTGGTATAAGTATTTTGATAGCAAACTTAAAAAAATCAGATAACTCAACAATAGAGGACAATGAATAACGTAGCATCAAAAGATAAAATTCTTACTCTTGAAAATGCTTTGATAAAAAGAGCAGAATGGAAAGATAATGGCGAAAAAGTCGTATTCACAAATGGCTGTTTTGATATAGTTCATCTTGGCCATGTTGATTACCTTGAACAAGCAAGAAACCAAGGAACAAAAATGATTCTTGGATTGAATACTGATGCCTCTGTAAAAAGATTAAAAGGTGAAGAAAGACCAATAAACAATGAATACGCAAGAGCTCGATTACTAGCTGCTTTTGAATTTATTGATATGGTGATCTTATTTGGTGATGATACACCTCTAAACTTAATCGATTCACTTTTACCAGATGTTCTTGTTAAAGGTGCTGATTATACTGTTGATAATATAGTTGGAGCAAAAGAAGTTATGAATAATGGAGGGAAAGTAGAAACTATCACTCTCGTTGAGGGATTCTCTACATCATCAATAATAGAAAAAATAAGGAAATTTGGCTTATAATAATTGAGTTGATTTTCAATAAAAAAGGTTCATTTCAATTAATTGAAATGAACCTTTTTTATTGAAAGAAACTGATCTGCTTATCCTTCTAATTCGTTTACTAAAGATACATACTGTGCTTCTGCGTCGGAAGCTGAAGTACCTTCTATTTTTTTCCATGCATCCCATTTTGCATTTCCTTTGAAGTCGAAACCTCCTGGACGCTCTGTAGTCACATCCCCTACTGATGCCTGCTTGAATAAAGCATACAATTGTAAAAGGTGATCATTTGATGGTTTTGCTGGTAATTGATTTACTCGTTCTTGTGCGTCTTTAAATGCTTCTGAAGCCATAGGTGTATTTATTGATTTATCTAAAAAAATTAACTTACTCTAGTCCATAATTCTGTTCTTCCAAAGAGTTTAATACCAACGTATCCTCTCATCTTTAGAACATTTGGACCACTGCTTTGAATACTTCCACTATATGTTTTACCAGAATCCGGATCATAAACAGATCCATCTTCCCATTGTCCTTTTCCTTTATAATCAAAATCCGAAAGCATTGTCATTCCATCAAGAAGACGTTCCTTTAAACTAGCGTCTGGATTTAGCTTATCAATACGAGGGCCGCCATCCTCTTCTTTATCTCTTTCCATCCACACAATAGATCCTTGTGCTTTTCCATTATCGTCAATCGATATCTCTACATGGGCGTCTTTTAAGCCAGTTAACCAGACTCCTTCTATTTGATGTATTTGATTATCGCTCATTTATGTAATTAGATTATTGAATTAAGAAAATGATTATTCACTTTAAATTTAGCAATAAAAAATAGGGTACATAATAATGCACCCTATTTTCTTATAAAAAAACTAAATTTTTATCTATTAATATAGAATTCTGAATTTAATTGTATCCTCAATTGCTCTCATATCTTCCAATAATTCTGGTTGGTATGATTGATCAATATCTGTAATAACATAACCGATTTCTTCGTTAGTTTTTAAATATTGACCTAAGATATTACAACCATGCTTGGCAAACACATTGTTCATTTGAGCTAAAATACCTGATTTATTTCTATGGATATGTAATAATCTATGTCCATTTTCCAATCTTGGTAATTGTACATTAGGGAAGTTTACACTATTGAATGAACTACCAGTGTTTACGTATTCAATCATTTTACCCGGCACAAAATCTGCAATATTTTCTTGAGCTTCAAGAGTTGAACCTCCAATATGTGGCGTTAATATCAAGTTATCGATATTACTTAAAGGAGCATCAAAAGTATCATTATTGTTTTTCGGTTCTACTGGGAAAACATCAATTGCAGCTCCAGATAAATGGCCCGTTTCTAGTGCTATTTGTAAAGCATCTAGTTCAACTACAGGTCCACGTGCTAAATTTACTAACACTGCACCTTTTTTCATTTTATTGATATGCTCACCTGTAAAGAACTTCTTATTACTAGGTCTTCCATCAACATGTAAAGAAACAACATCACAAGTTGCTAACAACTCATCTAAAGAAGACAGTTTTGTAGCGTTACCTAGTGCTAATTTCTCAACAACATCATAGTAATAAACATCCATACCTAACATTTCTGCAAGTACAGATAATTGAGACCCAATATTACCATAACCAATAATACCTAGTTTCTTACCTCTAACTTCAAAACTTCCATTTGCAGATTTACTCCACTCCTTTCTATCCATCTGACGCATTCTTTTTGGAATTTGACGCATTAACAAGATAATCTCGCCAATTGCCATTTCTACTACAGAACGTGTGTTACTAAAAGGTGCATTAAATACAGAAACACCATGATCTGTACATGCCTTTAAATCAATTTGATTTGTACCTATACAGAAAGCTCCTACAAGCATTAAACGATCAGCTGCTTCAACAACCTTTCTTGTTAAGATCGTTTTTGAACGAATACCAAGAATGTGAACACCTTTAATTTTCTCACAAAGTTCGTCTTCGTCAAGTGCTCCTCCAAGTAATTCAACTTGATAACCTTCTTGCTCTAACTTTAACTTTGCATCTTGATGTACATTTTCTAAGAGCAATACCTTGATCTTACTTTTTGGAAATGAAGTTGCCATAGGATGTTTAATTGAATGTAGTATTTCTTCAAAGCTATTAGCCTCAACATCTGCTTTGGCTAACACCTTTTCTCTTTTTATATTTTCTGTAAAAGCAAAGAAAGTTTTTGCTAACCCTGCCTCTCTAATTTCGTAATCTGTATACCCATCACCAATAACAAGAACCTCACCTTCTAGGGCTAATTCTTTCATCAGTTTTACCTTACCTTTATGTTCGGAAAGTGGGTTTGATGCATCAAAGCCTGTAACTTCGTCTTTATCATTATAAGTGAATGTATTGGCGTAAATATTTTCTTCTTTAATACCAAAATCTTTTACTACTGGAGTAATAAAATCTTTAAATCCACTAGAAACAATAAGAACATTATCTTTTTCATTAGTGAAAAAAGATCTATTTCTTTTCACTGATTCAGAAACTAGAAGCTTAAGCTCACCCGATAATTGTTCTACATCTTTTTTTGTTGCATCTAATAATGCCAAACGCTGTTCCAAAGCCTCTCTAAAAGACAGCTCACCAGCCATTGCTTGATCTGTTAGATCTTTGATTTTCTTGCCTACTTCTACCTTTTTATCTGTTCCTTCATATAAGATATCGCTTAAAATATCTAATGCTTCAACTTTAGTAAAAGTACTATCAAAATCAATTACAAAAAATCTCTTGTCTGCCATGTTTATCTGTCTTTAGTTACAATCGCAACTCAAAAGTATTATATAATCACGACTTTTGAATATTTTTTAATGATTTATTGTGATTTTCATAAAAAAAAGGTTGTTTATTCGCTTATTTTCATAAAACATTAGCTAAACAATATTATCTAATCATCCGTTAATTCTTCTCTTACTTTTTTAGGTAATTTCGAAAAAACCAAATCATAGGAATGGTCTAAAGCTTCATACATTTGATCATCATTAAAATCACTATATACGGATATTGTATTCCAATGCTTTTTGTTCATATGGAATCCAGGCTTTACTCCTGCGTATCTTTCTCTTAGATCAATTGCTTTTTCAGGATCACACTTCACATTAAAACTTTGAAAATCGTCAACATTAGTGAGGGCAAAAACTTTTCCTTTTACCTTAAAAACTAATGTAGATTCATCAAAAGGAAACTCTTCTGTTACTCCCTTCTTCTTTAAACAATGACTTCTATAATCTTCAATATTCATGATTTTAAATTATTTCTTTAGAATCCGTTTAAATATGCACAATGTTACTATCAAATTTTCAATTTAATAGATGAAAAACTTTTTTAAGAAAATTTCACACACCAAATTCGTGAATAACATTACAATCAAATTTTTTAAACAATTCGCCTAAGTTGAAGTTTTATAGAAAACTCAACAAATATTACCATGAAACAATTACTTTCATTTTTTAGTATTTTCATATTATCATTTACATGTGCTCATGCTCAAAATGGTATAATTAGAGGAAGTGTTACTGAACTTCCAAATAATAAACCCGTACCGTATGCTACTGTTGTTATACAAGGAACATCCATCGGTGCCACTACTGATGAGAATGGTAAATACGAAATTAAAAACATACAACCTGGCCTTTATAATTTAGTAGTAAACTATATTGGATATCGTCCAGACTCAAGAGAAGTTGAAGTTTCAAACGCTAGGCCAGCAATGATTAACTTCACTTTAGTTCCATCTACAGAAGAATTAAATGAAGTTGAAGTAATTGCAAACGGTTTTTATAAGTCTGATGAAAGCCCCGTATCTGTGCAAAGAATAGGTGTAACAGAAGTAAAAAGAGCTCCTGGTGCAAATAGGGATATTTCAAGAGTCTTCAGATCATTACCTGGTGTTGCTTCTACAGCTTCTTTTAGAAATGATATACTAATTCGTGGTGGAGCACCAAATGAGAACCGCTTTTACCTTGATGGAATTGAGATTCCTAACATTAATCACTTCGCTACCCAAGGGGCATCAGGTGGTCCAGTAGGAATGCTTAATGTGGACTTTATTAAAGACGTTGAGTTTTTCTCAGGAGCATTTCCTGCAGGAAGAGGAAATGCTCTTAGTTCTGTTATGGAATTTACACAAAAAGATGGAAGAACAGACGAACACACTACAAACATCATTTTAGGCACTTCTGACGTAGGAATTACTTTTGAAGGCCCTGTTACTGAAAAATCATCATTAATTGTATCTGCAAGACAATCTTACTTAAAAGCATTATTTAGTGTTTTAGGACTTCCATTCCTACCAACATATAATGATTTCCAATTAAAGTATAAGTATAAATTCAATCAAAGAAATCAACTATCAATCATTGGTTTAGGAGCAATTGATCAGTTTGCACTAGCTGACTCGCCTGGTGAACCAACAGATGAAGATTACGAACAAAATGTTTATATATTAAATAACACTCCCCAACAAGAACAATGGAATTATACTGTAGGAGCAAAATACGAACATTTTAGAGACAACTCTACTTTTACTTTTGTAGCATCAAGAAATATGCTAAACAACAAACAGTACAAGTACCCTGAAAATGATGCTACTCAGCCAAAAATATATGACTACAATTCACAAGAAGCTGAAAATAAAATTAGACTTGAAGGTGTGTCTTTTACTAACTCAGGATTTACATTTTCTTATGGTGTAAATTATGAATATGCCATGTACACAAATAGAACTGATCAAACTTTATATGATTATTCTACAGGCCAATTAGAAACTATTAATTTCGCTTCTGATTTAGGTTTAAATAAATGGGGTGGTTTTGCTACTGTAAGTAAAAAAATTGCACAAGATAAAGTTACTCTTTCTGTTGGTGCTAGATTAGATGCTAACGATTATTCAGAATCAATGAAGAACTTACTAGATCAGTTTTCTCCAAGGTTTTCAGCATCTTACCAATTTGCACCTAGATGGAGTTTAAACTTTAATACAGGTATTTATTACCAATTACCTACTTATACCACATTAGGTTATAAAGAAAATGATGAGTTTGTAAACAGAGAAAACGGATTACTTTACATAAGAAACAAACAATTAGTAGGTGGTTTGGAGTATAAAATCCCTGAGAAAAATTTAAGATTTACAGTAGAAGGGTTCCAAAAAGTATATGATCAATATCCTTACTCAATCAATAATGAAATTTCACTTGCAAATTTAGGTGCTGATTTTGGTGTTATTGGTAGCGAAGAAGTTACAAGTACTTCTAAAGGTAAATCACAAGGTATTGAATTTATGGCTCAGCAGAAATTCTTTAATGGCTTCTATGGTATTCTTGCTTATACTTATGTCAGATCTGAGTTTACAAATGCAAACCCGAATGAATATGCTCCATCATCTTGGGACAGTAGAAATATTGTTAGTTTAACTGCGGGAAAAAAACTAGGGAAAAACTGGGAAATTGGAGGTCGTTGGTTATTTGCAGGAGGCACACCCTACACTCCATATGATGTGGATGCTTCTATGGATCGTCAAGTTTGGGATGCAGAAAGAAGAGGTATTAAAGATTACTCAGAAGTAAATACTTTGAGATTAGATGCTTCTCATCAACTTGATCTTAGAGTAGATAAATATTATTACTTTAATAAATGGAGTTTGAATGTTTATTTTGATATTCAAAATGCATACGGATATTCACCAAAAGGCGAACCTATTTTAACAACTGAATTAAATGCAGATGGCAGCCCTATGGTAGATCCAAATGACAATACTAAATATGTTCCAAAGTATATAGAAACTACAAATGGCATTGTACAACCATCAATTGGAATCATTGTAGAATTATAATATTCATAAAAAATTGACAATAAACCCTCGTTTCTTTTAAAATTAAGAGCGAGGGTTTGTTTTTTATTAATTTCTACTATTAATTTGTGACAGCATACCATTTACCTCAATGAAGAAGTAAGTGTTTATAAAGAAGAGGCGAGAGACTAGGCTCATTGACCCTCTAGCAACCTTCAAGAAATTGAAAAGGTGCTACATCCTAGCCTAAGTTATTAGGAAATATAAACGATAGTGAGATAACAACTTCATAAGAGAGCATCTATCTACATATCACTTTTATATAAACTAGTTTTTTAGGCTTTAAATAAGGTTATAAGGAAATACTAATTCTTTATTACTTAATTATTTTGAGTATAATTTAAAACGTCGAATAAGGATGCAAGAGCATTTATTTAAATATAATAAAAAGTATAAGTTAGAATTAGGTGAACAACTTAATGGTTTCGAACTTTCTTACCGTACTCTTGGAAGTATAAACGAAAATGCTTCTAATATTATTTGGGTTTGCCATGCATTAACAGGTAATGCAGATGTTGCAGATTGGTGGTCTGGTTTATTTGGTAAAAAAGCCATATTCAACCCCAATGAGCATTTTATTATTTGCGTGAATGTTATTGGTTCTTGCTACGGATCAACTGGCCCATTATCTATTAACCCAGATACCAAACAACCTTATTATAGTTCATTTCCAGCTATTACAATTCGTGATATAGTTGGCACTTTAGAGATTTTAAGGAAAGAGCTAAAAATAGAACACATAAATACATTAATAGGAGGTTCTTTGGGTGGGCAACAAGCATTAGAATGGGCAATTCAAAAACCTAACCTAATGGAAAACCTAATAATTTGTGCTACAAATGCAATTCATTCACCTTGGGGAGTAGCTTTTAATGAAACTCAAAGAATGGCAATAGAAGCAGATCCTACTTGGGGCGATGAAAATCCAAAGGCAGGAGACAGAGGTCTAAAAGCGGCAAGAGCTATTGCGATGTTGTCTTACAGAAACTACAGTACTTATGAAGCTACTCAATCTGAGGACGACAATAATACAACAGATAACTTTAAAGCATCTACATACCAACAATATCAAGGTCAAAAACTCTTGAATAGATTTAATGCTTATTCTTATTGGACACTTTCTAAGACTATGGATTCTCATAACCTTGGTAGAGGACGTACTTCAATTGAGAATTCTCTTCAAAGAATAGAAGCGTATACTCAAGTTATTGGTGTGTCTAGTGATGTACTTTTCCCTGTTTCGGAACAAAGGTATATTACTTCTCACATTAAGAATGTTACTTACGAAGAAATTTCTTCTTTATATGGACATGATGGCTTTCTAGTTGAAACTCACAAAATTGCAGCAGCAATAAGAGCATTCTTCAAACAAAAAAAGAAAAAGAAAATTTCCACCTCAATTTAGGCATACAATTTGCGATTGTAATATTAATCACAATCACTTCGGGGATTGTTTTAAATTTTAAATTGGCAAATATCTACGATGAAAAATATTAAACGAAGATTTTTATCTATTGCAGCGTTAGGAACGCTAAGTCTATTTGTTTTCTCTTGTGCAGGTGGAGATAGTGCCAGCCAGAGCTACTACAAAAAAGAAAGAAAGAAATATGAAATTATGGACATGCACTCTGACTGCCCTCAGTTAGTGAACTCTAGAAGATAATTTCCTCTTATGATATAAGTAATCCTTTTCTCGAATCTATAAGAGAAAAGGATTTTTTTATATAAGTCCTTTCGTACTAATGAAATTTTTTAGGACTCATTTCATCAATACTAATCAGGTGCCATACGTATGCAACGTGACATTGAAATTGCCGAATTAAGAAAACTCACAACATTTATTGACGATAACTTCGATTATGACTTTAAGAATTATGCAATGTCATCTTTCACTAGAAGAGTCAAAAGAGTTATTGAATTATATAAGTTTTCTTCTGTTGATATTTTAATCAAAAAATTCAAGAATAACCCTAGTTTCTTTCAAGAATTTGTTTCTGAAATAACCGTAAATGTTACTGAAATGTTTAGAGATCCAACTTTTTGGAAATCTCTTCATGATGACATCATACCTGAAGTTATGAATGAACATAAAAAAATTAGCGTATGGCATGCTGGGTGTTCTTCTGGTGAAGAAGTTGTTTCGATGTGTATAATGCTTGAAGAGCTTGGGTGTTTATCACAAGCCACTATTGTAGCTACTGATATTGATAAATCTATCATTAGTAAAGCTAAAAAAGCTCGTTTCACAGAAAAAAACATGACGCTTAATCAACAAAACTATGAGCGTTATGGTGGCACAAAGAGTATTTTTGATTACTTCATAAAAGAAGACAACTATTATTACATTAAACCTGAGTTAATTGATAGAGTTTCTTTTAGAGTTCAAGACTTAGTTAAAGGGAATCCTTTTTCTAAATTTGATCTTATTCTGTGTAGAAATGTGATGATTTACTTCAATCAGACCTTACAAAATGAAGTACTAAAAAAATTACACAATAGTCTTTTCAAGTATGGCAACCTTGCAATTGGGTCTAAAGAATCATTGATTTGGTGTGATATTGCAAATAAGTTCGTTGTAGTAAATAACGAAGAAAAGATTTATAAAAAAATTAAAGACTAACTACTGATTATGCAAAGTAATTTGTTTGATACGAAATATAAAGGCATAGTCATTGGTGGGTCAGCAGGTAGTTTTAAACCTATCACAGAATTATTAGCAGAGTTACCAGAAGACTTTCCTATTCCAATTTTTCTTTGTCTGCACAGACTTAAACATGTGCGCCATGGGTTTATTGAGGCTTTATCTATTAGAAGTAAGAAGCCCATTTACGAACCTCAAGACAAAGAATCTATAAGACCAGGGATGGTTTACTTAGCTCCTTCAAATTACCATATGTGTATAGAGTTAGGTAATTCTATATCTTTATCTACAGAAGATCTTGTTAATAATTCAAGACCAGCAATAGATCTCACTTTTATGAGTGCAGCATATACATATAAGGATAAATTAATTGGCATCCTCTATTCTGGAGCAAATAAAGATGGTGCAATTGGTATGAAATCAATAAAAGACAAAGGTGGAATTACTATTATTCAAGATCCTGAAGAAAGTATGATGAACACTATGCCATTGTCTGCAAAAAACTGCACAGAGATAGATTTATGCCTTGAATCGAAAAAAATTAAAAATTTTCTACTCGATTTATACAAGGCTTACCAAAAATGAACGTTACTACATTGACTCTTGTGAGATTTTTTTCAAGCAAACTATTATAGTATTTTGAAAACAGCACAAAAAAGAACAAATATTAGAGATAAAGCGATACACACGGTGTATAGAAAACCTGCAATCATTTTTGCAGGTCTTGGCATCTTCGTATTTACATTAATCTTAATTTTAGAGAATCAATATCCAAACATTCTCTCTCTTGTAGGTATTCTTGATACCAAAGAATTTAATAGAGAAGCATATATTCAAACACTCCAGTACATAGACTTAATGTTTATAATTGGAATGATTTATCTATTTGCTAGGAACTCTAAAACATTCAACCTCATTTTAGGAATTGTATTCCTACTTCTGTCTTTACACGCTATTTCTGAGATTTATGAATTGCCAATCAAAATTCTTAATCATTTAGAAATTTCCGATGATAAAATCATTGTTCAAGTTAAAGAAGTAAGTAGTACAACTTTCTATACTTTAGGTTTCACCTTTGCAGTACTTGTATTTTTACTTTTCAGACTAATATCTGATTTAATGCAAGACCCAGAAGATCAAATTATTTATGTACCTAAATATTTTTCAAAAGATAATCAAAACCTCGAAAGTGAGTTGAGAGATTCCTTTGATGAACGTGCATCTTTAATTAAAAAGAACATCCAATCTGCCATTATTAATTTAGGAGACGAAGATAAAGAACAGAAGCTTTTAAATGCTATTTGTAAAGAATTTCAAGTTTCTACTGGAATCTATTACAAATCTATTAATGTTGATGGTAAAGATATGATTCAGTATTCGAAAGGTTTTTCTTTCTATCTTCCAGATTCTAAAATGCTGATGTTTGAATATGGCGAAGGACTTCCTGGACAGGTTGCTAAAACAAGATCTTCTATTATTTCTAATGCAATACCAGAAAATTACATTCGTGTTGTATCTGGTTTAGGTGATAGTTCACCAAAGTCATTAATGATATCTCCTATCTTGGATACCGATCAAAACCTCCTTGGAGTAGTAGAACTTTCATCGTTTAAAACATTCACTCCAGAAGACAGAGAAATTTTAGATAAAGTAACCGTTTGGTTTACTGAAAATTAATAAATTTATCTAGTGAAGTAAATATATATATATGCTTTTTCAAGATTTAAAGATACGTACTAAGATTACGATAATCATGCTACTTGTTGTTACAATAACAGTAGTTGCGATTAGTTCACTTTCTTATTTCCAAACAGAGGATTCTGTTGAGAGAAGATACTCTGAAACATTTGATGTAATTAGTACATTAAAGGCTGAACAGATAGATCAAAAGTTCAAATACATTGAACAGAACTTGAAATACATGGCAAAGTCTGCTTTAATTGTTAGTAACGCTACCAAATTAAAGTTACTTTTTCAGTCTAAATCAAGATCATATAAAGATTCTACCTATTATGCCATTAAGAGAACTCTTGATAACGAGTTATTCCCTAAACAGATTGTAAATGGGTACTCAAATATCATTTTAACAGATAATAAAGGTAATGTACTATATACTAGTTATACATTTCCTGCTTCTGTTATTGTAGGTGATAGAAATAAGAAATTTGAGAAAATCATTAAAAAAGCAAAAACAAAAACATACTTCTCAGAACCATTTAATACTGAAAAAGGAGCTCATGTTTATGTAGTTTCTCCTAGAATGAAATCTAGATATGGAGAAATTGGTCACGTGATCATATTATATAGTTTACAGAAAAATATTTATCCAATTGTTGAGAATAGAACAGGACTTGGTGATACTGGTGAAATTCTACTTTCAAGAATATCAGATAACCAATCAAACAATGTTACTATCATTTCTCCACTAAAAGGAAGTCAAAATTTACTTACTGAAGTGATCAGTTTAGGTGACCCTTCTAATATTGCAATCCAAAAAGCTGCAAAAGGCGATTCTAAAGATTTTGGATATGATATTGATTGGCGTGGTAAGAAAACGATTTCATATTGGAACTACATCCCTACCACAAATTGGGGTCTAGTAGTAAAAATTGATTATGACGAAATTAAAAGTGGATTAAATGGATTAATTTTAACATTTGTCTACACTGCAATTATCATTATTCTAATTTCAATGCTGATTGCTGTAATTTTCTCTAAGTTTTTGACTAGTCCGATTATTACACTGAAAAATCGATTAAATTTTATTGCAAAAGGTATTTTACCACATGAGGTAACTGCTGAAATCCATAAAGATGAGATTGGCGAAATGTCATTTGCCGTTCAAGAAGTGGTAAATGGTATGAAAAGAACTGCAAACTTTTCAGAACAAATTGGTGAAGGAAATTATGACGCGACCTACTCATCTCTTAGTGATGATGATACTTTAGGTAATGCGTTAATTTCAATGAGAGATAGTATTCAAAGAGCAGAAAAAAGAGATTATGAAAGAAATTGGATTATTACAGGTGAAGCTGAAATTGGCCAAATTCTTCGAAATAACAACGATATTAGTACTTTAGGTGATGAAGTTGTGGCTTTTACAACTGAAAAAATCAATGCTGTTCAAGGTGCATTTTATGTGGTTGAAGGTGTTACAGATGAATTACCTATAAACGAACAAGTAATTCATTTAGTAAGCACATACGCATACAATAAGAAACGTTTCTTACAGAATAAATTCAAATTTGCAGAAGGCCTTGTTGGGCAAGCTGCAATTGAAATGGAAATGATTCTAAGAACAGAAGTCCCAAATAGTTACTTATCAATAACATCAGGATTAATGGGAGAGAAAAAACCCGATTCAATCTTGATAATGCCTTTAATTGCTAACGATAAAGTCTACGGTATTCTTGAGTTCGCATCATTAGAAGCCTTCTCTCCTATGACACTTGATTTTGTAAAGGAAATCTCGCATATCATTGCAAGAACAATCTTTAACATCAAGATTAACGAAAGAACAATTAAGTTACTGAAAGAATCTCAACAAATGAGTTCTGAACTTTCAGTACAACAAGAGATTTTACGTCAGAATGCGGAAGAGATGGAATCTACTCAAGAAGAACTTCAACGTACAAATACACGTCTTGAAGAACAAGTTGAGGAAGTTAAACACTCACAAGATAGATTACAATCTTTACTTGAGAACGCATCCGAGGTTATTACCATATTTAATAGTGATGGAAAAATTAAATTTGTCAGTCCATCATCTAGACACATTTTAGGTTACAAACCAACTGACTTAATTGGATCTTCTTACTTAGAACACTTACATAAAGATAGTGTTGATGTAGTAAAAGAATTTATCAATAATTTAGTCACTTCAGAAAATAAAGATACAATCAGTACTGAGTACCGCTACAAGCTACAAGATGGTAGATATATATGGCTAGAAGCAACTGGTATTAACCTTACCAATGAGCCATCTATAGAAGGTATTGTATTGAATGCTCAAGATATTACAGAAAGAAGAAGAGCAGAAACAGAAAGAAGAATGAGAACGCAAATGCAAGCGTTATCAGAAAACTCTCTTGATCTAATCCAACGACTTAATAACGAAGGGTTAATTTTCTATACTAACCCTATTATTACAGATTTAACAGGATTATCTTCTGATCTCTTCTTAAATCAAAAAATAGAAGATACTGCCTTACCACAACATATTATTGATGAGTGGAAAAATATGTTGGTTGAAGTTTCTTCTACTTCAGAGAAAACAACAAAAGAAGTTGAATTCCCTACAAGCACTGGCAATAGGTTTATGACTGTTACTGCAATTCCGGAATTTAATGAATCTGATGAATTTGAAAGTGCTTTATTTGTATCTCATGATATTACTGAACGTAAGAAAGCTGAATTAGAAATCTTATTGAAAAACAAGAAGATTACTGAAAGTATTAACTACGCTAAGAGAATTCAAGGTGCAATAATCCCTGATACAGACATTATTAAACGTGATTTACCAGATAGCTTTATATTTTATAAACCAAAAGATGTAGTAAGTGGTGATTTCCCTTGGTACTTCAAAAAAGGCGATGATATATATATAGCTGCTGTAGATTGTACAGGTCATGGTGTACCAGGTGCGTTAATTTCGCTTATTGGTTACTTCATTCTTAATGATATCGTTCAAAACAATGATAATATTACACCTGGAGAAGTATTAGATTTATTACATCAAGGAGTTTCTAAAACTCTAAGACAAGATTCTAATAGCAGCACTAGAGATGGTATGGACATTGCTCTTGCAAAGATAAATCTATCTACAAAAGAAATAGAATATGCAGGTGCTCATCGCCCTCTATATCTTTTCAAAACAAAAGAAAATGACTTTATTCAAGTAAAAGGAAGTAAATTCCCTGTGGGTGGAGAATATAAAACTAGAACTAATTTTGCTACTCACCACTTACAACTTGAAGAAGGAGACGAAATTTACATGTTCTCAGATGGATATCCAGATCAGTTTGGAGGCGAAGAGAACCGTAAATTTGGTGCAAAAAGAATACGTGAATTAATTACAAATACGGAACATTCGTCTATGGAAGAAATTGCTAAAACATTTAATGATACATTTATGACATGGAAAGGCAATTCTAAGCAGACTGATGACGTTATTATGATAGGCATACGATTTTAAGCTAATAAATACTTGTTAGTTTGATATGTTTATTTATATTTGATAATCTTTTTTTTACATCTTGCTATTTTAATAGAGTAAAGATATTAATACAGTGTCTTTGACTATACACTGATTAAATTATTTGTTCGGACATATGAAATACATCTACGAACTTCACAGAACAATGCTTGATAAAGATCTTATCCTTATTTATGAAGGAGAGATCACGCAAGACATAACCAAATCTGTCTTATCCATGGCCGAAAGGAATATGGATTCATATGGAGAACAATCAAAGATCAAGAGAAAGGTCTTTAATGTTATGGTTGAATGTTTGCAAAACATCAGTAAATATGCTGTCCCGATGGAACCAACTTCTGATAAAAAGAACAGTGCTGTCTTTATGATCGGCAAAGAAGATGATTCTTATTTTATCACATCGGGAAACCCAATACTTTCTAAAAATGTAAAAGACATTGCTAACAGATTAGAAAGAATTAATGACCTTGATAAAGACGGTCTTAAAAATTTATATAAAGACATTATCAAAAATGGCAAGATCTCTGCTAAAGGTGGTGCAGGTCTTGGTTTTATTGATATGGCACGAAAATCAGGCGAGAAACTTCGTTTTGATTTTGAACCCATCAATGATGAGTTCACATTTTTTTCTCTTAAAACGACAATTCCAAGGAAACTAAAATAACAATACATGAAAGTCCTTAATCTAGCCGGCACGGAGGATACACCAAAAGTCATCTTGGACAAAGACAACGAATTGTTTGAGATTTCAGGTAGATCACTTCCTGAAGATTCTGCAGAATTCTTTGCACCAATTTTAAATTGGATCGACGGTTATTCTGAAGAAGCATTATCGAGTACTAAGTTTTTATTTAAACTTGAGTATTTCAATACAGCCTCATCAAAACTTATTTTAGATGTTTTATCTAAATTAGAAGAAATCGAAGGAGTAACTGTAGTATGGTATTATCATGAAGATGATGAAGACATGCAAGAAGCAGGTGAAGAATTCGAAGAATTAGTCGAATTAGAATTTGAATTCGAAACGTACTAAAATTAATTAGTACTCTAAAAAAACACTTGATTATTCGACTTAATCAAGTGTTTTTTTTATTTATCTCAAGAAAAATCTTCTTGAAATACAATATTTCCCCAAACTATAGCATTAAATAAATGTATACTTTTCAATAAGTATATACTATTTAATAAAGATTTGAATTTCCGTAGTAGACACGGTACTCTATGAGTGAAGAAATACTAAAAGCACTGACGCAATTATTTGCAATTATATCTACTCAAGACGAAGGTTTAACTTCAGTAGAGAGAGATTTTGTTATCAAGTTCCTTAATCAGGAACTTGAAAAACGATCAGTCGAAGAATATATCCAATTGTATGATCAGCTTATTCAAGATGAAGAAGATCGTATTGCTAAGAGAAAAGCAAAAGCTGCGAAGAAAAGAGCTGCTAAAGGAGAATCTGCGGATGCTGACAACGCATTAACAGATGCTGTTTCAGTACGTAATTCAGTGCGTACCTTATCACTTTGTAGAAAGATTAACAAAACACTAGATCAAAAGCAAAAAACCATTGTTATGGTTAAACTTTTGGAACTAGTCTCTTCTGACAAATCATTTACTCCTCAGCGTATGGATATTATCCATACAGTTGCAGATGTATTTAATATACCTTCTCCAGAATATAAATTATTAGAAAGATTTATAATCGAGACACATTCATCAAAAATTGACAATGAGGATATCCTTATTTTCGATGATGAAATGCCACCAGAAGGAAGCAAAATTAAATTTATTGATTCTGGTTTACTTGATGGAGAAATCATCTTTATTCGCCTAAAAAGTGTTGCTTTATACTTCACTAAATATACAGGTAAAGATACCATTTACTTAAATGGACAACCTGTGGCAGCGAATACAATTCACCTCTTCTCTCCAGGTAGTATTTTTAAAACACCAAAAGGTGCACCTCTATACTATAGTGATCTTGTAAACAAGTATAATTCTGATGAAATTAATGGCAACATTTCTTTCATTGTAGAAAACTTAGAATATAAATTCCCGAATGGAGGTATAGGACTAAGAGATATTAATTTTGGTGAAAATTCAGGTCAGCTAATTGGTATTATGGGCGCTTCTGGTGCTGGTAAAACTACACTTTTAAATGTACTAGCAGGCTTAGAGACACCTTCCGGAGGAGAAGTAAGAATTAATGGATATAATATCCATAAAGAAAAGCATAAAATTGAAGGTGTTATTGGGTATATAGCTCAAGACGATCTTTTAATTGAAGAACTCACAGTATTCCAAAACTTATTTTATAATGCTAAGCTCTGTTTTAAAGACATGAGCGAAGAAGAATTAACAAATAAGGTTACTGAGGTTCTAGAAAGTTTAGGACTTGATAGAATTGCTCATTTAGTTGTGGGTAATGTTCTTAATAAAAAAATATCTGGCGGCCAAAGAAAACGTCTGAATATAGCATTAGAATTAATTCGTGAACCAGCAGTAATGTTTGTTGATGAACCAACTTCTGGTTTATCATCACGTGATTCTGAAAATGTAATTGACTTACTAAAAGAACTTTCTTTAAAAGGAAAATTAATTTTCGTTGTTATTCATCAACCATCATCAGACATCTACAAAATGTTTGATAAGATGTGGTTGCTCGATACAGGTGGATATCCGGTATTTTATGGTAACCCAATTGAAGCAATTACTCATTTTAAGAGTGCTGCTGGACAGGTTGATAGTGATCAAGGACAATGTAATACCTGTGGTAATGTAAACCCCGAACAGCTTTTCAATATTATTGAAGCACAAGTGGTTGATGAATATGGTGAGTTTACAAATAAGAGGAAAGCAACTCCAGAAGATTGGTATAGAATATATACAGAAACTTTTGAGAAACCAGACGTTGAAGAAGTTCATGTAGACCCTCCTAAAACGTTAAGGATACCTTCTAAACTGAAACAAACTGCAATTTTTACAGTAAGAGATTTCTTATCTAAATTCAGTAATAAACAGTATCTTCTAATTAACTTATTAGAAGCTCCATTCTTAGCTCTATTATTATCTTGGATTATATATTATATAAAAGATGGTGATACTGAATACCTTTTCAGACACAATGAAAATGTTCCTGCTTATATATTAATAGCAATTTTAGTTGCATTATTTATGGGTATGACCGTAAGTGCTGAAGAGATAATTAAAGACAGGAAAATAAAGAAAAGGGAGTCATTCCTGAACTTAAGTAGGTCTAGTTATCTATTTTCAAAGTTATTTATCCTTTTTGGCTTTTCAGCTGTACAAACAGCAACATTTGTCTTAATTGGCAATACAATTCTTGAAATTCCAGACTTATCATTTGCCTATTGGCTAGTACTGTTTTCAGTTTCTTGCCATGCGAACATGATTGGTCTAAATATATCTTCTGCATTTAACTCTGCTATTACTGTTTACATTTTAATCCCTATTCTTTTGATTCCTCAAATGATTTTAAGTGGATTAATATTTGATTTCTCGAAATTAAACAACACAATTAGTCAGCATGGTAAAACACCATTAATTGCAGATGTTATGACATCTAGGTGGGCATACGAAGCATTATCTGTTGAACAGTACAAGAACAACAGATATGAAAAACCATTCTTTGACATTGACATGAAACTAAGTCAAAGTAATTACAAGAGTGCCTATTGGGAGCCGAAGATGGAAGAGATTTTATATGATGTACAATTAAATAGTAAAAATACTAATGATAGTACTGCTAAAATATTAAAATCTGATATTCTTACTTTAACCAATGAAATTAATTCTGATTTATTCTTTACTACTCATTCTGATAAAAAAGAATTGGCTTTAGATTATTTATCAGATGGTAAAGTATCTTCTAACGAAGGAAATAAACTTAGAAAGATTTTCTACGAGTCATCAATTTTCTATAACGATATTTTAATTAAAGCTGAGGAAGAGCGTGATACTAAGATATATAAGATGAAAAAAGAGTTAGGCGATAAGTTTGATCTTTCTAAATCTAAAAATCTTTATTACAATAATCAGCTAGAAACGTTCGTGAAAAACAAAAATGTTTTGAACAGAACTGTAGTTGATCACAATAGAATTGTTCAATTAATTGATCCTATTTTCTTCATAAAAGAGAATACTTCTGGACCACTTGATTATAGAACTCATCTTTTTGCACCTGTAAAGAAAGTATTTGGCACATATATTGACACATTTGCATTTAATGTGCTTATGATTTGGCTTATGTCACTTATACTATACCTCACATTATACTTTGAACTACTTAAAAAGTTCATTGAAGGTGTTGAAGTACTATTGTCAAGAATAATGTCAAAAGAAGCATAGAACTTTAAATCTAATTGTAGTTATTAAGCAACTATAGAAAAATAGATATTAGAAAACCAAAGAAAGATGAAGACCAAATATCTAAATACATTGGCAGCATCAGTGCTACTTGCATCATCTGTATCAATGGCTAGTGAATTGCCTAAAGATAAAGTTAAGTTAAGTACTGAGGAAGCCCAACCTACAAAAGTAACACAAGAGGTGTTACCTGTTACTGAGGTGTTGGAATCTATTCCATCCCCTTTAGAAATATCTGTATTAATTAAAGAAAACGGAACAATATACAATAAAGGTGATATGAATGCACCAGATGCTGTTTCGAGATACAATACAACATTTCAAAAGGCAATTAACCTCGGTATATACGGAACCGATTTAGGGTTTGCAAACATCTACGGAAAAAATCAAGATGCAATTACTTATCTAAATTCAGTTAGAGATTTAGCTGATGGTTTAGGTATTGGAGCATTCTTTGATTACGAGACTATTAAAGAATTAGCTGAGAGTTCGAACAGGTTGGATGAATTAATTCAACAAACGACTCTTAACTTTGAAAAAATAAATAATAATTTAAGAGAGAGAAAGCGAGAAAACGTAAGTGTTCTAATTCTTGCTGGAGGATGGATTGAAGCTGTTTACTTAACAACAGTAGTAAATAGCAGAGAGCCTAATGACCTTCTTAAAGATAAAATTGGTGATCAGAAAATTGTATTAGATCAATTATTATTAGTTTTAGACATCTATAAGTCTAGTGCTGGTTTTGAAGATATAATAAATGATTTAACTGCACTTCAAGAAGTATATGACGAAATCGAAATTGAGGTTATCGTAGGAGAGCCTACAATGGAAGAGATCGACGGTGTACTTGTTGTAACAGACGGCACAAGAAGTGTTGTTCATGTAACTGACAGTGATATTCAAAAGATCACAAGTTTATTAAAATCTATTCGTAACAAGGTTATTAAATAATAGCTCATTCTTCTACAGAATAAAAAAATACTTAGAACGATGAAAAAAATATTCTTAGCATTCTCACTAATGTTTGCTCTTTTCACTCTTAACGAAGCAAACGCTCAATGTAACGCAGAACTTTATGTTACAAAGAGTATGAAAGAGTTAAATCCAGGATTCCAATTCTCTAAGAGTTACAGAATCGATGGTCGTAACGGTACACGTCGTAAAATTGAATACACTTGTGTATTAGCAAAAGATACTAGTTACCAAATTACTATTTCTGGTAAAGATGGTGGAGCCCAAGGCTTAATTAGTACTTTATATGACGCTAAAAGACGTAGAATTATCTCTAGTTTCTATAACAATAGATTCTTAGGCACTTGGACTTACAAATGTACATCTACAGGTATTTATTACTTAAGTTTTACATTTAAAGATTCTAAGAGCTACTGTGGTGCAGCAGTTCTTGGCTTTAAGAGATAAACAGCAAAATATTACTTAAAAAGGGTCGGAGTTTTTAACTTCTACCCTTTTTTTGTGTCAAAACTATAAAAAATCAATAGTTTTGTGGAATAACTTTTAATAAAAGTATTGTTTCAAGAATTAACATTAAGGTGCGATTATATGGACTTATTGTCATTAAGAAATCAGATAGATGCTATAGATAACCAAGTACTTCGTCTTTTAAACGAAAGAATGAATATCGTAAAGCAAGTTGGAGAATTAAAAAAACACGAGAAATCTGTTATTTATAGACCTGAAAGAGAAAAAGCTATTATTGATAGACTAACATCTATTTCTAATGACGATAACGGTACTTTAAACCACTCTGCAGTAGAAGCCATATTTCTTGAAATATTTGCAGTGAGTAGAAATATCGAACTTCCTGAAAAAGTTGCCTTTTTAGGACCTGAAGGAAGCTATACTCATCAAGCTGCTGAAAACCGTTTTGGTGCAATGAGTGAATACATACCTCTTAAGACCATCAAATCTGTTTTTGATAATGTAGAAACTGGACGTGTTCGTTTTGGAGTTGTTCCTATTGAAAATAATCAAGAAGGTACTGTTGCTGAAACAATTGATCAGTTATGCTATAGAAATGTCAAAATTGTGGCTGAATTACCATTATCGGTAAACTTCACATTTGCATCTAACATGGATGACCCATCAAAAATAACAAAGATCTATTCTAAGGATATTGCTTTTAGACAATGTCGTAATTTTATAGAAGATTATTTTGGTGACGATATCAAGCTAATTCAAGTTGCGTCAACTTCAAAAGCTGCTAAGTTAGCTTTAGAAGAAGAAGGTGCAGCTGCAATTTGTTCTCAAATAGCCGCAAAACTTTACAAGTTACCTATTCTTTATAATAACATTGAAGATAGTCAGGACAACACAACTCGTTTCTTGATACTCGCAAAAGATGTTGTAAATCAGAAGTCTGGTAATGATAAAACTTCAGTATTAGCAAAAATTGGAGATAATCCTGGAGATTTGGCAAACTTCTTGGAAGAATTCAGACAACGAGATATCAACCTTACAAAAATTGAGAGTAGACCAGCCAAAGTAAAAGATAATTTTAAGTACTGGTTCTTAGTTGATTTTGATGGTCACTTTGAAGAAAGTAAGGTACAAGAGGTAATTCGAGTATATCCTGACACTATTACTTTCTTAGGAAGTTATGTAAAAATGGTTTAGATAGAATAATTTACATTTTTATACGTTGTTTAGGTAGATGTCAATTTGACCTAATAAAATTAGAATGAAACAACATTTTTTAATCATCACACTTCTGTGTACTATTTTTACTCTTTCAGCTAAAGCTGATAAGATGCCTTTACCTGTAAAAACTTATTCAAGTTTTATTAAAGTTCTTGGTGGAGGCAAATACGATATTGGTGTATCTATAGTAAAAGCTCATGATAACGGTTACGTTATTGCGGGTAGATCTGTTGGTACAAGCGGTAACATGGACATGAGTTTATGGAAAGTTGACGAGAATGGTAATGTAAAATGGAATTATAAATTTGGAGACTCTGAAACTGAAGAAGTTTACGACATTATCCAAACTAAAGATGGTGGTTACATTACTGTTGGTAGTTCTGACTCTTATGGTTTAAGTGTTGATCTAAAAGATACTTGGGTAGTTAAAATTTCTGCTCAAGGTAAATTAATTTGGAGACAAACATACGGTGATGAAAACTCTATAGAAGAAGGCACTTGTATTTCTGAAACAGAAGATGGAGGGTTTATTATAGGAGGCAAAATCATTTCTTTAACTCAAGAAGATCCTAGTGGAGATGCTTTTGTATTAAAGATTGACAATAAAGGCATTCAAGAATGGAGAAAAACATATGGTGGTGCTAAAAATGATGAAGCCGTAGGTATTCTACCTGTTGATGGCGGTTACACTGTTATTGGCAATACTGAATCTTCAGGAAAAGGTAAATGGGATGTTTGGATGTTCAACATTGACCTTAAAGGCACTACAAAATGGGAAAGAACCTATGGAGGTGGTGACACAGAAAAAGCCAATGAATTTGTTCAAACAGAAGATGGAGGGTTTGTCTTTGTTGGCTACTCATACACTTTTGCTGAAGCAAGTCTAGACTGTTGGGTTGTTAAAACCGACAAAGATGGACAACAAATGTGGCATAAATCTTTTGGAGGTTTAAGTTATGATGAAGGTAATGGTATTACAGCTACCAAAGATGGTGGCTTTGCAATAACAGGCTATACAGAGGTATGGGTTCCTGATGAATATGGAGACAATACTAGCTTAGAAGGTTTTAATACTTTACTTATAAAAATTGATAGTAAAGGCCAAAAACAATGGGAAAAATCTATTGGTGGTGTTAAAGAACAAAGAGGTAATAGTTTAGTAGAAGCCAAAAATGGTGATTTTATTATAGTTGGCTCAAAACAAACTAGTGATCAAAATAACTTTGGAGTTTTATTGATTCGCACCAATTCTAACGGCTCAATCTAAAATTTTAAGACGCTGAACTTTAATAAACTTTATATTGGATTACTTTGCTGTTTTTTCTCAGTTTCTCTATCAATGGCTCAAACTATTGAAGAAGCTGATAAATTATATGCAGAAGAAAAATTTTACGAGGCTTTTGAAATGTATCAAAAGATATCAACTCGTAACATTTCATCGTGCGTAATTCAATATAAAATAGGTCTATGTTATTTAAATTCTCCTTTTAAGCAGAAAGAGGCCATACATTATTTTAATTCTGTAATTAAGAATAGTTGTAATGATATTCCTTCAGAAAAATATTACTACTTAGCTTCTTTACTACATCTAGAAGAAAAGTATATTGAAGCAATTAATACCTACAATTTATATCTAGAAGAAACCGAAAATCAAATTAGGGACTTTAACGATATAGGGCTTAGAATAAAGCAATGTGAGAATGGAATAAAATTAAAAGCTGATTTGTCTCAAAAAATGACAACCGCAATTATGGATATTCCAATAAACACTTCTTACGATGAGTATGCCCCTATCATATCAAAATTAGATAACTTTATTGTTTTTAGTTCTCAAAGACAGCGTGATAGTTTTAATTATGTGTATGGAGATAAATACACATTCTTACCACAAAATCTTCAGAGTACTGATAACGATATCTATTTATCGTATAGAAAAGGAATTCAATTTTCACACCCCTACCCTCAGTTTGAAGATAAATACAGACAAGCCTACCCACTTTTTATTCAAGATGGGAACTACATGTTATTGTACATCGAACTTTTTTCAGATCAAGAAGGAAAAGGTAATATTTACGAAACAAGAGTAAAAAAAGGACGTTGGCTAAAACCGAAGAAACTAAACAATAAAATCAATTCTAGTTTTGACGAAAAGGGTGCATTCATAGCAAATAATGGCACTACAATTTACTTTTCTAGTAATAGACCAAACGGTTTTGGAGGGTTCGATATCTACAAAGCGATTCGCGTAGGTAAAGACGACTGGTCTAAACCAATTAATTTAGGACCTACAATTAATAGCGAATATGATGAGGTTTACCCTTTTGTTCATAATGATAACAAGACTCTTTATTACGCAACAAACGGTGCCCTATCAATAGGTGGGTTTGATATTGTGTGCTCAATTAAAGAAGGGGCAACTTGGAATACTCCTTTTAATTTAGGAAAAGAAATAAATTCACCTTACAACGAATATCAATTCTCTCAAATTCCAAGTAAAAGATATTCCTATTTTGCTTCTGATAGACAGAATAAACAGTCTGTAGGAGGTTTTGATATCTATAATGTGTTTAAGCCTGTTCATAAAATGAAAAGAGCAATTGTTACAGGCACAATTCAAGTTAATAAGAACGGTAAAAAACTTCCCCTTCAGCTAAAAGTTAAGGATAGCAATAATATTACATTCAGAAAATACGTATATGATCCTTCTATAGAATCTGATAAATTTTTCATGATTCTATTCCCTGGTAAAAATTACTCCATTACTATTGCTTCCGATGATATTGATCTTTATACGATCAATATTGACTTACCAAAAGACACTTACAGGTATCAACTTGATAAATCATTTACAATAAACGACATCACTGTCCTAAATAAAGTTGTTGGGTTTGATGTACAACCTCAATCGACTCAGTTTGAAATAACGACTTTTGATGAAATTGATAATCAAACCAAAGAAGAAAGTACAGATGCTCGATATGATGCACTACTTATGCTTATGGAAATGATTGTTGATAGAACAGACAAGGATGGGCTAGCCTCTTTAAATGCATTAGACGATCCATTTTTAGATACTTCCCTATCAAACGTTAGCAATAATGACCCCGATCCTTATTATACACCTTTATTAGACCTTATTGAGAAAGCATTTAATGAAGGGAATTCAAATTTACTTACTACATTAGATAGCGTAAGAGGAGACTCTGGAGATAAAATTGTTAAACTCCCAAACAATACCGCTAATCCTAAAAGTATTTTAGAACAACGTTATTATTTTGCAGATGATGATTTTGATATTACATCTGAAAATAAAAAAACATTGAAAGAAATTGCAGAATTCTTAAAATCAAGAGATGATATAGAATTGCAAATAAACTGGTTTTCAAAAAAGAGCAACGATGAAATAAAAAATCAAGATACCATTACACAAATGAGAATGAATTCGATTCTTAATTACCTTACCGTAAGTGGTGTACCTCAGTGGAAAATCAGAAAAAAAGAACTCCTTTACAAAACTTCGTCAGATGAGGCATGTATCCTTTTATCTGTAAGCATAAAATAAAAATTTGAAAGTATTTGATATAAATATCACTCGCTATTTAAAGCCTTATATTCTTGTAATAATGTTCATCACTTTATTTCAAGTAGATACTTATGCTCAATTTGACGAATATGAACGTAAGGCTGGAATGATTAATACTTTTGCCAAATTTGTAAATTGGCCCTCTCAAGCATTTAAAGAAGACAATAGCCTTGTATTAGGTATTCTTGGTGACGACCCTTTCGGTGATGTAATTGATAATATGTTCCGAAACAGGTATGTAAAAGGGAGAGTTTGGAAAATTAAGAGAGCACAAACAATTAAAGAATTAAAAGGTTCACATATTGTTTTTATATCAAAAGGGTTTACATCTTCTCAGGTAAAATCATTCTTAGATGAGATTTATGATAGGAATAATTCATTTGTTTTGACGATAGGTGATAATATTCCTAACTTCTGTAAAAATGGTGGTATTATTAATTTAACGCCGAATTGTTTATATACTTTAAACCTCTATTCAGCAAATACTGCACAACTTACAATTGATGTAAAGTTATTGAACCTAGCAAGTGATATAATTCCTTATGACCCAGATTAAAAGAATATTATCTCAATCCTTAAGATATAAACTGATTGCAATAATCATGTTTGTAAGCCTTATTGCTTCCTCTTTTTCAACAATTCTATTTTGTGCTTATGATTTTGATCAATACAAACAAAAGTACATTGATGATACAAAGCAATTAGCGAAGATTATTGGAGATAATAACGATGCATCTGTAGAATTACAACAATACATCCCTGCCCAAAGAAACCTCTCTGAGTTATTAGCTGATAATACTCAAATTACAACAGGTGCTATTTTTGATAAGGAACAACGTCTTTTCGCCTTTTATAGCCTTAAAGCAATATCATTGGCTAAAAAGGATTCTTTATTAAACCTTAAAAGTCTCACCTTAGATAAAGATTGGCAATTATCTCACGCTAATTCAATCCCTACTTATTCACAGAACGACACCAATTTTTCATTAATAGAAAATATTTTACAAATTTATGTAAGTACTTTCGATGAGAATGGACGTATTAATACCGTCTATTTAGAAGCTGATTTAAATACTATTTGGAATCGGCTAACAACCTACCTAATCATGTTTACTATAATTGTTAGTAGCGTATTATTATTTGTTGCAATGTTATCTGTGCCCTTACAAAGTAGTATTTCTAAACCTATACTTGATTTAGAAAAAACAGCCCATATCATATCAAAAAAGAAAGATTATTCAATAAGAATTAATGATAAAAGAGAGGATGAAATTGGTCTACTAATAGATGCTTTCAATGAAATGTTATCTAAAATAGAACTCCAAAATGAATCTTTAATTCATGCAAAAGAAGTTGCTGAATCTTCAGCAAAAGCCAAGCAAGATTTCTTAGCAAACATGTCTCATGAGATTAGAACACCTATTAATGGTGTTATGGGTATGGCTGAGCTATTAAACGATACATTACTTAATGATGAGCAACATCATTTACTAAAAGTTTTAAGAGGGTCTGCAGACCATCTTTTAGTTGTAATAAACGATATACTTGATATTTCTAAAATTGAATCTGGTAAGTTAGAATTCGAGAAAAAAGAAATTCAAGTATACGATACGTTATCAAGTATAATCGAAGTACATAAAGTTGAAACTGATAAAAAAGGGTTAAATACTCTCTTAGATATCGCTAAAGATGTACCAAAATATGTAATTGGTGATCCTGTCCGTTTAAAACAAATACTTATAAATTTATACTCCAACGCAGTTAAATTTACGTTTAACGGTAGTATAATAATAGCCGTTGTAAAAGTAGAAAATGACCAAAATAAGCTTACACTTAGATTCTCGGTTAAAGACTCTGGAATTGGGATAGAAAAAGAAAAATTAGGTAGCATTTTTGACAGTTTTACACAAGCTAGTAACGAAACTACTAGAAAATTTGGAGGGACCGGACTTGGGTTAAGTATATCTAAACAACTTGTTGAATTACAAGGAGGGAAATTACACTTAGAAAGCACTCCAAAACTTGGAAGTACATTTTACTTTGAAATTACATTTGATGAGTTTATTGAAAAGCAGAAAGCTCTGACTCAAGTAAACAAAATCAAAAAATCAATCCCAGTTAAACCAAGTGCTACAAGTAAAAGTATATTATTAGTAGAAGATAATGAAGTAAATCAGATGTTGGTACTTCGACTTCTAAAGAAATGGGGTTATAAATCTGATGTTGCTGATAATGGACTTATTGCTTTAAGAAAATTAAAAGAACATACATATGATCTTGTTTTAATGGATGTACATATGCCAGAAATGGATGGTTATACGGCAACTAAAAAAATACGTACTGAATTTGATGAACCCCTTAAATCAATACCTATAATAGCAATGACAGCCTCTGCTTTAAAAGGTGAATTTGAAAGATGTAAAGAAGCAGGAATGAATGATTATATTTCAAAACCTTTCAAAAAAGATCACCTAGAAGAGAAAGTTAGATCTCATACAAGTTGACTTTATTGAGCAATATTAAAATAATTGAATAATCATTCATCTATTCCTGCTCCAACTTTTATTGTTCTAAAAAAAATTGAACTGCTAATTCATAGCCTTTCAACCCTAATCCAGCAATTGTTCCTACACAATTTTTAGCCATATAACTCTTATGTCTAAATACTTCTCTAGCATGAACATTACTAATATGTACTTCTATTACACCAGTCTCTACCCCAGCAATAGCATCTGCTATAGCCACAGATGTATGTGTATAAGCTCCTGCATTTAAGACAATTCCGTCATATTCAAAGCCATATTCATGAATAATATCTACTAATGTCCCTTCATGATTACTTTGTTTGTAGATCATATCAACATTTGGGTATTTTGTAGTTAATTGTTCAAAATAATCCTCAAAGCTTTTATTACCATAAATTGTTGGCTCACGTTTACCCAAAAGATTTAAATTAGGTCCGTTCAAAATTAATAGCTTCATATTCTATTATTATTATTAAATTAGTGTTGTTATAACAATTTAATCCGTTTGTTTTTTAACAATCGAAAATTCATTTTAATAATCTAACCATATTATGTTTATCCCAAGTATGCTTCTTAAGCAGCTTTATACAAGAGGCAGCCTAAACAATACAGAAAGAGGTATTGAGTTTTCAATCAAAAATAGACTCAAAGATGCTGAAATAAAAGAACTTCTTCATATAAAAATTGATGGTAAAGAAGTTGATTTATCTAAGGTTATTTTTAATACTAGTGAAGAGAAAGAAATTTATTCTTCTACAATCACAAAAGACAATAGATTATCTTTCCCCCTTAGACAAACTTTACATCTAGAAGTCCTTGATCACCCACAATTAGCTGTAGAAAAACACGATGTTGAGGTATCTGTAAAGGCCTCTCCTTTTGGTACATTAAAATTCTCTGTTACAGACTCTATTGCAACAGAAAAAGATGATGAAATCAAAATCCCTAGAGATGACATGGATGACTATGGTGAGGAAATTATCAAAACAAGACAAAAATTTGTTGAAGATTTCTCTGGAGCTAAGGTTAATCATATTGGAAAATATTCTATCGATCCACATGAACTAAATGGTAATATTGAACACTTTACAGGTGTAGCTCAAATACCACTAGGTTTTGCAGGCCCAGTTAAGATTAATGGAGAACATGCTATTGGAGACTTTATGGTACCTATGGCAACTACAGAAGGTACTCTTGTTGCATCTTACAATAGAGGTATGAAAATAGCCAACCTTTGTGGTGGAATAAAAGTATCTGTTGTTGACGATGCAATGCAAAGAGCTCCTGTTTTTGAATTCGAAGACGCAAGAGGTGCTCGTGACTTTGTTACATGGGTTAAATTAAACTTTAAGAAAATTAAAGAAGAAGCGGAAAGTACTTCATCTATTGCAGATTTAGTTTACATCGACCACTTCCTTTCTAATAAGTTTGCCTTCTTACGTTTTAACTTTAAAACTGGAGATGCCGCTGGTCAGAACATGGTTGGTAGAGCCACATTTGCTGCTAGTAGTTGGATTTTAGATCAATATATGGGCATTAAAAACTTCTTCTTGGAGTCTAATTTTGCTACTGATAAAAAAGCTTCTCAAATTAATATTATGCGTACACGTGGTAAGCGTGTTACTGCAGAAATTACTTTAAAGAAAGAAGTCCTTCAACAATACATGCGTGTTGATCCAGAACAATTAGATCACCATGCTAGAATCTCTGCTATTGGTTCTTTCTTATCTGGAGTTAACAATACAGGTTTACATTCTCCAAATGGTATTACAGCAATGTTTATTGCCACAGGACAGGATGTTGCCAACGTATCAGAATCAAGTGCTGGAATTATTTACACAGAACTTACTAAAAGTGGGGACTTGTACTTCTCTATCACTATACCATCTCTAATTATTGCAACGTATGGCGGTGGTACAGGTATTGGCACTCAGAAAGAGAGTTTAGAGTTAATGAATTGCTACGGTAAAGGGAAAGCATATAAATTTGCTGAAATTGTTGCGGGTGTTGTTTTAGCGGGTGAAATATCTTTAGCTTCTGCAATCTCTTCTTCAGATTGGGTTAGTTCTCACGAACAATACGGTAGAAATAGATAATTAGACAGATATAATTTGTCTAAATAAGAAGCAATTCAGAAATAATCTTTGGAGTGCTTCTTTTATATAAAAACAGCTGATTCAAATTCATGAATCAGCTGTTTTAGTATTTTTAAAAAATAATTAGAACATTCTTAACGAATCTCTTCCATCATCCTTATTGTCATCTTTCTTTTCATCTCCTGATACTATCTGATCAACGGGATCATCTTCAGATGTAATTTTGGCATCTGTAACTTTATCATAAGGAAGTTTATTTCCTAAAGCTTTCCATCCTTTCACTTCAACAAACTCTTTAAGATTAACATGTTTCCTTACACGTTGTCTACCATCTGTATAGGTTAATTCAACCTCTGGAGACAATTGAGTTGTTACAAGTAATAGTCTTGATGCATTAGCTTCGTTGATAAACTTAAAACGCTTATTCATTGTAGAAGTTTCTACATGGAAACGTTTTATGTAATACTGCCTATGGTTAGTATCGTAATGTACCGCAGAAATTGCTTTATAAGGTAAGAATTTCTCTATCAATACAACACGCTTAGCATCGTATCTATGAATTACCTCATAATTGGTCAATTCATATTCCCCATCCTCATAGAACACAATGATACGATCTTCATCTTTAAATTTACCCAGATATTTACCATTGGAATCTTTATTTAATAATCCAACAGCTTCATCGTACCAAAGATCAATAGCAGGTAAAGTAGAAATTCCTTCTCTCTTAAGTGTCACTCTTCTCACAGGGTATTTTGTAAGAATATTACCTTGCGAAGTACGTCCTTTTATTTCAAGGTCTGCAAAATCATATTCAAACGATTTTACTTTTGCAGAGCAATTCGGAGATAAAGATACTCCAACTACTTCTGCCTCTCCATTTGGATTAGATGTAAAGTAAAGCACCTTAGATTTTGGTGTCCCTTTCGTTACATTGTAAACCTTATCTCTAGTAAAGCTTGATACTTGGAAACGTTTTACTCTTGTTACTCCCGTAGCTCCATCAAGGTAGATAGCATTAAATACTTTTCTTTCATCTCCTTTAACGTATACTTCTGCATGAAGAATTCCTTTTCCTACAAACTTCTTTTCTCCAATTTTAGTAATCTGATATTCACCTGTACTTCTATATACAATAATATCGTCTATGTCAGAACAATCCATTACTTCTTCAACACCTTCTTCTTTTTTAAGGTTATAACCAATAAAGCCCTCTTTTTTATTAACATATAGTTTGGCGTTATTAGCAGCTACCTTAGAAGCTAAAATAGTATCGAAAGTACTTAATTCTGTACAACGTTCGTGGTCCTTTCCATACTTCTTAAGTAAATTAATAAAGTAATCAATAGTATATTCTATAATATTAGATAGATTATACCTTACTAATTCTAACTCCTCTAATAAACTACTTAATAATTCATCTGCTTTAAACGCATCAAATTTCGAGATACGCTTTATTTTTATCTCAGTTAAACGAGTAATATCATCTTCTGTAATTTCTCTATAAAAACTTGGCTTGTAAGGGTCTAATCCTCTATCGATCGTTTCAATAACCGATTCCCATGTTTCACATTCTTCTATATCCCTATAGATTCTATTTTCAATAAAGATTTTTTCTAATGAACTGAATAAGATTTTCTCTTGTAACTCACCTTCCCTAATCTTTAATTCTGTTTCTAATAAATTGACCGTATGTTCTGTATCATTTTTAAGAATTTCTTCAACTCCTAAAAAAACAGGTTTCTCGTCAACAATAACACAAGAGTTAGGGGAGATTGATACTTCACAATCTGTAAATGCATATAAAGCTGCAATTGTTACATCTGGTGATTGGCCACTAGCCAATTGAATTTCAATCTCTACGTCTCTTGCTGTATTATCAACTACTTTTTTAATTTTAATTTTTCCTTGATCATTTGCTTTGATCACAGAGTCAATTAAACTAGAAGTAGTACATGTATAAGGTATTTCTTTTATTAGCAGCGTTTTATTGTCAGATGATTCAATTTTAGCTCTAAGACGTATTTTACCGCCTTTTAAACCATTATTATAATTACTACAATCTGCTAAACCACCTGTTGGGAAATCTGGAACTAATTGTATTTTTTTATCCTTTAAAATATCAATTGATGCTTTTATCAATTCTTTGACATTATGAGGCATAATCTTAGTGGCTAAACCTACTGCAATACCTTCAACTCCTTGTGCTAAAAGCAATGGGAATTTTACAGGTAAATTAATTGGCTCTCTCTTTCTACCATCATAAGATAATTGCCAATCCGTTGTTTTAGGATTGAATACAACTTCTAATGCAAATTTTGATAACCTAGCCTCTATATACCTTGCTGCTGCCGCACTATCTCCAGTTCTTATATCACCCCAGTTACCTTGTGTTTCTATCAGAAGTTCTTTCTGACCAAGGTTCACGATAGCATCTCCAATAGATGCGTCACCGTGTGGATGAAACTGCATAGTAGAACCAATAATATTAGCTACCTTATTAAAACGTCCATCATCAAGCTCCTTCATTGCATGAAGAATCCTTCTTTGAACAGGTTTTAAACCATCATAAATACTAGGTACCGCTCTTTCTAAGATTACATAAGATGCATAATCTAAGAACCAGTTCTGATACATACCATCTATGTGAACTACATTACTATCTCTATGTTCTGAATTATTTGTTGATTGCTCGTTTTCCACGTTACTCCTCTAATTGACGCTAAAAAAATGCGAATTACACAAAAATATAGATTTGTAGGTACCATACAAATGAATTTGATCATTCGTGTGAAATCTACGTGTTATTATTATGATTATTTACATAAATGTACAATTTCATAACAAAAACTTACTGAAGTCAAAATTAAAATTTGAAATGTTTATAAAATCACTATCAATAGTAGCAATATTGATTAATATTTTCACATTCATCACTTTATCACAGTTTAATATACAAATAAAAGACCATTATTAACACTATTGAAATTAAATATGAGTTCTACTAAAGTTTAGTTTTGAAGAACTCATATTTATTCATCATAATAATAGATAGTTCTACATAGAAAATATCAAGCTAATATTCTTGAAATTTAACTAACAATTCAAAATTAGGCACAAAAAAAGGGAGAATACAAATAGTAAACTCCCTTTCTCCATACAGTTAAATTGATTATGAAATCATTCCTGCAGCAACTGTTTCATTTGTCTCTTCATCAATTAAGATTAAGCTACCTGTTGCTCTGTTCTTTTTATATTTATCAACAAAAATTGGTGCTTTTGTAGTAATAACTACTTTACCAATTTCGTTCATTTTAAGTTCTGTTGTTTCGCTGATATTTTGCATCGTATTGATATCTAATTTTTCATCAATAGATTTAATTTCAGCTTTTACTTCATTAGAAGTATGACGTAATACATAAGTTGAACCTGCTTTTAAAGCATTTTGATTCATCCAACATAACGTTGCAGTAATTTCAGTCGCTTTTTCAGGTTGGTTTTCAGCTCTTACCAACATATCACCTCTTTCTGCAGTAATTTCATCCTCTAGAGTAAGTACAACAGACATTGGAGGAAATGCTTCTTCCAATTTACCATCCATTGTTTCTATAGATTTGATTTTAGATTTTGTTCCAGAAGGTAATGCTTCAATAGCATCTCCAACTTTAAGAATACCACCATCTACTCTACCTGCAAACCCTTTAAAATCACTTCCTTCAGGAGAAATAACACGTTGAATAGGGAAACGACCATTTACAAGATCATGATCTTCGTCGATTTCAACAGCTTCAAGGTTACTTAATAAAGCACCACCTTTATACCAAGGAGTTCTTTCAGAATCATCAACAACATTATCTCCTTTTAATGCAGAAATTGGTATAAAACGAATATCTTCGATACCAATTTTACTCGACATTTCTAAGAAATCTGCCTTAATTTTATTGAATTGTTCTTCAGAATAATCAACTAAATCCATTTTGTTTACTGCAACAACAATGTGTTTAATTTTAAGAAGAGATGCAATAAATGTATGACGTCTTGTTTGTTCGATTACACCATTTCTAGCATCAACTAAAACAATAGCCAAGTTTGCGGTAGAAGCACCCGTAACCATATTTCTAGTATACTGAATATGACCAGGTGTATCTGCAATAATAAATTTACGCTTTGGTGTAGCAAAATATCTGTAAGCAACATCAATTGTAATACCTTGCTCTCTTTCGGCTTTTAAACCGTCTGTAAGTAGGGCTAAGTTTACATTTTCATCACCACGTGATTTACTCGATTTTTCGATCGCTTCTAACTGATCTTCGAAGATAGATTTTGTGTCGTACATCAAACGACCAATCAAGGTACTTTTACCATCGTCTACACTACCTGCTGTAGTGAAACGTAGTAAATCCATATCCATATATGATTGATCAACTGCTGCTGCGTTATCCTCTCTCTTAATACTTGGATTATTTAAAACTGTTTCGCTCATAGTTGTAGATTTTTTAGAAGTAACCTTGTAATTTTCTTTCCTCCATTGCTGCTTCAGATCTTTTATCGTCAGATCTGTTTCCTCTTTCTGTAGTTCTAGAAGAAGCTACTTCTTGAATAATACCAGCTAAGTCGTCGGCATCTGAAAGTACTGCACCAGTACAAGTCATATCACCTAAAGTACGGTAACGAATTAAACGCTCTTCGTACTTTTCGTCTTTAAGTAAAGTATTCCAAGGAGATTCAGCCAACAAGATTCCATTACGTTCTACAACTGGTCTCTTATGAGCAAAATAAATAGATGGTAAAGCAATTTTTTCTAAAGCGATATATTGCCATACATCCATTTCCGTCCAATTTGAAATTGGGAAAATACGGAAATGCTCATCTTCGTTATAATGTCCATTATATAACGTCCATAATTCAGGACGTTGATTTTTTGGATTCCACTGCCCAAATTCGTCACGGTGAGAGAAGAAACGTTCTTTAGCTCTTGCTTTTTCTTCGTCTCTACGTCCACCACCAAAGGCAGCATCTACTTTATATTCTTCTAAAGTTTCCAAAAGAGTAATTGCTTGTAAACCATTTCTAGATGGGTTTACTCCTCTTTCTTCCACTGCAGTTCCTTTATCAATTGATCCTTGAACAGACCCAACAATTAAATCAAGATCATATTCTTCTACCAACCAATCTCTATAATCAATTGCTTCTGGGAAGTTATGTCCAGTATCTACATGAATTAAAGGGAATGGTACTTTATCAGGCCAGAAAGCTTTTCTAGCTAAATGTAACATCACAATAGAGTCTTTTCCTCCTGAAAAGAGCATCGCTGGACGCTCAAATTGCGCCACAACTTCTCTGAAAACATATATTGCTTCAGATTCTAGTTGTTTTAGGTGTGTCAGTGTATGAGACTGCATTCTTTTGTTAATTAATTATTCTGATAATTTAATTACTGGCAAAACAGCTTCTACAAGTTGTTTTAAACTTTCTTCCAAACTCTGTTTGTGCGTTGGTATACGAACAAATGGATTTGCTGGAATATCGAATGGAGAATCTAAACCTGTAAAGTTTTTGATTTCCCCTGCCAATGCCTTTTTATATAAGCCTTTTACATCGCGTTCTGCACACACTTCAAAAGGACAATCTATATGTACTTGATAAAAATCTTCTTTACCGATAATATCTTGAGCTGCTTCTCTAATTTCTTCAGTTGGACTGATTAAAGAACAGATAGTTACTATACCTGCTGATGCAAATAATTTAGACACTTCTGCAGAACGACGAACGTTTTCCATTCTATCTTCTTCTGAGAATCCTAAATTACTATTAACCCCAGTTCTAAGGTTATCTCCATCTAGTAGCATTGTAAAATACCCTAAGTCATTTAACGCAAACTCTAATGCTCTTGCTAATGTACTTTTTCCAGAACCAGATAAACCAGTCATCCACAAAACTATTCCGTTTTGTTTTAATAATTCTTCCTTTTTTTCTCTTGATAAAAGAGAGTTGAAAATAGGATGAATATTTGTAGCTTCGCTCATATCTTTATTATACTTAAGAGTAAGAAATGTCATTAACTCTATTACCCTATATATTTAATAGGCAAATATAGAGTAAGTGATTTTGAATACAAAGATTTTCAAAAAAAATTGCTTATTACATTATCAAATTGATAATTTTGAGTGCAATTTGATAAAACATTTCAATTTATTAACCAATTAAGAGTTTTAAAAACCATTATTTAAAATGAAGGTTCAAGAAGAATTAGAATCACTCATTCTATTATTAAATCAAAAAAAAATAAACTATACTTTTGATTTTGATACACTGATATCCCCATACCCTTGGCTAAACATATCAGCTTATTCTATTGCGATACATTATATATGTCCTTCAGAAAAAACAAAGTATTGGCATACTCCTACTTCTTTAATTGATTTACCTTTAACGTTGAATGGAAATAAGATTATACACTTATGGCAAGACACCTGGGTAAATCACAGAACGGCTTGTATATCTAGAATAATGGGTGTTTTAGGAATGTCAGAAGTTATTTATGCACGTAAGTTGACTACTAAAAGAATTGATATCCATACCTTAAATAACTTTTTAAAAAAAAACCACACTAACCTCCCTACAACTGCCAAAATTAAATTCGGCCTTTATTTAGAAAATGAGCTTTATGCTGTAGCCTCATTTAGTGGAAAACGAAAAATGAATGATAGAGACGGATTGGTACATCAATCTTATGAAATGATAAGATATTGCAACAAAAATGGTACTACAGTTATTGGTGGCTTAGGGAAATTACTTAAGCACTTTATTGTAGAATACTCCCCTGATGATATTATGACTTACACCGATTCTGACTGGTCTAATGGAATAAGCTTTGAAAAACTTGGATTTAAATTATTAGAACAAACAAGTGCTTTTACTTTCTATTGGAATTGTAACGAAAAATGTAAATTTACTAAAGTGGAAATGGGTAATTTCCCTGTCTATAATAATGGAAGTAATAAGTTTATTTTAAACTTAAATACGATTAACGTTTAAAATTTAAAGGTTTCGTATTAGTTTCTTATATTTCCATCATTATTACTTACTTTCCCACTAGCTCTGGTATATCTATCCAAATGAATAATTTTTATACACTTTTCTTCTTATTCTATTTAAGCACTCTCTCCATTTGTGTTGGTCAGCAAGCTAATGTCGACGAATTGAAAATTCAGTTAGCCAATGCCCCCAAAGACCAAAAGGCAGATGTGCTGATGGAATTAATGTGGGAATCTAGAGATATCAATCCAGATGATGCAATTGGTTATGGAGAAGAGATATTAAAAATTACGGAGAATAGTAAGACATATTCTAAAAGACCAAAAGTACTTAACCTTATTGGTGTAGCCTGCAGAAATAAAGGAGATTATACACTAGCTCTTGATTATTATAAACAAGCATTACTACAAGCTGACATTTCTAATGATACTGTTCAAAAAGGATATGCCTATATAAATATTGGTCAGTTGTATCATTTTCAAGGAAACCAATATAAGGCTCTAAAAAATATGAAAGAGGCCTTACTTGTTAGTAATAAAATTAATGATTTAGAAATGTCTGGTTATTGTTACATGAATCTGGGTGATATTCAACTTAGTAATGGACATTATGAATTGGCATTAGAAAATTACAAAAAATCTCTTGTTGTAAGAGATAAAACCAATAATATTCAAGGTAGAGCTGCCACTTTAAAAAGTATTGGCGATGCGTACCTCTCTGCAGGAAACCCATTCTATGCTAGAAATGAATTTCAGAAGGCTCTCAAAATAAGTAACGAAATAGATTATAACAGTATTCAATATTCTTGCAAAGCTGCAATTGGAGATACTTATTTTTACAGTTCAGAAGATAGTTTAGATGATGCTCTTAGATATTACCAAGAAGCGTACAGAGGGTTTGTTAAAATTAAATCGCCTTTACAACAAGCAAAAGTATTAGAAAAAATTGCTAAAATTTACCTCGTACAAGGTCGTTTAAATAGAGCTATTCAATATTCTGAAAAAGGTTTAACAATTGCAGAAAATTTACCAGCTCTCCACGAAGCCTTATTATTAACAACAATACTATCTAAGGCTTACGAGAAAAGAGGTGATATTCACAACCAAAATGAGTACCTAAAAAAGCAACTTTACTATTTGTATTTGTATCAAGATGCAGAACAAGCTAGAAAAACTCAGATGTTAGAAAATTCTATTCAGATGGCATCAAAAGAGAAAGAGATTGATCAATTACATCAGAATAATTCTTTAGCTAAAAATAAAATTAAGAATCAAGAGTATTTTATTATTGCCTTTTTTATTCTTTTACTCCTTTTAGGTGCAGTGATATACCTTATAAATAATAAAAGAAAGCGTATTCATGAATTTAGTATCAAATTAAAAGAGAAAGCAAGAGAGATAAATCAACAAAAAACAATTATTGATCAAAAGGCTGTTGAAGAGCATGAGCTAAATATGCAGCTTGTTGAGAAAAATAAGGAATTAGAGAATAGCCTTGAGCAAACTCAAATGATGCATAAGCAGTTAGAAAAATCAGAAAAACTTGCATTAGTTGGACAGATGATGGCTGTAGTTGCACATGAAATTAACAATCCCACCAACTTTATTTCTAATAATATCACTCCAATTGGAGAAAATTTAAAAGAAGTTTTTGAGATAATTAAAGATCAAGATGTTGCCAATAAAGATGAAGTTTTAGAAGATATTGAAGAGTCTATTTTATTACTTGAAGGTATTGAAGATGGAGTAAAAAGAATTATTGAAATATCATCAGATTTAAAAAATGTTGTTAGAAATAACAATGGACATGCTTTACCTTTTGATATAAATGAAAATCTTGAAAATGTATCTAACCTTATTTATAAGAAGTATAAGTATGATGAAATAGAGGTAATTAAAGAATATCAATCTGACCTTCCTGAAATAACCTGTTTGGGAGGGAAAATCTCTCAGGTATTTATTAATCTAATTGATAATGCTTTCCAAGCTGTAAAAGAAAATAGTACCGATGTAAAAATGATTACTATAAATACAGAGTTGAGAAAGAAAAACATTTGTATTAGTATTAGTGATACTGGTGGTGGAATTAAAGATGCTGATCATCTTTTTGAAGCTTTTTATACTACTAAAAAAGAAGGGTTAGGTATTGGTCTTATGATCTGTAAACGTATTGTACAAAAACACAACGGCTCTTTGGGTGCTTTTAATAACCAAAAAGGAGGAGCCACATTTACCATACAACTCCCCCTTGAATATATTGACAAAAACGACTAATATGCCATTTTCTTTTCTATCAATTGAATTAAAATGTGGATGATTTTAATGTGTATTTCTTGAATTCTATCTGCAAACCCAAAATGAGGCACTCGAATTTCAACATCAGCTAAACCAGCCATTTTACCTCCATCTTTTCCGGTTAATGCAATTACTTTGATACCCTTATTCTGAGCAACTTCTATTGCATTGATAATATTCTGAGAATTACCACTTGTGCTAATAGCAAAAAGAACATCACCCTTACGTCCAACACCTTCTAAATATCTTGAAAAGACATATTCAAATCCATAATCATTACTCACACAAGAAATATGACTAGGATCAGAAATGGCAATAGCACCTAAAGAAGGTCTATCCTCTCTATATCTACCTGTTAACTCCTCTGCAAAATGCATGGCATCACAATGAGAACCTCCATTTCCACATGACATTACTTTTCCCTCATTTTTAAATGATGAGACTAGTAAATCCGAAGCTTTATCAATAGCCGCTATATTTTTTTCATCTGATAAAAAACGATTAAGAACTTCTGCAGCTTCTTTTAACTCCCCTACTATCAATAATTTATGTTCAGCCATTTTTTTCCTAATTTTAAAAGCAGAAAAGTACAATAACAATTTGTTTAACGCTATGCTAAATTCTAAAAAAAAATATTAATTTTACATAAATTAACGGAATTAATATTTTAATAACTCAATAATGGAATTACAAGACTTATCAGAATTCCAGACAGAAGCAATGCATATTCTTACTGTCTATGGTTTCAAAGTCGTACAAGCTTTAGCTTGTATTATCATCGGTTTCTATATCGCAAATAAAATTGGAGATGTAGTTGCTTCACAAGTAAAAAAGAAATCTAATAACAACCATGCTTTAATTGATTTTATCGTATCTCTAACAAAGATTACTTTAAAAGTAATTATTATAGTTACGGCAATTGGAATGGCTGGTGTAGAAACCACTTCATTTATTGCGATGTTAGGTTCTGCAGGTTTAGCTATTGGTTTAGCTTTACAAGGATCTCTTGCAAATGTTGCTGGTGGTGCTTTAGTACTTACTCTTCGTCCTTTCAAAAAGGGTGAATTAATTGAAGCTCAAGGGCATTTAGGTACTGTAGAAGATATTGGTTTATTTGCTACTACAATCAAGACTCCTCATAGAAGACATATTTTTATTCCTAACGGGGCTTTAGCTGGTGGTGTTATAAAAAACTATACTAGAGAAGGTTTTGTACGTTGCGATGTTCCTATTGGGATAGCTTATGATGCAGATATAAAAAAAACACGTGATGTTCTTTTAAGTATTGCTAACAATGATAAAAGAGTTTTAAGAGACCCTGAAGAACCTGTAGTTTGGGTTGTAAACTTAGGAGATAGTTCTGTAGATCTTCAATTAAGAGTTCATATTAGTGTTGATGACTATTGGAACTTCTTATTTGAAACAACAGAAGCTGCTAAACTTGCACTTGATGATAATGGTATCGAAATTCCATTCCCACAAAGAGTTGTGCATATGAAACAATCATAAAGGCAGTAATAAAAAACTTTATTAAGAGCTATTTTCTTCGGAAAATAGCTCTTTTTTTATTGAATTTATTTTTTTTATCGTTCTTTATTTAGAATTAATCCAATTTAACCTATATTGCATCATTAAGTAGAATTAATCTAAATAAAAACAAAATGAACGCACAAGATCCAATATTCAGAAGCACAACGAGTAACCGTTTACTTGAAATGTTGAATATGAGCGATTCTAGTTTTTCTGATGACACTCCATGTAAAAAGAAAGACTGTTGTAAAAAATATAAGAGAAAAGGAAAGCATTGTAAAAAATGTCCAAAAATTTAATCTAATAATATACTTTACCACTCTATTAAGCAGTTCAATTGACAAAGATTGATTATCTTTGCATCGATATACTAATCGAAGATTTATTGAAAAATGCTTACAACAGAGCTTAAAGATAGAGCAGATCAATTGGGTTTCATTGATGTAATGGAGAATAATCCTGTTGATCTCAAAAAAGAGATAACTCGCTTAAAAGAAGAAAAAAATGCTGTCTTCTTAGCCCATTATTATCAAGATGCAGAAATTCAAGATCTTGCTGACTTTGTTGGTGATAGTTTGGCTTTAGCACAAAAAGCTGCAGATACCGATGCTGATATAATTTTATTCGCAGGAGTTCACTTTATGGCTGAAACAGCAAAAATTATTAATCCTCAAAAGAAGGTAATTCTACCTGATTTTAAAGCAGGCTGCTCTTTAGCAGAAGCTGCTCCTCCAAAAGAATTTTCTGAGTTTGTAAAAGCTCATCCTGATTATACAGTAGTTACTTATATTAATTCTTCTGCAGAAGTAAAAGCATATACAGATATAACTGTTACTTCTACAAATGCATTAAAAATTATAAATAGTTTACCTGCAGATGAGAAAATCATTTTTGCTCCAGATAGAAATCTGGGTAAGTATATTATGAAAGAAACAGGTAGAGATATGCTATTATGGGACGGGGCTTGTGTAGTGCATGAAGCATTTGCACTTGAAAAAATCCTTGACCTCCATAAAGAATATCCTCACGCTAAGATTATAGCTCACCCAGAGTCTGAAATGCCTTTATTAAAAGTTGCTGCCTTTGTAGGATCTACTGCTGCACTTTTAAAATTTGTTCAAGAAGATGATGCAGATGCTTACATTGTAGCCACTGAAGCTGGAATTCTACATAAAATGAGAGAGGCAGTTCCTCATAAGAATTTAATTCCTGCTCCATCAAAAGAAGATAACACATGTGCATGTTCTGAATGTCACTTCATGAAAATGAATACTTTAGAAAAAGTGTACAATTGTTTAAAATATGAATATCCAGAAGTTGATGTTGACGAAGACATTCGATTAAAAGCAATCGGTTCGATTGAAAGAATGTTTGAATTATCATAATAAATAAAAGCTGTTTCAAGCCAAAAAGGTCAGAAACAGCTTTTTTATTCATCAGCTCACATCCCCTTATTTATCAATGAATAAAGTTGATTTTCTAATTGTCGGATCTGGTATAGCCGGACTTAGTTATGCCTTAAAGCTTTGTGAATTCTATCAAAAGAAAAATCATCATCCTAAAATCTGCTTGATTACTAAAGATGAACCTTTTGAAAGCAATACTAGGTATGCGCAAGGTGGGATAGCAGCGGTAATTGATGCTGATGATTCTTATGAAAAACATATTAACGACACTTTGGTTGCCGGTTCTCATATCAACAATGAAGAAGTTGTAAAACTTGTTGTTGAAAACGGGCCTGAACGAATTAGAGAGCTAATTAATTGGGGTGCTCAGTTCGATAAATCTGATGATGGTGACTATAAACTTGCAAAAGAAGGAGGACATTCCGACCATAGAATTTTGCATTTTAAAGATGTTACAGGACAAGAAATCCAAAGAGCACTTTTAGATACAATAAAAAAATACGATAACGTAGAAATACTTCAAGATTATTATGCTGTAGATCTTATTACACAGCATCACCTTGGAGAAGATGTTACTCGCTACCGTAAAGATACCCAATGCTACGGTGTTTATGCCTTAAACAAACTCTCCGGAGAAGTTGAAACCATTTTATCTAAGGTGACCTTATTGGCTACTGGAGGTATTGGCCAGGTATATAATACAACTACAAACCCAAGTGTTGCGACAGGAGATGGTATTGCCATGACCTATAGAGCAAAAGGTATTGTTGAACACATGGAATTTGTTCAGTTCCACCCTACAGCACTTTATGAAAGAGGAAACCACGGAAATGCATTCTTAATTACGGAAGCAATGCGTGGTGCAGGCGCAATCCTTAAAAACAGTAAAGGAGAAGACTTTGTCAAAAGATATGATAAAAGAGGCTCGCTAGCCCCTAGAGATATTGTAGCTAGAGCTATTGATTCTGAAATGAAAAAAGAAGGAAAAGACCATGTTTGGTTAGATGCTTCAGGAATCAATGAAAAAGAATTGAAATCTCACTTCCCTTCTATTTATAAAAAATGCTTTGATAAAGGGATCGACATTACAAAAGATTTAATCCCAGTTGCTCCTGCTTCTCATTATTTATGTGGAGGCATTGTAGTAAATACAAAAGCGGAAACATCTATAAATAATTTATTAGCGTGTGGAGAATGTACTTGTACAGGATTACATGGTGCAAATAGATTGGCTTCGAATTCGCTACTCGAAGCGGCTGTATATGCACACGAAGCTTTTGAAACATCTCTACAATTAATAGATAAAACAACCTGGGCAGAAGATATTCCGGAGTGGAATAAAGACGGAACATCTGTACCAGAAGAAATGGTTCTAATTTCTCAATCAAGGAGTGACTTACAAAGAGTAATGTCTAATTATGTTGGAATTGTACGTTCTGACGAAAGGTTAGCAAGAGCTTTTAAACGTACTGGTTTGATTTACGAGGAAACAGAAGAACTCTATAAAAAGACGGTAATATCGCAACCTCTTTGTGAATTAAGAAATATGATTACCATAACCTACTTAATTATTGGTGGTGCCAAAAATAGGCATGAGAATATTGGTTTACACTATTCTATAGATTATGAGTAAAATAAAAGGATTATGATTTAAGTGTTCTACACTACAATCATAATCCTTTTTACTTATTTGCTACTGGTACTTATTAGCAAGTTTTATTGGGATTCTCAAAATTACTGCTTTCGTCTTCTTCTCTGTCTGTTAAACATTTGAAGTCTTTTTCTATCAATAATTTCAGTTCAGACCCATCCTCATTATTCTGTACTGATGAATAACCAACTCTACTTGTTTTCACCCAGTCTTCAATTTGATCAACAGTTAAGCAGAACTTTAAACGGTTATCTTCCATTTCAGCACTCATTTCACCCTTTTCTATAGATTTTACTCCATAAGTAAAAGTTGTTTTGCCTAATTGAGACACCTCCCAAACCTCTCCATCATTATTTAATGTATTAAGGTCGTTTACATTCAATCTTAATCGGATACTATTGTCTTTTAATCTTAATTTCATAATCTATTTTTTATAAAACCAAATTGGTAATTTATCTCCTTTTATAAACGTGTTTCTATCTGAAGGTAACTCCACAAAGGCATCTGCAATAGATAAATTTGCTAAATCTCCAGATCCTCCTCCTGTTGTTGGGGACACACATAATTCACCTGAACTATTGTAATAAGACTTTACTTGTAAAAAGTAAGTTAGTGGCTTATCAAAAGAGTAATCGCTATCTAAAATAGCTTTAGGTTGTCTATTCTCTTTCTGTAACTCCCTATTTAACCAAGGAATAAGGTACCTATTAGCACATAAATAGGTAGAAACTGGATTTCCTGGCAATGCAAATATTGGTTGATTATTTTTTGTAATACCAAACCAAAATGGTTTACCTGGTCTTTGTTTAACGCCATGAAACTGTTTCACAACCCCCAATTCTTCAAATACTTGCGGAAGGTAATCAAATTTACCTTTAGAAACACCTCCACTAAATACAAAAATATTATAAGATGAAAAGAGGCCTTTAATTTTTACTTTTAGAGCTTCTTTATCATCAACTATATGATAAATTTTTGAGGATATCCCCTCTTCTTGTAACCTAGATTGAATAGAATAGCAATTCGACATTCTAATTTGATAATCAGCAGGTATTTGGTCTATTCCTACTAGCTCATCTCCCGTTGCAATAACTGCTACTTTAGGTAAAGCTTTAACTACTACTTCTACCTTTCCTACTGTAGATAAAATACCAATTTCTGCAGATGTAATTATAGTTCCCGCTTTAATAAGAACCTCGCCTTTTTTAACATCAATACCTTTTCTATGTACATTTGTAAAAGACTGTGCATGTTTAAAATCTGAAACAAACATTTGTTCTCCTCTTCTCTCAGTCCATTCGTAAGGAATAACAACATCTGTACCTTCGGGTAAGATAGCACCAGTCATTACCTCAATACAATTCTCACTCTCTTTTAATTTTAATTGCGAACTCCCTGCAGGTTGAACATCTTCTATAATAAATAAGTTTTTAGCATTATCTATTGACGAGTGATGAATACCTATACCATCCATAGCTACCCTATCAAAAGGAGGGAAATCTCTATCCGCATAAATATTTTCTGCTAAAGTACGACCTAATGAATCTGAAAAATTTACCTTTTCTGATGGTAAATCTAAATGCACTTTCGAAATTATTTCATCTACTTTCGAAGGTTCTATCAAATGATTTTGCATTGTAGTTTGTTTATTGAGAAATTGGACATTCGAATCTACCAATTGCATTTTTAAGAATGAAAGATAAAACAGAAAAAAACACATCATTAACGCATCTTGATGCAAATGGAAACCCATCTATGGTTGATGTTGGAGAGAAAAATACAACAACACGAACTGCTATAGCACAATCTATTGTTCAATTCCCTATAGAAGTAGCCAATACTATTCGTAATCAAGATAACGCCACAAAAAAAGGGTCAATATTTCAGACTGCAATTATTGCTGGTATAATGGGTACTAAGAAGACTTCTGAGTTAATTCCTCTTTGTCATCCTTTGCCTCTAGATAAATGTAATATTGAAATTGATTGGATAAACGATACAGAAATAAGGATTATAAGTACTGCCAAAGTAACATCTAAAACTGGTGTTGAAATGGAAGCTTTAACTGGAGCTTCTGTTGCTGCACTTACCATTTATGATATGTGTAAGGCATTATCACAAGATATAAACATTAAGGAGACAAAATTATTCCATAAATCAGGAGGTAAAACAGACTTTAATAGATGAAACATCAAAAACACGCTAAATTAACTCGTAAAAATATAGGTACTATTGCTACAAATGAGCTAGCAATTATGGGTACTACTTGTGGTGAAATTAAAAATCTAGTTGAAAAACTTTCAAACCAAATAGCTCCTTTAACATCTGCTTTTATAGATATGGATCATAAAAGTGATGAAGAAGAATTGAATAAATCTTTTTTAGGGTCTGCTGAACAAGTTTATACTGATAAAATCAATTTCCATAGAATTAATATCAAAAGAGAATTAAATGCATTTGAAAAACGTAAATATTTCAACTCCTTTGATTTCACATTTATAAATGGCAACCATTATATAGCAGAGAAACAACTTTTAGTAATTGATAGTAGAAAACCGTTATTAAAGAAGGTTGCTAAAATTACAAATCCTGTAGCTGTTGTTTTTAGTGCTACAGATAAAGAAATCCCTCCTGAGCTCTTAAAGGAATTACCTGAACTTAAAACACTTCCTCAATTTTCGATCGAAGAAATTGACAAAATCGGTGTATTCATAACTACTTCTGTACTAGACAAACCTAAATTAAAAGGGTTAGTTTTAGTTGGAGGAAAAAGCACTAGAATGGGATCTGATAAAGCTGTTTTAGATTACCATGGTAAACCTCAGTGGGAATATGCAAAAGAATTACTAGCTCCATATTGTGATGAAGTATTTATTTCAGTTGCAGAAGAAGCTAAGTCTTACAAAGGCACGCCTCAGATTACAGATAAGTTTTTAGGGTTAGGCCCAATGGGTGGTATTCTATCTGCTTTCCAAGAAGACCCTAACTCTGGGTGGTTAGTAATAGCATGCGATTTACCTCTCTTATCTGAGAAATCTTTAGATCATTTAGTTACAAAAAGAAATACCCATAAAATGGCGACTTCTTTTAAAAGTCCTACGTTAGAATTCCCAGAACCATTAATTTGTATTTGGGAACCAAAAGCATACGGAACATTACTAGAATATTTAAGTTGGGGATATTCGTGCCCTAGAAAAGCATTAATTAATAGTGATATTGAATTACTCATTTCTGAACACGAAGAGGAAATGACAAATGCAAATACAAAAGAAGAATTTATCGAGATAAAAAATACTTTATAAGTACTAGAATTCTCGAAATTCAAGGCTTATCTAGTTAAAAGGGTAGTTAGTTTTTACACTAACTACCCTTATTCCTTTTATTTTTTTGCTATATATTTAATCACATAGATGCTGTAAAACTCCATTTGTTTGCCAAATAGTAACATCTTCGACCGTAGAGCCTTGAATTAAATACTCTAAGAATTGTACATTAATATGGTATTTATCTTTCTCAGAGTCCCATTTTATCAACTCAATCTCATTCACACGAACACCTATTGGATTAGAGCTATTCGCCATTTCAATACATTCACCATTTGTCATAATGTGTATTAATTCATTAAGATTTTCAGTTTCATCAATTATGAAAGAATAATCCTTAACAGAATTTAGCGTACTATTAGTAATATTTACTTCTATTTCGAAAGATATATCAGATGATTTTCCAATAGTTGAGTGAAACTCCGTTGGTAAATCAATTTCTGCTAATATGATCGTTTTAAACTTATTGATGTTAGGTTCAAACAAAATTTGCACCTCCATTGTAGTTGTATCTACTCCTTCAATTCCGATTTTAATATTTTCTGTACTTTCAAAATAAATATTTGTAATTGAGGCAGGATCTATAGTAGGATTATCACATTTGATGGTTAACAATAAAAATAACAGTAACGCAAAGTATTTGGATATAATTTTCAACATTTTAATTGTAGTTAATAGTGTGGGTTAAATAAAATAAGGCGTTATACTCTTAATTACAAGAATATAACGCCTTATTATATCATAAAATTATGTTAATCACAAGGATACACCAAAACTCCATCCTTTTGCCATATAGTTACATTAGGTACTGTAGCTCCAGGAAAGACCTCTGACAACACATCCAAATCGACTTTATATTTATTCTTACTAGAATCCCATACAAAAACTTCTGTAGCTGTCACCGCTCGACCAAGCGGCCCACTTTCTGATTCCACTTCTTGACAAAACTCATTGCCTGTCAAAGGGTTTGTAATACGAATATTTACTAATTGTGTAATTTCTTCAGTTTCATCAATAGTAAATGAATAAGACCCATTTGAATTATAAGTTACTGTAGTTAAATCTGCCGCTAACTCGATAACTGCAGGAGCTTTTAATCCTAAAATTGGCTGAAATTCTACAGGAACATCTACCTCTCCTTGCAATATCATTTTTATGATCTTAGCATCTGCATCAAATAAACTTTGAACATCTACTAATGTTGTATCTAATAATCCAGGTACTGATATCTCTACAGAATCATCGGATGCAAAGTAAATCTGCTTAATAGTCTCGGGGTTAACATTTGAATCATCGTCTCCACAAGAAATTAATGTAAATGCAGTGACTAAAAAAAGTAGTGAAAATTTAATGTAGGTTTTCATAGTAATAGATTTTTTTTAATTATTCTCTTACAAACTACAAAAAACACACCTATTTTAAAACTACTTTTTCTACCCTTTTATATTGTTACCTACTTAATAATTTCACTCCATTTAATAAAGAAGCTTTAAAGTAACTATCAGAAAATTCGTTTAATTGAAAAAACCTTACTACTGTTTCTTCGGATAATTCTTTCCTCATTATTTTTAAGTATTTCTTTTTCAACTTCAACTCATCTTCCTGAAGGTCAATTAATAAATCAACATCTTTTGATTTTTCATCTATGGAATAACTACCTTCCATATTAACAGCATCTTTTATTATTGAGAACCTCTCGTCAACAAGAAGTGTTCTTTCGTATTCATATTTGTCATAAATAATCCAAAATTGAGAGATTTCGTCAGAAGGTAACTCTAAATTCTCTGTAAGAAATATCCTCTTCTCTGTTTTTACAGATGTTTTAGCATCTTGAAAAGATATATCTTGACTAAACACACTATTTGTTGCAAAAAGTAGCAATACTGCAATGAATCTCTTTTTCATAGAATCGAATTTTTAATAAAGTTATAATACTAAAAAAGTAGTTATCCATAATTCTCAGAATAACTACTTAAATTATTGTCTTGTTTTTATTCACTACAAAGGTCATTCAATAACAAACAAAATAGTTGAATAAAAAGCGATAATAGTTGTCTATTTAAGCAAGACTAACTTCATTATAATTTGAAGGTGATGTTTTCTTTAATAAAAGGTAAGCTAATGGTACAATACTATATTCCATAATTACATATAACAATAATAATGGAGATGGTACACCATCAAAAAGAATACTTACTGACCTCCCTGCCGCTAAACCAAAGCAAAAAACAGCAGTAACAATGATTGCTGCATCGGTATATTTCTCATTAAATATTCCATAAATAAAGAAACCAATAAGTGCAAGGTATAAGCCAGATACTGCTCTTAATATATGTGCTGCATCTGTTGATATAATCATATTTGCTTCTAAAAAAGTATCTGTAAACCATTGAGGTTTAATTCCATATAATAATGCAATAACTGATAATGTAATAGCAAAGATTGAAAGGTATATTTTTTTTAAATTCATAATTGTAATGTTTTATTTTTTGACTACACAAACTTACCATGTTTAATTATAAACAAAATTGATCTATGGTAACTTATCAAAAACAGTCTAAATAATTAATATTTCTATTTGAATACTTTCAATCATTTAATAGCGTGAGTAGGTTTTTAAATTCGTAGAAGTAATACCAGAAAAAAAAAGAGAACCCACAATGTGAATCCCCTTTTTGAGTTTTACTATTTCTTTATAATTTATACAGACATCTTACTATTGGAAGATGCTGCAACTATTTCACTTTCTTTACCTAATGCTACAACCTCACCAATTACTATCACAGCTGGGGGTCTAACATCTCTTTCATTTGCTCTTTCAACAATATCTTTTAATGTACCAATAACAACTTTTTGAGTAGGCAACGACGCATCTTGCACCAAGGCAATAGGTTCATCTTCATTTCTGTACATAGAAAATAATTGAGCAATCAATTCTAGTTTCCCTACTCCCATTAAGACAACAATTGTTGCAGAAGATGCTGCGGCATGCGTTAAATCTTTGGATAACCCACCCGAACAAGTAGTTGCTGTTACTACCCAAAAACTCTCATTTACACCTCTTTTAGTAACAGGAATTCCTGCCAAAGTTGGTCCTGCTAATGAAGAAGAAATACCTGGTACTACATAAGAATCTATACCAAAAGATTCTGCATATTCAATTTCTTCCTGTCCTCTACCAAAAACAAATGAATCACCTCCTTTTAATCTTGTAACAGAACCATATTTAAAAGCCATTTCAACTATTAAAGCATTTGTTTCTTCTTGCTTTAAGTAGTGAGCTCCAGCTCTTTTCCCAACATATATTTTTTCTACACTCTCTGGAATGAAATCTAAAATATCTTGAGAAACTAACGCATCGTACAAAACTACTTTACTCTCTTTAAGTACTCTAAGAGCTTTTAAAGTAAGTAATTCTGCATCTCCAGGTCCAGCGCCAATTAAGTGAAAAGTAGGTGTCATAGTATTATTTTTTATTGTTGATATTACAATATTACGTATAATTACGTAGAAATAAAAACAATACGTATTATTTGACTAAAAACAGTTACACAAACAAATTACCATGCTTCCTATTTGTCAATCTATAATTTGATCAAATACGCTAAAAACTATTGTCCAAAGAGTTGTATGAAATTTACTATATATAATAAACAGTAAAATTTAGAAAAGCACTTTGGTACTTAAAAGTAAAATCATTTTACAATTAGTAATACAACTACCTAGTATTACGTAATAATAATAAGTATTCAATACAATTTTTGGAATTATTCTAGTTACCAAAAAGTAATATCTACTTATAATTACTTAATTAAAATCATTCTAAAAAGTACTTTTTTCATCTAATTATTACTTTTTTAAGTATCTGCTATTGACTTTTAAGTATTTATACGTAGTTTTACTTAAAATTATAACAAAAAGAATCAATTATGACAAAAATAGTAATCGTAGGAAACGGAATGGTCAGCTATAAGTTATGTGAAAAACTTATAGATAAAAATACCACAGCTTCTATCACTGTCATAGGCGAAGAACCTCGTCCTGCATACGACAGAGTACATTTAAGTGCTTATTTTGAAGATGAAAATGCAGAAAAACTATCTATGGCTTCTCGTGATTGGTACAAAGGAAATGGTATCGATCTTATTACAAGTGAAAAAGTATCTCTTATAAACAGAGAACAACAAACTATAACTACACACACAAATTCTACGTATTCATACGACTACTTAGTCTTAGCTACTGGTAGTTCTGCTTTTGTTCCTCCTATTAAAGGTGTAGATAAAAAAGGTGTTTTTGTCTATAGAACAATTGAAGATCTAGAGTTAATGATGGCTTTTGGGAAGAAAGCCAAAACTGCAGCTGTTTTAGGTGGAGGGCTATTAGGTCTTGAAGCCGCAAAAGCTGCAATTGATATGAATTTAAAAACATCTGTAGTTGAATTTGCTCCTCGCTTAATGCCAAGACAAATTGATGAAGTAGGTGGTGATTTACTAAAAAGTAAAATGGAGGATATCGGTATAGAGATCCTTCTTGGTAAAGCTACCTCGGAAATTGCAGGTGATAATGATATAATGACTGGTTTGTCTTTTTCTGATGATACAACTTTAGATGTTGATATGCTTATTATATCAGCTGGTATTAGACCAAGAGACGAATTAGGAAAAGCTGCTAATATAAAAACAGCAGATAGAGGTGGTTTTATTGTCAATTCTTTGATGCAAACAAACGATGAGAAGATATTTGCAATAGGTGAATGTGCTTCTTATGAAAATATGATCTACGGTCTTGTTGCTCCTGGTTATGACATGGCAGAAGTTGTGGCAGAACAAATTGCCAACGAAAACATCGACTATACATTTACTGGCTGCGATATGTCTACCAAATTAAAATTAATTGGTGTAGACGTTGCAAGTTTTGGAGATCCATTCTGTGAAAATACCTTACATTTTCCGATCACTATTAATGATCAACAAAATGGCATCTACAAGAGAATTAATATTTCAGAAGACGGAAGCAAACTTCTTGGTGGTATTTTAATTGGTGACGCAGAAGATTATAACATGCTCCATCAAATGTTTATCAACGAGATGGCGTTACCTCCTCATCCGCAAGATTTAATTATAAAAGCTACGGGAGATGGTGGAGCTGCAATTGGAGTGGATGCATTACCAGATACTGCACAAGTTTGTTCTTGTGAAAATGTAACTAAAGGAGATATCTGTTGTAGTATTAAAGACGATGGTGTTACGGATATCAATGGTCTAAAAAAAGCTACAAAAGCTGGTACAGGCTGTGGTGGCTGTATGCCAATGGTCAACAATATCTTAGAAGATACACTACAGAAAATGGGTACAGTAATCCGTAAGGAAATCTGTGAACACTTTACGTATACTCGTCAAGAGATGTTTGACATTATTAAAGTCAATGAAATCAAAACTTACGATGAGCTATTGGCTAAATATGGTCAAGGTGGTGGATGCGAAACTTGTAAACCATTAGTTGGTTCTTTATTAGCTTCTATTTGGAACGATTTAATTCTTAAAGAAGCAACAATTCAAGATACAAACGATCGTTTCTTAGCAAATATCCAAAAAGGTGGTTCTTATTCTGTAGTACCTCGTATTGCAGGTGGAGAAATCACACCAGATAAATTAATCGTTATTGGAGAAGTAGCAAAAGAGTTTGATCTATACACAAAAATAACTGGTGGTCAGCGTATTGACTTATTTGGTGCTAAACTAAATGATCTTCCATTAATATGGGAAAGGTTTATTGATGCAGGTTTTGAAAGTGGTCATGCCTATGGTAAATCACTTAGAACTGTAAAAAGTTGTGTTGGTAGTACTTGGTGTCGCTTCGGTCTACATGATTCCGTTGGTTTTGCTATCGAAATAGAGAATAGATACAAAGGACTTCGTTCTCCACATAAATTAAAAGGTGGTGTATCGGGTTGTATTAGAGAATGTGCAGAAGCAAGAGGAAAAGACTTTGGTGTAATTGCTACAGAAAAAGGATGGAATCTCTATGTAGGTGGTAATGGTGGTGCAAACCCTAAACATGCCGTTCTATTAGCTGGTGATATCGATAAAGAAACTGTTATCAAATACATTGATAGATATTTAATGTTCTACATCAAAACTGCAGAACCTTTACAAAGAACTGCACCTTGGTTAGATAAATTAGAAGGAGGAATAGAGTACTTAAAACAAGTTGTTGTAGAAGATTCTTTAGGAATTGGAGAACAACTAGAATCTGACATGGAGGTTTTGAAAGCACATTACAGTTGTGAATGGAAAGAAGCTGTCAAAAATCCAGAAATACGTAAGCGTTTTGCGCATTTCAGTAATACAGATCAAGACGATCCTACGCTTAAATTTAAAAGAGATAGAGATCAAAAATTCCCAGTTGCTTGGTAAAACTAAATTGAAAGAAAATGACATTTGAACATAATACACTAGAACAAGTTACTACATGGGTTAATGCAGGTCATGTAAATGATTTCCCTGAAAATGGTGGATCAACAATCTCCCATGATGGCGATCAAATTGCTGTATTCAATTTTACTGTTTTAAATAAATGGTTTGCTACTCAAAACCTTTGTCCTCATAAAAAACAAATGATTCTTTCTAGAGGAATCATTGGTACAGAAGGAGAAACACCTAAAGTAGCCTGCCCTTATCATAAAAAGACATTTTCACTCGAAACGGGTGAAAATTTAAACGGATGCGAGGATTCTATCGAAACATTTCCAATCAAGATAGAAGATGATACCGTATTCGTAGGACTTTACGAGAAAAAATAGGTGAAAAGTAAATGATTGAAAGCACTCTCCCTTGAGGGTGCTTTCTCTAAGTTATATTATGATTACCTAATTAATAGGACTTCTGATTAAATCAGGAGTCCTATTTTTTTTAGCTATATAATAATTATGCTTTAAAAGTGATATTGATAAAGCATCTAAAATAAACCAATTTAGTTTTACAATTAAACAGAAGTACAAGGTTAGCCACAACAACTTGACATAAAAACTAATATGACATATTAAAAATCATGTATTTATGATTTTCAACAGAAAGATTACATAGTAAAGATTATCAATTATTTGGCCTTTTTTAAGGTATTTTAAAATAAAATATAACTATATAAAGTAAGATGTATAAATATTTTTATTTTTTGAAAACATTTACAAACAACTCCGTTAAGTCAACCAACTCAAAAACCTAAAAAAGTAAACCTATGAAAAATTTCAAACACTTAATTGTATTGTTGCTAATTACGTCTTTATTCGCAGCTTGTACACAAGAAGATAACATTAATCCTGATACACCTACTCCTTACATATCTACTACAGAGCCTTTTGATGCTACTTGGGAAATTAGTTCTGCTAGTGAAATATCAAGTATTGCTTTTACAATTGAGGGCCTTGCTACCGTTCAAGGTGTAAATAGTTCTAACGCAAGAAACCTTGTAGAAGAAAAAGACTTATTATTTTATGGTAATTATGAAATTGAATCTGATACAATTATCGATTTAGAAGGATACGGAACTATAAAAGTTTTGAACAACGATGGTAACATTGAAATCGAACTTATTAAAGAAGATAATCCTGAAGAAAAAATAAACATGACAGGTAGCCTTGTTACTGAAACGTTTTCTGATAAAACCCTTATTCTTACTAATATTTGGAAAGATGAAGACGATTTCTTTGCTTATTTCACAAAAGATGGAGCATTAATTACCTCTGAAGGAATTGGTATCTGGGAATGGTTAGATAATTCTGAAGAAAGATTAAAAGTAAAATTAGATGATGATATTATAGAATTAAATGTAATTGATTTAACAGAAGAAGAATTTACATTTTCAATGGAGTTTACTGAAGATGGAGTAACAGAAACTGATACAATTAACATGATAAGATCTGAATATGAAGATTTTATGCAAGTTATGGATGATGATACCACTGCACCTATAACAAACATGGCAGGAAAAGGGAGTATTAGTATAAATGGTGAAGAAGTATTTACAATAAATGGTGCTGCTGGCCAACAACATGAAACTTATCTTACTGATTCTTCAGGTAGATTCTTTGATATCGCATTTTTAGACGATGTATCTGCAATAGAAAAATTAGACGAATATGATGGAGAAGAATTCTTAACGAATATGTTACATATCAGTTTATCTACTTCTGCCACTTCTCCAAAAAGATTAGAAGGAAATTATTCTAAGGGTAGTGATTGGAACGATGCTGATAATGGAAATACTGCTCCAGATTATGCCATCAATTTTGCTGGTATCTCTACTCAAGTAAATGATGTAACTACAATGTATGCTAAAACCCATGATGACACGGGATTGACTATCCAATCATTTACAATTACAGAAAAAAGTGATAAAACACTTATTATAGATGCTTCTTTCGAAATGAATAAGATAGATTCAGAAAGTGATCAGCCTGGAGAAAAAGTAAATGTAGATTTCCATTACGAAGGAAAAATATTTTTCATAACTGATTAATTTTTATAATTACCCTTAAAGGTTACTTCAATAGTTTTGAAGTAACCTTTTCTTTTTTAAGGAAGAATTCTCAACTAAAAATACGCTGTATTCTCTATTCATCTTAAAAAGTGATATCTTTCAAAAAAATCATATAGATATTATCTGTGCAGATTGAATTTAGTTATGAACAAGCAAACAGTACCTCCTACACTAGCGAATCGAATAGAAAATTTAAGTTTTAATAAACTATGGAACTTATATTTTACAGCAATCACAGTAATAATTTTATTGCTATCACTTTCTCAAGCAATATTTTATTCATTTTCACAAAGACAAAGTATAGATGCCGATATTATTAATAAGGCTGGTAAACAAAGAATGCTAAGTCAGAAAATTACCAAATGTGTTTTATTAGTAGAACAAGGTAAAACATCACCTTACTTAGAGGAGCTAAAAAGTTCCATAGATGAATGGGCTGCAGTACACGTAGAATTAGGTAAACACAACAAGGAAATAGACAATATTGTATATCAGCAAAAAGCAGATCAATTATACAATAAGATGACCATTTTTCACGAAGATATTCTACAAACAGTGACTGCATTCTATCTGAATAGTGAATTAAAAACTAGTGATAAGATTTTAGTAAATGAAGGGTACTATTTAAGCAATATGGATAATTTAGTAGATATCTATTCAGAAGATGCAAATAAGAAATTAGCTGACCTTCAGAATACATCTCTCCTACTCTTTATTATTACATTAATTATTCTGTTCCTTGAATTAGCTTACGTTTTTAGACCTACAGCAAGAAGAACTAAAAAAACAATTGATGAATTAGAGAAAGCTAAGCTTCTTAATCAAGAAAAAATTAATGAAGTAGATCAATTGTATAGGTCTTTAGGGCAATCTTATCAGTTCTTATCAGAAGCAAAAGATAATGAAGAATTATTAAATGTAACACTAGGAAAAACAGACACAAAAGGCAATTTTATTTCAATTTCAGAGCATTTCATAGATATATTAAAACTCGATAGAAAGCAGTTACCAAAGTCAATCTTCGAATGGCTCACTAGGGAAGATTATAAGGAAGAAATGATTCAAGAAATTCTAGAATCTATTTTACAAGAAGATACTTGGATAGGTACACTTCAAGTTACTGATTCGGAAGGAGATTACATTTGGATTGAAACTACAATTAGCCTACTCCATACGTATGAACCTCAAATAATACTTTTAGGTAGAGATATTACGGAGCAGAAAGAAGCAGAAGAACGTTCTAAAGAAATTAACCAAGAAGAAATAGACAAGCATATTGAATCTCAGAAATCGAGATCACTGTTAATATTAAAAGGACAAGAAGAAGAAAGAGGTCGTATTTCTAAAGATATTCATGATGGAATTGGGCAACTACTTACTGCATTAAAATTTAGTTTAGAGTCTATCGACTCCTCGCATGTAAAAAGTGCTACGGGGAAGCTTAAAGAATCTAATAAATTATTAAAGAAAATTATAAGAGAAGTACGTAGAGTTTCTTTCAACTTATCTCCTAATACATTGGGCGATTATGGTATAAATGCAGTACTAACAAGGTTTGCTAACGAAACTAGTAGACTTTCTGATGTACAGGTTAATTTTGATAATAAATCTGATTTTAATCAAAGATTTGAAAAACATATTGAGACAAATATTTATAGAATTGTTCAAGAAGCTGTAAATAATGCTATTAAATATTCTGAAGCGGAAGCTGTAAGTATATCCTTAAATCATGATTTTGAAATTATGGAAATCATTATAAATGACAATGGTAAAGGTTTTGATATGGAAAACTTACAAATTAGAGGTGGTGGAAATGGTCTATTAAACATGAAAGAAAGAGCCGGTTTTGTAGGGGGAACAATTGATGTAAACTCTAGTTTAGGAAATGGAACGACTATCTCAGTAGAAGTACCGATTAATAAGGAAAACTAAGTAATTTTTATATATTGCGATATAAATAACTCACATCAACAAAATATTAATTAATGGATCAAATTTCAGTAGTACTAACAGACGATCATGTTGTAGTACGTAATGGCATTAAGCTACTCCTAGAGAATAGCCATGAAATTAATGTCATTGGAGAAGGAGCTAACGGACAGGAAGCATTGGATTTATGTAAAGCATTAAAGCCAGATGTTTTAGTAATTGATATTCGAATGCCTATTATGAATGGCATTGAAGCCACTTCAAAAATTAATGAGTACAGTACTACAACAAAAGTACTTATACTTTCTATGCACGATGATGCAGAATATATATTAGATGCCGCAGAAAAAGGTGCTAGCGGTTACTTATTAAAAGATTCTAGCAGTGATGAGTTTTTAAAAGCAATAAAAACTGTAAAAGAAGGGAAAAAATATTTCAGTGGTGATATCTCTAAAGTTCTTGTAGAAGGATATTTGAATATGAAACAGACAGGTGCTACTCCAGTAGCTCCAACTCTAAATCATAACGAAGAAAAAATAGACCTTACAAAAAGAGAGAAAGAGATTTTACAATATGTAGCTCACGGTAAATCAAGCAAAGATATTGCTAGCATTTTAAACAAAAGTGTTCGTACTGTTGAAACACATCGATTTAACATAATGAAAAAAATGGGTGTAAAAAGTGCGGTTGAACTAATTTCAAAAATTAATGAGATGCCAACACTAAAGAATGAGTTAGGCTTATAAGCTTACCTCTATTCTCAGTAAACCTACTAAGTACTTAGTTACTTAGTAGGTTTTTTTATGCCTAAAAATGACTAAAATTGATAATTACTTAAAAATTAATCTCTATTTATACGTATTTTTACGTAAAATTACTTACTTTTGAGACATGGATTACGTATTCAGCTAAAACAACTTACTATTCCAACTAGTACGCTATTAGTTTTAGAAGTATATGTTTCTCTATATAAAACAAACACATGCTGTCGATGGGAAATGTGAAAACATTTCCCTCGTTTTAAAATTAGCACTGAAAGATTATGAAAAATTGCTCTACATATAAATCTACTTGTTCTTACTGTGGTGTAGGATGTGGTATTAATGTCAACAAAGACGCTAAAGGTAAAATTACTGTTGACGGAGACCCTACCTACCCTGTAAACAAAGGAAAGTTATGTTCCAAAGGAATGAACTTACATTATGTAGTACAAGAAACTTCAGATCGATTATTATATCCGCAAATGCGTTGGAGTAGTCAACATGAATTACAACGTGTTGATTGGGATACTGCACTTACTAGGGCATCTGCAGTATTTAAATCTATAATTAAAAAACACGGTCCAGATGCTGTAGGAATGTATGTTTCTGGCCAATGTTTAACAGAAGAATATTATTTAGCGAATAAACTTACCAAAGGTTTTTTCCAAACTAATAACATAGATACCAACTCAAGGCTTTGTATGAGTTCTGCTGTTGTTGGTTATGTAAAAACAGTTGGCGAAGATACTGTTCCAATTGCTTATGATGATATAGAACACGCTGACACTTTTATGATTGCTGGTGCAAACCCTGCATGGTGTCACCCTATTTTATTCAGAAGAATTGAAGCACATAAAGAAGAAAATCCATCAACAAAAATTATTGTAGTAGATCCAAGAAAAACACAATCTTGTGCAATTGCAGATTTACATTTACAATTAAACCCAGGTACAGATGTGGTACTTTACCAAGCAATTGGTAGAGCTATTATTGAAGAGGGTGATTTAGATTGGGAATTTATTAAGAACCACACTGATGGTTTTGATACATATAGAAAAGAAGTTTTAGCAAGAACTTTAAAAGAAGCTTCTGCTATTACAGGGATCACAATTGATAAAATAAGACTTGCTGCTAGATATATTGGTAATGCGAAAGGCTTTATCAATATGTGGGCTATGGGTTTAAATCAAAGTGCTCAGGGTACCAATAAGAACCTTGCTTTACTTAACTTGAACTTGATTACTGGTCAGATTGGTAAAGTAGGTGCAGGACCTTTTTCATTAACTGGTCAGCCTAACGCAATGGGCGGACGTGAAGTTGGTGGTATGGCATCTCTACTTGCTGCACATCATGATTTAAAAAACCCTGACCATAGACAAAAAATAGCAGATTATTGGGGCGTGGATCATATCCAAGAGAAACCCGGTAAAACAGCTACTGAAATGTTTGAGGCGCTTCATTCTGGAGAAATGAAAGCAATTTGGATTGTATGTACAAACCCAATGGTAAGTTTACCAGATTCTAAATTTGTAGAAGAAGCACTCAAAAAAGCTAAATTTGTTGTTGTTCAAGACATCTCTAATAAAGCTGACTCTATTGAACATGCAGACCTTATCTTACCAGCTGCAGGTTGGTTAGAAAAAGAAGGTACAATGACTAATTCTGAAAGAAGAATAAGTCATTTAGAAAGTGTAATTCCAGCACCGGGAGAAGCGTTACCAGATACTGAAATATTCTGTAGATTTGCTCAAAAAATGGGTTACCATGGTTTTGATTACAATTCAACTGAAGAAATATTTAAAGAACATGCATTACTAACAAAGGGAACAAACATTGATATTTCCGAATTAGATTATACAATTCTTAAAAAAGACCGTTCTGTACAATGGCCTTATAAAAATGGTAAAAGTACAGACCGTTTGTTTACAGATAATCAATTTTTCACACCAAATAAAAGGGCTCAAATTGTCTGTACTGGTGTAGAAAACACAAGTGACTCTGTAAACAGTGAACTACCTTTAATCTTAACCACAGGCCGAATTCGTGATCAATGGCACACCATGACACGTACGGGAAAAGTAAACAAACTTAATCAACACATTCCACTTCCTTTCTTAGAAATACACCCTAACGATGCATTAACAAGAGGTTTAAAAGATGGAGAAACAGCAGTAATTCAAACTGAACGAGGTGAGTGTAGAGTAAACGTAAACGTCTCACAAGATATTAAGCAAGGCGTGATTTTTATGCCAATGCACTGGGGTAAAATCAGTAATCAAATATTTGCTAGAACTAACAATCTAACAGCAAACAAAATTGATCCTATCTCTAAAGAACCTGACTTTAAATTCTCTGCTGCACAAGTTGTCAAGTATCAAAAGTCAAAAGAAAAAATTCTGATTATTGGTGCAGGAGCAGCTGCCTATCGTTTTATACACACCTATAGAGGTATTAATAAGGAAGATGAAATTGAAGTGTTTTCAAAAGAAAGTACCCCATTCTATAACCGTGTACTTTTACCGGAATACGTAAATGAAACCTTATTATGGAAGGACCTTCAGAAATTTAATGCACTTGATGAATTTGACGAACTTGGTGTGAAAGTACATTTAAGTAAATCAATTTTAAATATTAACAGAAAAAGAAAGGTTATAGTAGATCAATTTGGAAAAGAATTTAGCTACGACAAATTAATTATTGCTACTGGTAGTCGCCCTTTTGTTCCTGCAGATGTACCTATCCATATGGAAGGTGTATTTACTATGAGGAACAAAAAAAATGCTGATGATTTAAAACAATACCTTAATAAAGATGGCTCTGTTATTATTATCGGTGGTGGTCTTTTAGGATTAGAACTTGCTGCATCTCTAAGAGAAATTAATATTAAGGTTACAATTGTTCAATTGGCTGGTAGATTAATGGATAGGCAGCTTGACCCTATTGCTAGTGAACTTCTTCTAAATAATGTAGAAGACAAAGGCATTGAGGTTTTACTAAACGAACAGGTACAGACTATCGAAAAAGCAGGTGATAAAACATATAAAGCAAAATTAAAAGGTGGTAGAACTTTAGAAAGTAATGCTATTGTGTATGCTATCGGAACTAGACCAAATATAGAACTTGGTAAAGAAAGTGGCCTAAAAGCATCAAGAGGTTTAGTGGTTAATGAATACCTTCAAACTTCTGACTCTTCAATTTTCTCTATTGGTGAAATAGCTGAATTTGAAGAGAAAATGAATGGTACTACTGCTGGTGCAGAAGAACAAGCTGACGTATGTGCAAGGTTTATTTCTGGTGATTTACTCAGTCGTTATTCAGGTACTCTTCCAATGAACATCCTAAAATTTTCTGACCTTAATCTCTGTTCATTGGGTATAATTGATGTACCTCGTAAAGACAAAAGTTATGAAGAAGTTATTCTTTTAGATAAAGCCGAAGCTTTCTACAAAAAGTGCATCATTAAAGATGATAAACTTGTTGGTACTATTCTTTTAGGTGATAAATCTGAATTTGCAGATTATAAAAAACTTATTGAACTAAAGACAGAACTTGGTGACCGTAGAACGGAATTACTAAGAGGAAAAAGTGATGCAGAACCACTTATGGGTGAAGTTATTTGCTCTTGTGGAAATGTTGGAAGTGGAAATCTACAAAAAGCTATGGCTGAAGGTTGTACCACATTAAATACTTTATGCGAAAAAACCGGAGCAGGACTTGGTTGTGGAAGTTGTAAAACCGAAATTCAAGAAATGTTAAAGGTGAACGACACACTAACAGTCTAATTAATGATCTCAAAAGGGTACTCCTCTTAAAAATATATATGTCATGCTTGAACAAGTAGAATACGATACATTAGAAAAAGAAGATTTAGTAAGAGTTTTCATTAAGGGAGGCATTTCTTCTCCTGGTGATCTTTTAAAAATTATTCAAGTTGCTGAAGAATTAAATGTTGAGCATTTACATTTTGGATCTCGCCAAGATATCCTTTTTGCCTCTCCAAATATTCCTAGAAATACTTTAAAAGAAACTTTTGAATCAATTAAAACCACTTTTGATTGTGATGGAGAATCTTATCAAAATATAGTTACTTCTTATGTTGCTTTAGATGTTATCCCAAGTACTTCATGGGTAGCAGCGCATACATACCATTACATTTTAGATACTTTTGATTTCCAGCCTAAATTAAAGATAAATATTACAGACCCTGCGCAGACTATGGTCCCACTTTTTACTGGGCAATTAAACTTTATAGCAGCAGAGAAAGAAGGGTATTGGCATCTTTATATTAGAGAACAAGAACAGGGAGAAATATTATGGGAATGTCCTAACCTTATTTACAATTATGACATTGCGAAAGTTGTTAAGACATTTGAGAACGAATACACAATAGGCATTCCTATTGAAAGCACTAAAGTGTGGAATACTATTATTTCAACTTTAGATATCAATACAATTAGTATCAATAAAAAATTAACGCTCCCTTCTGGTCCTTTTCCTTATTATGAAGGAATGCACCGTATGATTAGTGGAAAATATTGGTTGGGTCTCTATTGGAGAAATAATAAATTTGATATCCCCTTCCTTAAAGAATTATGTGAATTATGTCTAAAAACAAACATTGGCAAAATCACATTAACTCCATGGAAATCTTTTATAGTTAAAGGTATTGATAGTAAAAATATTATTAATTGGGAAAAGCTTTTAGGTAAATTTGGAATCAATGTAAGGCATTCCTCTCTTGAGTTAAATTGGCATTTACCAGTTTTAGATCAAGAAGCCTTAGAATTAAAAAACTTCCTTGTACGTGCTTTAGACAAACAAGACATTAGTACTTATGGTTTAACTTTTACTATTAAAACAAAGCCTATCATACTATTTACTTCAGTGGTTATAGAAAGTATTCCATCAAGTAATAATGATATGTATAACGTTCTTTACGCTAAAGATTTTAATTGTAATGAACCGAAGTATACCACCTTTGTTAAAAGAGTTCCTAAAGAGGCTATACCTCCTATTCTGATAGAATTGAGTCACCTTTATTATGAACAACTTGACAACAGCAATTATGGTGATGACAAACCTAAAAAATTGAATGCAACTTCTGTAATAGAAAAGGTTTACCAATGCCAAAGTTGTTTAAGTATTTATGACGAAAGTATTGGAATGCCAGATGAGGGAATACCTCAAAACACTAAATTTGAATCACTCCCTAGCTCATTTACGTGTCCATTATGTGATGCTAATAAAAATGAATTTACGGAAGTTGAAATGCCACGATAATATAGATAGGCAGACATAATGCTATATTTTTATGGTAGCCTATTTATTTTTAATGTTGATAAAGAAAGCCACTCCAATGAAAATTTGGCAGTGGCTTTTTTGTTGAGTTTATACCCATAAAATACGATAAAAATATCGACGAATTTATTAAGGATGTGAAAACACCCAATGTGACCCATCTTCAAAATATTCTCGTTTCCAAATTGGGACTGTATCTTTTAAGGTATCAATAGCATATTGACATCCCTCAAAACTAGCTTTCCTATGGGGTGTAGATACAGCAATTACTACAGCAGTTTCTCCAACAAGGCAATCTCCTACCGCATGAACGATACTAACTTTATCCGCCTTGTATCTTTCTTTTACAGTATCCGCAATTTTACTCAATTCACTAATTGCCATCGGAGTGTAAGCTTCAAAAAATAATTTAGTTACTTTTTTACCAACTAAATTATCTCTTACTGTGCCGATAAATATATCTACAGCACCACAATAATCAGATTTTACACTATCAATAATATCTGATATATTAATATCCTTTTGTTCTTTTAACTCAATCATGAATTAATTATTTAATCTTAATACATCAAAAAATCATCCCCCACTCATAGGAGGAATTAAAGCAACTTCATCTTCCTCTCTTAAAATTTCTTCACCTAAAGAGTGTTCACCGTTAACAGCTAAAGCTATAGATCTTAATTTAGATAACTCAGGATATTCTTCTTTTAAAGATGATAGTAAATCTGCTGATGTCACCCCATCTTTTGTAAGTTTTTGCTCTAATATTGAAGATCCAATTATATCTTTCGCTATACCAAAAAGTAAAATTTTCATAGCTTGAAATTGCACATTAGTTTTAAGAATAAAAAGAATAACTAATACATTATAAACAAAAAAAGGTATCTCCCGAAGGAAATACCTTTTCTGTATTATCTCTTAAAAAGATTATAAAGAAATACCCATGAATGACATAAATGCCAAGCCCATCAAACCAGTGATGATAAATGTGATACCTAAACCTTTTAATGGAGCAGGAACGTTAGAATACTTCATTTTCTCACGGATAGCCGCAAGTGCGATGATAGCAAGTAACCAACCTAAACCAGAAGAGAATCCATATACTGTAGATTCAACAATAGTGTAATCTCTTGGAACCATAAAGAATGCAGCACCCAAAATTGAGCAGTTTACCGCAATCAATGGTAAGAAAATACCTAATGAACCATACAATGATGGAGAGAATTTCTCAATTACCATTTCAACCAATTGTACCGTTGAAGCTACAACTGCGATGAAAAGGATATATGTCAAGAAAGATAAGTCTACGTTAGCATAAGATTCGCTAATCCAAGACAAAGCACCTTCTTGTAAAATATAATTATAAACAAGCCAGTTTAATGGTACAGTAATCGTTAATACAAACGTTACCGCTGCGCCTAAACCTAATGCTGTGTCTACTTTCTTTGATACGGCCAAATAAGAACACATACCTAAGAAATAAGCAAACACCATGTTGTCGATAAAAATCGACTTGACTGCGAGATTTAATAAATCCATTATTTCGTCGTCTTTTTAATGTTAATGATGTTCTAAGCTTCTTCTACGTAACCGTTTCTCCAACGCTGTACCCAAATAATAAGACCAATTAAGATGAATGCACCCACTGGTGAAGTCATAAGGCCATTATTTACATAAGCTTCTGGAAGAACACGGATATCAAATAAAGTACCTGATCCTAACAATTCTCTAAAGAATGCTACTACCAAGATTACCCATGCATAACCAAATGATGAACCAAGACCATCAAGAATTGAATCATAAGGTTTGTTTGCCATTGCAAATGCTTCTAGACGTCCCATTACAATACAGTTTGTAATGATTAGACCTACATATACACCTACAACTTTAGATACATCATATAGATAAGCTTTTAACACTTGATCTACGATAATTACAAGAGATGCTACAATACCCAACTGAACGATAATACGGATACGTTGAGGGATAGCATTACGTAAAAGAGATACAATTAAGTTAGAGAAAATCACTACAAATGTTACGGCAATTGCCATTACTAATGTAGGTTCTAACTTAGAAGTAACCGCCAATGCAGAACAGATACCCAATACCTGTACGGTAACTGGGTTATCATCATCTAAAGGATCAGTCACGATTGCTTTTCTTCTCTTTGAGAATAAAGCTTCAGACTTTTTTGCTGCTACAGTTTCTGTGCTCATGTCTTTCGTTTATTATTTATTTAAACAAAAATTTCGAACTACTGGGCCATAGAAACCGCAGAAGTACCTTTTTCTTTATTAATGAATGGCTCGTAAGCTTTTAAATATCTACTCACCATCTCATTTAAACCGTTAGCTGTTAAAGTTGCACCAGACATACCATCTACTTCATCAGTAGGTAAACCTGAGTGACCTTCACCTTTAACCATTACGATTGGTGTGAATTTACCACCATTAAAGATTTTTTTACCTTTGTAACGGTCTTGAATTTGAGCATCGCCAATTCTAGCACCCAAACCTGGAGTTTCTCCTTTATGAGAGAAAACAACACCTTTTACAGTTACTAAATCTGCATCTAATGCAAAATAACCCCAGATATCATTCCATAACCCATAACCATACATTGGTAGAATATAACTATCAACAGATTTACCATCTTCGCTCATAAATTTATAAACTGGTAAAACTGCATCTTGTCCATTCTTTAACTTCTTCCATTCTTTCGAAATATCTAATTTCGCAAGATTATCAGGAGTAATTGCTTCTCCAGCACTATTTACAACAGAAATTCTTTTGTCATAAATAGTAGCCATTTCAGCTTTTGATGCTTCACTCATTTCTGGTAATACTGAAAGCATAATTTGCTTTTTAGTATCAAGAGCTACTTCTTCTTTTTGCTTCGCATTTAGCGAAACTGCAGTAAACGACAAAACACCACCTAAGATGATTGTCATTGCTACTGCAAAACCGATGACATACCCGTTAGACTGTTGCACGTTTTAATCTTCGTTTTTTGTTTGCAGATACTACATAGTGGTCAATCAATGGAGCTAATACATTCCCAAGAAGAATAGCTAACATGATGCCTTCAGGGTACGCTGGGTTTAATACACGGATAATTACCGTCATTACACCAATTAACGCACCATAAATCCACTTACCAGTACTAGTCTGAGAAGCAGAAACTGGGTCTGTTGCCATAAATACAATACCAAATGCAAAACCACCAACAATTAAGTGATAGTAAGCAGGCATTGCTAAATATGTATGATCACCAGCAAAGATGTTTAATATAAAACCCATTGCTAATGCACCAACTACACCAGATAAAATAATTCTATAATCAGCAACTTTAGTCCAGATTAATACTATTGCACCAACCAAACACATTAAAGCTGAAGTTTCTCCAATTGAACCAGGTATTAAACCTAAGAATGAATTTGTAGCTACATCTTGTGAGCTAGATGCCCATAAAACGCTATTTGCTACAAAATCTGCTACAGGTTGCCCTGCTTTCTGTGCTTCAACAGCTAAACCTAAGAATGTTGCACCAGTGTAACCATCTACAGTTGCTGCATCTCCTAAGTACGTCCATACAGAATCACCAGAAATGGCTGCTGGGTAAGCGAAGTATAAAAATGCACGTGCTGTTAAAGCAACGTTCAAGATATTCATACCAACACCTCCAAATACCTCCTTAGCTATTAATACTGCAAATGCAGAAGCTAAAGCTACTTGCCATAAAGGAATAGTAGCAGGTAATACCAAAGGAATTAAGATACCTGTTACTAGGAATCCTTCTGTAATTGGGTGACTTCTAAAAACTGCAAAAGCAGCCTCTACAATACCACCAGCTGCATAAGAAACAATAATGATTGGTAAAGCTAATTGTATACCGATCCAAAATTGCTCACCTACAGATGATGCCTCACCTGTAGAAATATGATGTTGATAACCAACATTCCATAAACCGAAGACGATTGCAGGAAGTAGTGCTATCACTACAGTCATCATGACACGTTTTAAATCAACCGCATCACGAACCTGAACACCTTTCGCTTTTGTTACCTCCGGAGGGGTAAACATAAACGTTTCACCTGCTTCAAAAACATAGTAAAGCTTTTCAAGCTTACCACCTTTTTCGAACATAGGCTTTTGTTTCTCTAAGAGATCGTGTAAGAATTTCATTCTTTATAAGATATTTTACTTCTTAATAATTGTGCACCAAATTAATCTAAACGCATAGTATCAAGACCTTGACGTACAATTTTTTGAATATCATGCTTAGATACATCAATGAATTCACAAAGAGCAAAATCCTCTTCAGCAATTTCATAAATACCTAAAGCTTCCATATTCTCATAATCATATGCAAGAATTGCCTTAAGAAGATACATTGGATAAATATCCATAGGAACTACTTTCTCGAAGCTACCAGTTACAGCAAAAGGTCTGTCTTGACCATTTGTGTTTGTATCTAGTGCATATTCTTTAGAAGTACCTCCAAGTAAGCCAAAGGCTTTGTGGAAACTTAAACGGTTTGTGATAGGTGCTAACCAACCATCAGATAAGAAGAAACGTGCTTTATTTCCTTCTGATAAGGCTGTAATCATGTTAGAGTAATATCCTAAGAAACCGTCTTTAGGGATAGAATATCCTGTTAAGATGTTACCAGAAACAACACGAACATTATTACTTTTAATTTTAGCAGCTGCAATTGTATCTACTGATGCACCAAGGTATGTTTCAACATATTCTGGTTTGTCCACTTCAGGACCAGCAACAGCAATCACTTTTTTAGCATCGTACTTTCCTTCTTTGAAAAGTTTACCAATTTGTGCTAAGCCTTCTGGAGTAATTGTCCAAACAACATCTGCAGCACTAGTTACAGGTGCTGTATGATGTATTTGTACACCAACGTTACCTGCAGGGTGAGCTCCAGTAAATTTGTTTTTATCAACTCCTACAATCCCATCAAACAATGCTGATGGTTTTGCACCATTTTGACCCAAGAACACCTTTGGAGCAAACTTTTTAAGAACATCAATACCCGCTTGGATAAATTTTTCTTGTCCTTTTAAAGTGAACTCATAATTTGGTGCCAAAGGATGGCTATCAAATGCTGACACAAAAATAGCTCTCGGAGAGTCTGATGGATCTGCAACTATTGCATAAGGACGACGAATTAATTGTGGCCAAACACCACTTTCTAGCATTACTGCTTTCGCGTCTTCCGCACTAACCTGATCAATCGGTTTTACCGGGAATTCTTTGTATTCAATTTGCTTGTCTGCTTTCACAACAATTGCAAGCAATTTACGACGTTCTCCTCGTTGAATTTCAACGATTTCGCCGCTTACAGGTGAAGTATATTTTATTACATCTAGTTTCCCATCAATTAAGATAGGGTCACCTGCCTTTACTTTCTCGCCAACTTTCACCAAAGATTTCGGGCGAATCATGCCTGGAAAATCTTCTGGTTTTATGGCAAATCTTGTGGTTGTATCAATATTTTTAGCAATGCTTTCTTCAGCTTTGCCCACTAGTTTGATATCAAACCCTTGTTTTAATCTCACGTTATTAGACATCGGATATTATCGAGTGACAGAGTAAACGCTCCTATTTTTCAACGCAAACTTACTAAATTTTGCAACGCTTTAAAAATGACTTTAGAAGTGATTTTATTAGAATTTCTAAAAAAAGGTGAATACCCTATAAATTTAACTAATGCATTAACAAAAAATTTATGACTATGATTATATAAAAAAATGTAAATTTAGACGTTACTAGTATAGAAGGTCACAAATTAAACTATAAGCGTTAATCATGAACAATACAGAAGTCACTGCAATTTGGGAACAAATCAAGCATAGAAAAGATGTTGCAAAAGTACATAATCTACACTTTATCAAGGTAGTAGACTCTTCTTTAGAAAACCCGCATTTAATAACATGGGACTTTTACAATAAAGAAGTTTGCATCTCTGAAGTGCCTTATGTTAATAAAGTAGATGATGAACCAATCAATTTAAAAGACTACAAATATCTTTGGGTAATAAGTGATAATCCGAACGAACAAGCGTTATTTAGAATCTTACTAAATAACGATGGTAGATCTTTAAATCTCAAAACATTGTTTCATCCTGCTCATCAAAATCAAAATTTAAAAGTGAAATATTTACCTTTTACTGCTAATTCAGTAGAGGCATAAGAAAAAAGGGAGACTGTTTACGTCTCCCTTTCTTTTTATCTTTCAAAAATAACTTCTTGATTTGGCACCCGAACCCTATCATTATAGACTCCTCCTTCCCCAGCAGGGCCACAACCTATTATCATGCTTATTTCAGCATCTTTAGGTAAGTCTAATAGCTTCTTAAGTCGTTTACTATCAAAACCCTCCATAGGGCAAGTATCATAACCTTCTGCTTTCATGCTATACATAAACGTCATTGCTGCTAATGATACGCTTTTATGCAATGTCACGCGAACATCAGTTTTTGTTACTTGACGTACCATTGGACGTTTTGTGCCTACATACCAAGAGTATAATTTTTTAAATACGCTTCGTACACCTAACTTATCATTATTATAAAGGATAGGAATAAGTTTTTGGTAATAACTTAATGCTCTATTTTTATCTTTATCTTCCATTTCTTCAGGAAAAGAAGATTTCATTTTATCTAAATTAAAAGCAGTTCTATCTTTCCATAAAGATGGTCGAACAACAAATAGCACTAATTCTCTTGCTGTTGTTGCTGCTTTTTGTTTCATACAGTTTTCTGCAACTTCTTTTTTTAATGCATCTGAAGAAATTCTATAGAACTCCCACATTTGCATATTTGAACTGTTTGGTGATAAAGTTGCTCTCTCTAAACTCCTCTGAACAGCATTATGGTCAAATTCTTGCTCTTGATCATATATTCTTACTGAACGTCTTGCTTGAACAAGATCATCAAAATACTTGGCGTCGGTAGTCATTATTCTTTTCTGATTTATTAACTTAAGCGTCAGTTTTTAAAGACGATTTCGCAAATATAACATCAATCAAGAAGAAATAGTCTCAAATGATTGATTTTCAATTACTAATAATTTTAAAGCATCAAATTTAATCAAAAAAAATAATTATGATAAAGTTCATTTCTAAACTAACAACAATTATAGGCTTAATTGGATTAGCATTTTTAGTACACTCTTGTGGTAGTGACTCTGAAGAAGTACCTGTAGGAGAAGACGGAAAAGTGGTTATCAACATAAACGATCAATCGATTTATGAAGATAGCGAAGACATTGAAATCATTATTAAAGATTCAAAAGGCACAACAGTAAAAACAGGTAATTTAACAGAGATGCTAGAAGTTTCTGATTGTACTAATGCAACAGCATCAAATGGTGTAATTTTAGCTGATTTGGCTCCAGGAGATTATACTCTTACTGCACTTGAAATCAACGGATATTATCAATTTGGTAGTAAAGGTGAAATTGAATTTAATATTACAAGTAATGGTTGTAAACTTATTTCATTAGGAAACTCATCTTATCCACAAGAATTTTTAAAAGGAAAAGTATCTTTCTTTGCAGATAATACTGTTGGTTTTACAAAACAACAAATTACAATTACAATCACGGATAAAAATGATGACGAAGTTGAAACTGGACATTTAAGACAATATGCTACAAATCCAAATTGTGGTGAAGAATCTAAAACGTCTGTTTACACAGTTTATTTACCCGATGGCGATTTTAATGTATATGCTGTAGAAGCTGATTTAGAAGATACACAAGGCGCTTGGTTTACTGGCTTAGAAGGTTATAAAATGACAGTAACTATCGAAAGTTGTCAGAGATTTAAGCTCGGAGAAGATCCATTTGAAGAAAGAGACAATCCAAATGCAAGGTTAAAAGGCTTAAGTATTTTATCAATAACTGCAATGCAGTAATAAATAAAAAAGGTTGACATTTTTAAAAATGTCAACCTTTTTTTATCCACCAATTAAAGACATTGAGTCAAGTTGGTCTGTATTTTCTTTTTCTTCCTCCCAACCAGATTTTTTCTTAGTTGAAAGGTGTGATTGTATTAATTCCAATATTTCATCATCAGAAATATTTGACCGAAGAGCTTCTTTTAAATTCAACCCAGATTTAGCATATAAACAATTCCGTATCTCCCCTAAAGAAGTTAATCTTAAACGATCACATGACCCGCAAAATGAACGTGTAAATGCAGGGATAATACCAACTCTACCTTTCATTTTATTACTTTGAAATAGTTGAGCTGTATTAGATTTTGAAGTATCAATTGACGTTAAATCAGGGAATCCTTTTTTCAATTCATTTTCAATCTCTAAATGATTCCAACTTTTAGTTACTGTCTTTCCTTTACCATTAAATGGCATTTCTTCAATGTACCTTACTTCTATTGGAAATTTCTTTGCATAGTTTGCTAAAGGAATAATTTCTTCCGTATTCTTACCTTCCATCACAACCATATTGATTTTGACATCAAAATTTAATGCTACCATTTTTTCTAAAGCTGCATAAACTTTATCAAAATCATCACGCCTTGTAATTTCAAAGAACTTTTCTTTTGAAGTAGCATCAAGGCTAAGATTAATAGAAGTCACACCAATTTCTTTTAATTGATCAAGGTATTTATCTAATAGAACTCCATTAGTAGTTATTCCTACTTTCTTGATACCTTCAATTTTTACAAGTTTCGATAGAAAATCCATCAAACCATTTCTCACAAAAGGTTCTCCACCTGTAATGCGTACTTTTTCAACTCCATTTTTAGCTAAAATCTCAACTACTTTAAGCATTTCTTCAAATGAAAGTAACTGATTCTTTTTTACAAATTGCATGTGTTCAGGCATACAATAAGTACACCTTAAATTACAACGATCTGTAACTGCTAATCGCAAGTATTTAATTTGTCTTTGAAATTTATCTTTCAGCACGTTTTCTTCCTCCATTTATAAAAAATTCAAAGGCAATTTACCTATTTTAATAGTAAAAAAGGTCTTGTAGAACTAAAATGTTCTACAAGACCTTATATTTAACTGAATTCCACTTATAGTAAATCCTTTTTTGTTAAATCTTTATACACTTCATAAAGTGCTAGAATTACAGCAACTCCAATACATGGTTGAGCTATAAAAACAAATAAGAACATTAAATAAGGATTTGGAAATAATATGTATGGAATTGTGATCATTAAACCAATAATCACTAACATACTTTCTATAAATACCTTTCTCATCTTTATACTTGTTTATTCTGCAGAAGCAGTAATATTTGAAATGTAATCCTTCAACTCTTCTGCGTTAACCACCTTGTCAACTTTAGGGTTTGAAAGCCACTTATAATCTTTACTACCTGGAGTTCTTCTAGAAGGCTCAGGATGTGCACGACCATGACAGTTTAAGCAAGAAATAGTAGGATCTTCTCCTAATAAATTCTCTACAACTGGAGCATGTTCATCAACTGCTTCGAATGTTCTAGAACCTTCATGACAGCTGTAACAGTTCATAGAATTGAACTCCCCTCTGTAACGAATTGGCTCATGGTATGTTTCTGTTACATAACGCATCAAATGTCTATAACCGTCTAATTTAGCTTTCATAGTTCCTTGGAAACCATAATCCGCATGACAACTATAACATTCATGTTCTGCAATCCATCCATTTTGATAATGTCTTGCTGCTAAAGTTTGACTTTTTGAATCAAACATCATATCGTTTGCCATTGGTGCCATAACATGGCAACTCTGACAAGCTGATGATTCTTTAGTAGTGACAAATACATGGTAGTTACCCAAAGCTACTGCCAATACTGGCAATACAATAATACCAAAAAGTACCATTGAACGTACTTTAGCACTTAGCTCGTGTCTATGTGCTCTTAATTGATACAGCAAAACTACTTCTACTATGAGAATAAAAATTGCTGATATATCCAATATCATTTCCATAATCTACGAAGTTAAGCGTTTACTTTTTTTACATTAATTGCTGTTACTTTATAATCCGGCTCCTTAGAATAAGGATCGTAATCATCAGAAACAACATTATTAATTAAGAAAGTTTTATCATAGAAAGCTGCAAATACAACTCCTGGAGTTTCATGTTCTGAAATTGCAACAATTCCTTCCATTTTACCACGACTACTTTCAACTTCAATTCGATCTCCTTTTTTCACTTTATAAATTCCTGCATCCTGAGGGTGGAAGACAAACCTTCCTGGTCCTGCTGAATGTTTTAATTCAGGTACTCTATAAGTCATAGTTCCTGAGTGCCATTGTGAAATTACACGGCCAGTTGTTAGGAACAATGGTTTCTCTTTAGAGATGTTTTCTTTACCAGGAATATAAGGTCTCGCAAAAACTGTAGCTCTACCATCTGGTTTTCCGTAGAAATATACTTTCTTATCAGAAGGTACAAATGGATCTCCTTTAATATACCTCCTTACAGTACCAGGGTGATCTACAGAAGGACAAGGCCATTGAATTCCTCTTTCTTTCTTAAGACGCTCTCTCGTGATACCACTGAAATCGTATTTACTACTTTTTGAGATAATTCTATATTCATCCCAACATTCAGTAGGTGTTTTATATGAAATTAATTTACCTTGCCCCATACGGTTGGCAAAATCAACAAGAATATCAAAATCTGATCTAGCTTCACCAACAGGCTCTCTAAGCTTTTCAATTATTTGATATCTTCTTTCCGTTTGACCATATACGCCTTCTTTCTCTATATATAAAGCCGCAGGTAATAAGATATCTGCAAATTTAGCAGTTTCTGTATCTTCAAAGATTTCTGAAACTACTAAGAATGCTTTTTCCATTCCTTCTCTATAATATCTATTATTTGGTAAAGTCTGTGCAGGGTTAGTACACATAATTAAGGCTACTTTCACCTTATCTTTTACCATTTCATCGAACATTGCTAATGCATGAAAACCAGGTTTTGGAGCAATAGTACCCTCTGGAACATTCCAAAGTTTTTCCATTTCTCTTCTGTGAGGTTCTTTAGCAATCAATCTACCGTTTGGTAATAAGTGAGACAATGAACCTGTATCTCTTACTCCACCACAAGCATTTGACTGCCCTGTTAACGATAATGGAGTAGCTCCAGGTCTACAAATTTGTCCAGTGATTAAATGTAAAGAATTAAGTGTATTATTTAAATAAACACCCTGAACTCTCTGGTTAATACCCATTGTCCATAACGACATTGTTGCTTTAGAAGAAGCAAATTGATAAGCCACTTCTCTAATTTCTCTAGGCGTTAAACCTAATTCATCAGCAACTTTTTCAGGACGGTAATCCTTTAAAAAGTCTTTATATTCTTCTAATGAAATCTTCTTTTTTCCATCATTAAAGTTGACATACTTAGAAATAAAATCTTCATCTAGTAAATTCAACTCTGCCATTACACAACACATTGAATTTAACAATGCCATATCTTTACCCGGTAATACAGGTAAATAGATATCCGCGTGTTCGGCTGTTTTCGTTTTTCGTGGATCTACCACGATAATTTTAACATTCTTATTGGCTTTCTTACGCATCATTATTCTCTCCCATAATGGAGGGTGACATTCGTAAGCATTTGAACCAATTAAAAAGAATGTTTCCGCATGATCGATATCAACATAAGCCCCAGGAGGCTCATCTTTACCAAACGTCTGCGTATAACCTACAGCAGCAGAAGCCATACAAAGTCTTGGGTTTCCATCAACATTATTTGATCTCAACCCAGCTTTAAACAATTTATTAGCTGTATATGATTCTTCAATTAATAATTGACCAGAACCATAAAAACCAATACTCTCAGGTCCATTCTGAGATAAAGACTCTTTAAACTTTTCAGTCATTAAAGTCATTGCCTCTTCCCAAGATGCTTCTACAAACTTCCCGTTTTTCTTAATTTTGGGTGTTTTTAATCTGTTTGGGTTATTCATTACAGAATCTAGCATAGATCCTTTAATACAGATTACTCCTTTATTATGAGCCTCTTGATCACCTCGAACGCGGACTAATTTATCTTTGTTCATACCAAGCATAACTCCACAGCCTGTTCCACAGTAGCGACATACTGACTTATGCCAAGATTTCACAGGGCCTTCATCGACTATTAATTCAGTCAAACCCCATCCACTTAATGCAGCACCGCCCACAGCAACGGTTCCTCCAGTAAGTTTTAAAAAATCCCTTCGCGAAAGTCTAAGATTTTCTTTTTTGTTATTATTATCCATTGACAATTTGTGGTTATAAAAGTTAGAATATGTAGCTTCTAAATTTAAATTGAGATAAAATTTACAGAAAAGTTGAATATTATGTAATACAACCTCTTTAATTTACGTGAATTAATGATGAATATCACCATAAAACAGGAATAATAATCTGATTTAGGTGCGATAAAATATGTAAAATTGCGCTAAATTTATTTTAAGATAATTTAATATAATCTATCAGAACGTCTAATTTTTTTTAAGTATGTTAAAAAAACTATTATCCTTTACACTACTGTTGCTTACGTGTGGTGTTGTACAAGCGCAAGACTTTAGTATTGATGCTCAATTAAAACCCCGTTACGAGCACAGAAACGGTTTTAATCAACTAAGACCATCAAATGGTGATGCTGATCGTGCTGCTGACTTTGTTTCACAACGTGCGAGAATAAGAATGTTATTTAATGATAAAAGTAACAAGTTTCGTTTCGGTTTTTCTGCACAAGATGTAAGAACTTGGGGTGAAATTGGAAACTTTGCAAATAAAGACAATGGAAACTTTTCTATTCATGAAGCTTGGGGTGAATTACTTTTCACAGAAGAGTTTAGTGTAAAAGCTGGTCGCCAAGAAATTTCTTATGATGATCAAAGAATCTTTGGTGCTGTAGATTGGGCGCAACAAGGTAGAAGCCATGATGCTGCAGTTTTCAAATATGAAAAAGCATTTAAATTACATGCTGGTGTTGCAATATCTGCAACTGGAGAAACTCCTTATTACAATCCTGGTGTAAACAACTATAAAGCATTACAATACCTATGGTTTAACAAGAAATTTGACCAATTAAGTATCTCTGCCTTATTCTTAAACAATGGTGTTGAGCAAGATGTTGCTGGTAACCAAACAAGTATGCCTGCTGACTTTGAGACTATTTATAGCCAAACTTTAGGTGCACACGGTGAATGGAGACCAGGTAAATTTGGTTTAAATGCATCTTTCTACTATCAAATGGGTGCTGTAGGAGCTGGCAAAACAGATCTAAATGCATACAATGCTCTAGTTGAAGTTTTATTCCAAGCATCTGAAGGGTTAAGCCTTAATATTGGTGGTGAAATTTTATCTGGTACTGATGCAACTGCTACTGATGGAGTTAACAGAACATTTAACCCTCTTTACGGTACAAACCACAAGTTTAACGGACACATGGATTACTTCTATGTAGGTGGCGCTTCTCGTTTACCACAAGGTGGTTTAACTGATATCTATTTAGGTGCTACTTATAAAATGAACGAATGGAAATTCTATGGCAAAGTACATTCTTTCCAATCTAGTGCTGTAATTGTTGACGGTACTGGTGCTGAAGTAGGTAACAACTTAGGTACTGAATTAGATTTAAATGCTAATTACAAATTCAACGACTACATCTCTATTCAAGGTGGATGGTCTGCAATGTTTGCTACAGAATCTATGCAATATTCTACTGGAGCTAACGCTGGAGGAGACTATGAGAAATTCAACAACTGGGGTTGGATGGGAATCGTGATCAAGCCAACGCTTTTCACTACAAAGAAAAAAGAAGCAAAAACTCAAGGTTAATCTAACCTTTTTGTCTAGTCCGTCCATAGCGTTACAGATTTAGACTACTATATATTGATAGCATCGGGTGTAGACTCGGTGCTATTTTTACTTTTATAAGTTCTCATTTTTATTTCACTTTGCTGATGCATCTCAACAGGTGTCTTCATATAATTACTCCAATGAGGCCTTTCATTATTGTAAATATATACAGATTCTCTAATAAATTTATTCATCAAATCGAGATCATTAATTTTTATTCCTAAAATAAATTCTTGCTTAAGAATTCCGTTTATTCTTTCTGCTACCGCATTTTGATAAGGGTCGTAAGATTCCGTCATCGAGCACACTATTTTATTTTCCTGAAGATGTCGTTGATACTCATGACTACAATATTGTAGTCCTCTATCTGAATGATGTATCATTGGTAAATCAACATAGCTTCTATTGTGTACTGCTTCTTTTAATGCTGCAATAGCTCCATTTGCATTCAAACTATCTGATACATTTAACCCCATTATTTTCTTAGAATAAGCATCTGTTACCAAGGAGAGATACATTGGGTTACTACGCTCACCTATGTAAGTTATATCAGAAACTAATACTTGTTCAGGTCTTTTTATTTCCAAGTGTTCAATAAGATTTTTATGCTTTTTAAACCTGTGATGAGAATTTGTAGTGACATGATATTGTTTTTTAGGCTTGATATTGAGTCGATTAGCCCTCATGATGTCAAAAAGCTTATCTCGACCTACATTTAGTAATTGCAATTCAGGAAGAAGTAATTGATATAATTTCCTTGTCCCTATTTTAGTTTGCTTCAAACGAATTCTTTTCACTAAGTCTACTACTTTAGATGCAATACTATTATTGTTTTTTACTTTCCTTTTCGAACGATAATAAATTTGTCGATTTAACCCAAGCAATTCACAAGTCGGTTTGACTCCTATTTTTTCTTCGTTTTTGAATTGGTCAACTGCTTGGGTAAAGACTTTTTTCTAATCGGAATATTAAACTCATCCTCAGCAATATCGATCATCATATCAAAGAAAATTGCTTTTTTATCTGTTACGTAAAGTTGTTTTTCTAAAGAAGCTTTTTGCTTCTCTAATAATAGAACCTTTTGTTCTAGCTCCAATAATTTTTGTTCTGGTGTCTTTCCCATTTTTAAATCAGATTTATTATCCCAATCTAAATTACCATACTTTCTTATCCAAGTACGGACCGTAGCATGACCTTGGATTCCATATTTAAGTCTTGCTGCTGTTATACCTATTTCTCCTCGTTCCACTTCATCTACAACTTGTAATTTAAAAGAGTAGCTGTAATCTTTTTGTGTGCGCTTAGTGTATTGATATTCTTGATGATCATTCATAATGTTACGTTTTGTGTAACACTAATTCAGGACGAGACATTTGATATAGCAAAAAGGGTTGATGTTTAATTACATCAACCCTTTTTTTATTAGTACGTCTTTTTTAAAACAGCTACTATAGCTATGCTGAAATTATATTCTTAGCTAATTTTAGAATACTTTCTACTTGTTGATCTATCGTTAAACCAGAAGTATCAACTACAACAGCATCGTCAGCCTTCTTTAAAGGACTTTCTTTTCTAGTTGAATCCAAATGATCTCTATTACGAATATCAGCCTCTACATCTTCTAGAGAAGTATCAACCCCTTTAGATTCCATTTCGACTAATCTTCTTTTTGCACGAACAGTCACATCAGCAGTCATAAAAATTTTAAGCTCTGCATTTGGGAATACAACGGTACCGATATCTCTACCATCCATTACAATCCCTTTCTCTTTGCCCATTTCCTGTTGTTCTGCAACATTAAATACTCTTACAGCTTTAATACTGGCAACATCACTTACTCTACTCGTTATCTCCATATTTCTAATAAACGGTTCTACATTTTCTCCGTTTATATGGATCTCACCAATACCTGACGTAGGGTTTAAAACAAATTTAAGTGATATTTCTTTTAATGCATTTTCAACTTCTAATGCATCAGAAAAATCAACATTATTTGATAAGAAATAATATGTTACTGCACGGTACATCGCACCTGTGTCAATAAAAATGTAATCAAGTTCTTTTGCTACTGCTTTAGCTGTTGTACTTTTTCCGCACCCAGCATGTCCATCAAGTGCAATAATAATTTTTTCCATTGATAGTTGTATTCTTTATGATATCATAAATTGTCTAACAATATACAAAACAAAACCCTATGTAAAACATTTTCACATAGGGTTTTGCTGCAAATATTAATGTGTTAACTACTTCTTAAATAACTTTTTGAATACTACTGCATAGTAATCAGTATCAAAGAGTTTAACATCATTTTTAGCTTGGAAAGTGAAGAATATACCAATTACAAATAAGAATATATTCGATAGCCACGCACCAAGTATAGGATCAATAATTAACTCCTTCGCCATCTTTTCTCCTGAAATTGTCATGATATAATAAATGACAAAGAAGAATACAGAAACAAGAACGGGAACTCCCAACCCTCCTTTCTTAATAATAGCTCCAAGAGGTGCTCCAATTAAGAACATCATCAAGATAGCCACTGCAGTAGATATCTTTTTCTGTTGATCTAATGTGTACTTAACATCTTCTCTCATCTGATTTTTATGTCTAGATGCATTCGATTTTAATACATTATAGAAACTTGATGCACTATTGTAAGCAGAAGACGCAATTCTTAATCTATTTTCCTTTTTAGTAGGATCATATTTCTTTTTCGTCAACTTATCTTTTTTATGCTCTCCTTTATGAGAAGTATGTCTGTAATAAAATTGAGTTTCTCCATTTTTAACTAACATACCACTGTAGTCTACCATAGCTTTTTGTAAAGAATCTTGTTCAGTTTCTAACTGCTTTCGGTTCTTCATCAAATTATGGCCCATGAAAAGGTCTTCTTTTGTTTCATTCATTGCATAAGATTCCATACTAAAATAGAATATTGATGAATCAAACTCAGAATGAACATACTGAATTTCAGCTTTACTTTTCTTATCTTCTACCTCACTATAAGCATTACCATTAAATAATGTCAACATTAAAAATGTATCATCATTAATTAATTGCATTTTACCATCTTTGGCAAGAATTACTTCTTTATTACCTCGGTGTCCTTCGTGCTTATAGATAATAACATCATGGATACCTTCTCCATCTTTATCTTTAGAAGCTACTTTAATGCTATAACCATCTAAACCGTCATAAAAAGCACCTTCCTTAAGGTTAATAGTAGGTTTAGTCTGTTTTATATCATAAAGTAAACTGTATGCTTTTAAATTAGCTTGAGGTACAATTGTATCGTTATAAACTAATTGAACTAGTGTAACTACAATTGTAAACAAAAATATAGGTCGTAAAACTCTTAATAGAGAAATACCAGCTCCTTTAATAGCAGTTAGTTCTGAATGCTGCCCTAAGCTACCATAAGTCATTAACGTTGCTAGTAAAACAGCAAGTGGTAACGCTACAGGAACTAGTGCTAATGCAAACCAGAAAAATAATTCCATGTATACATCATATCCTAAGTCTTTTCCTAAGAAATAAACAAACTTAGAGATCATGTATTGAGACCAAAAAATAAATAGTACAATTGACGATGTTAAGACAAATGGACCAATGTATTCTTTTAATAATAGCTTATCTAGCTTCTTCATACTTTGTTGTGTGATTTCTCATACACTCAAGAAATTTTTCAAGAGTACTACAAATCTAAAAAACTGAATACTATTTTAAACCCTTAATGGGATAGTTATTCAAGATTTTTAAAACTTTAACAACTATTCTTATTCAGAATATTCATCAATAGCTTCTTCGAGAGCACTCATTTTACTTGGAGTGTATTTTCCGTATGTTATAAATAGTACTTTTCCTTCTGGTGAAAGAATGTAAAAATAAGGATCATCCTTAGCTCCTAGGCCTAAATTGGCTTTATGATGTTTCACATCTCCTAAGACAATTGCCACATTTTTGTGCAATTTACTATCTATTTTCTTTTTCATGTTCGATTTAATAGATTTCTCTGCAGATTTTGCAATTCCACGAGCAAGTGCTAAAAAATACATATTGACATCGTACCCTGCCGACCCAAATATATCAGATTTTGGAGGGTTGATAAAAGTATCGTAGATAGGTTGCATCCAAGATTCTAAATTCTCTTGTGATTTTTTAGAATAAGCGACACCAATTAAAGTCACTTTACCTTTTACAGCACCTGGAAATGTGATCGATTTATCTGTTAAGGTTTCTGCCTTAATTGTTGGAAATGTTTTTCCTTTTTGAGCAAAAGATAATAATGACGTTAATAATATAACTGTAATAATAAATAGTTTTTTCATCTTAAAAATTAATCTTTTGAATATCTAAATCTTCGGTATAAACTAATAGTAATGTTATTAAGGTATATCCCATACCTCTTAATGCTTCGCCATATCTTTTGATTTGTTTTTCATGGTCTTTCTCATAAACACCTGTTTTATAATCAATAATTACAGCTTCTTTATTTTTGATCAATAATCTATCTGGACGGTCTACTTTTACCTGTTTCATATTTCCTTTTGTAGGGAAAACTATTTCAGATTCATTCAGCACTTCATATCCAGTATTCTTATCATAATATTTTTCTAATTCAGGATGATTGACAACATCAATTAATCTCCCAATATAGTCTCCTGTTTCTGAAGATGAGATAAAACCGTTTACTTCTAGAATTCGAACAGCATCATGTACATCATCTTTGTATTTGATATATTCGAATGCTTTGTGTACTAAAATACCACTTTCCTGAGCTTCAATAATATCCTCAAATGAAACGGTATTTTGACCTTGTTCATATGCTCCACTTTTTAAACGAAGTTTATCTGTGTTATCTGTATGAATGAGGTCTCTAATTAAAGTCGCTTCTTCTATTTTCTCCTTTTTATCTCCTTCAATATCAATATCAAAAAATTCATACTCATGAAATTCAATATCATCAATTGTTGATGTATTAAGTTCTTTTGCTGTATCAACTGCCGATATATATTTTAGCAACGGTACCGCAATAGTATCTTTAGTTTCTGCTTTTACACCCTTTGTACTTATTTTTGCTTCTTCATTAAAAAATAAATGGAGGTATTTTTGTGCTCTAGTAGTACCTACATACAACATATTAACTGCATCGATATAGGTATCTCTAAGTTCTAATAAATACCCTTCTTCAAAAGCAGTTCCTTCTAATTTTTTAGAAAGAGGTAATTGCACTGCATTTAATTCTGGCACATCAGTATTATCTTCCCAATCAAACCATTTAGCTTCTCCTTTCCTTGGTGTTGTTGACCAATTTGCAAAAGGCAATAAAACAACAGGAAATTCTAAACCTTTAGATTTATGAATACTTAGTATTCGTACAGCATTCGTATTATCTGGAGTAGAAATTGATAAATTTGATTTCTTTAAATCCCAACGTACTAAAAAATCTTGTGCTGAGTTTCCATTTACTTCTGTATGGTCTAATACAAAATCTAGAAATTTAATCAGGTACGCCTGTTCTGTAATACGCAAATTCAATTTAAAATCTCGCACTAAAAATTCGACTAAATCATATAAAGATTTTCTTCTTAATTGAGAAACTGAGAAATTTATATCAAATTCATCCTTTAAAAAAGTTTCAAAATCTTTATGATTTGAACATGCCTCTACTCTATCTCCAATTCTTATATAATCATCTCCCTCAATTGGTAAAGAAGTTGTATTCACTTCACTCCACCTATCATTATTTACATCTTGAAGATGCGCATGAACAAATCTTGCAATCTTCATAAATAATACCTTATCAGACCTTCTAACTAATAAGCGGATTACATTGGCAAGAAATTGAATACTTGGTGCACTTTCTACTAAAAGTGATTCACTCGAAATAACCTCTATCCCCTCTGAAACTAATTTTTCTGCAATTGCAGAGCCATCTTTATTAAATCGAACAAGTAGTGCTATATCACTATATTGAAATTTTTTCAACTCTACAAGTTCATGAATTGTATCTGCAATTTTTTGTAGCGAAGCCTCTTGTACTGTTTCTTTACTATCTATCTTCTGACAGACAGACATCCTTACTTGTCCTCCAATTCTATGGTTTGTCTTTTGCTTAACATCTTGATAAAATTGAGAAAGTAACTCATCTCCTTTATCTTTTTCAATAAATGAATAAAGGTCATTATTAAAGTTGATGACGTTAGAATAACTCCTCCAGTTAGTATCTAAATTTTGAGGGTCAGCATAACTTTCTAAAGTATATTCTTCTTCCTCTAAAGCAGTATTTTTTGCTGTTGGAAGTTTTGGAAGTGCCACTAACATTTCGGCTTTTCCACCTCTCCATCTATAAATAGATTGTTTTGCATCTCCGACAACCAAACACTCTCCATTATACATAGAAAGTGCATGAGCGACCAAAGGAACTAAATTATGCCATTGAGTTTTTGATGTATCTTGAAACTCATCAATTAAAATATGACGGTATTTTTCTCCTAATCTTTCATATAAATAGGGAACAGGAGAACTTTCAACAATTTTATTAATGTTCTCTCCTATTTCTGAGATATGTACAATTCCTTGCTCTTCTTTTAAGTTCTTCATCTCATCTTTTAATACCTGAGCGGTAATTATGAGATAAATTTTATCGTATACTGTCTTTATTAATTGTGCCTTTGCAATTAATGAAATTAATGCAGTAAGTCTTTCCTGATAAATAGGCAATGCGGCATCGTAAATAGCAGGACTAGATTTATAATCTCCCACTTTTACAAGCACCTTTCCTGTATCAGCCTCAAAAACTTTTATAGCTGTTGTATTTGGTGTTACATCAATTTCAGCAATTGACCCATCAAATTTCTTAGCATATGAACATACGTATCGGCCTAGTGAGTCGATGGGTACACCAGCCGCAGACATTGCATTTTTAAACTCCTCATAAGCCGCATCCTTTTCTTTTTGTAGGTCTTGATAAATCATCTTCTTCAACTTTTTAGCTAAAGAAGTATAATCTTCAATATTCATTTCTACATTAGTGACTGGATTAACCCCTAATTTCTCAATAATTTTCCTTTGATCTTCATCAAAAAGTACGCTCCCAAAACTCTTAATCTGAGGTACAACATCCCAACTTGTATTTTCTTCAGCTTTTTTGATAGAGAATGTCTCTAATGCCTCTGTCAACATTTTGTGTTCATCTCTACCAAGTTTATCCATTAAAATGTAAGTCGCATCTTCTATTAACTCCTCTCCATTTAAGATTAACTCATAATTAAATGGAAATTTAAGATCACGCTTAAATGCTTGTGCCACTTTTTGGCTAAATGCATCTATGGTACTAACAGAAAAATTAGAATATCCATGTAAAATTCTTTGATGAACAATTGCAGATCTGCGATAAACACGATCTAAAACAATTTTTTCATCCATTCCTTTATAGTCGGCTACAATAGCCCCCAACATCCCTTCCTTATCTGGAGAAGGTTTCCCTGCAAACACTTTCAATTGCTCTAATATTCGCTCTTTCATTTCTGAAGTAGCTAAATTGGTAAAAGTTACAGCCAAAACATGTTTATAATAACTTGGTTGAAACTCTTCATCAAAGACGTTTAATTGAAGAACAATTTTAATATATTCCTTTGCAAGGGTAAATGTCTTTCCTGCTCCCGCAGAAGATCTATAAATTTTAAACATTGATTATTTTAATGGGTTTTTGAAGTTACCTATCAAAGATAAAAGGATTTGAACGCATATCAATTAAGAAAATTTCTTTTTACCAATTGATTTTCTTTTTTACGATGTCCCTGTAAGTTTTTCCTATTGGAATTTCTTTATCATCAATCCATAAAGCATGTGTTTCAAAAGCCGTCACATGATTAAGGTTAACAATATAAGATCTATGCACCCTTATAAACTGATACTTTTCTAATTCTCGTTCTAACTTAGTTAAAGAATTAAGCGAAATAATTCGTTGTTTATCCTTTACATAAAAAGAAACATACTCTTTTAAACCTTCTATGTAAAAAATATCTTTGGTGAAAAGTTTATGAATTTTCTGATCTCCCTTTATAAAAATAACATCATCATTACCTGCTGTATCTGTTGGTTGCTTTTTTAGTTCTAAAAACTCCACTCCTTTATTAATTGCTTTCATAAACCGTTCAAAAGAAAATGGCTTGAGCAAATAATCTATTGTGTCTAACTCATAAGATTGCACTGCATATTCTGAATAAGCTGTTGTAAATATAACCACTGGTTTGACTGCCAATGATTTCACGAAATCTATCCCCGATAATTCAGGCATCTGAATATCAACTAAAAGAATATCGATAATTCCTGATCGCATTACTTCCATTGCTTGTAAAGGAGATTTACAACTTCCTACTTCATTTAAAAATGGAACTTTTGATATAAAAGCTGATAATAAGTTTCTAGCCAACTGCTCATCGTCTACAATTAGGCAATTATATGTTTTTTGCATGTATAGATATTGTTAATTCTCTGTAAGTTGTAAAACACTTTCTATTTTTCAACACAAATTATGTATTCATTATCTATGAATTGTTAGATTTGTAGTAATATTTCAATAAAACAATTATGAACGGAGATACAATTTTTTATATAATAATAGCTCTACTAACAGGAGAGTTTGTTTTGGAAAGGGTACTTAGTCGCCTTAATATTAAAGCAATGAGTGCTGCTTTACCAAGTAAACTATCTGGATTATACGACAAAGAGGAGTATAAGAAATCACAAGAATATCAGATTGAAAAAGATAATTTAGGCCTTTACAGCAGTGCTGCATCTTATTTATTGACACTGATTTTACTCTCTACAGGAGGTTATGCTTGGATAGATTCTTTTACTAAAGATCATTTTGATTCTAATACTGGACAGATACTTGCATTTTTTGCAATCGTAGCCATCTTATCTGATATAATAAGTATTCCTTTTGAATGGAAAAACACATTTTCTATTGAAGAAAAATACGGATTTAATAAAATGACTCCTAAAACTTTTATTATTGATAAAATTAAAGGTTATGCATTAGGAGGTGTTATTGGAGGATTACTTTTATGGGGGTTTGTTGCTTTCTACAGTAATTTCCCTGATACATACTGGATTATTGCATGGGTTGTATTTATGCTTTTTGCATTAGGAGCAACAATGTTCTACGCAAACATAATCTTACCTATGTTTAATAAAATCACTCCTTTAGAAGATGGCGAATTACGTACTGCGATAGAGAAATATGCAGAGGGTGTTGACTTTCCTTTAGGGCGAATTATGGTAATGGACGGATCTAAACGTTCTACTAAAGCAAATGCATTCTTTAGTGGTTTAGGTGGCAATAAAAATATAGTATTATATGATACGCTAATTGAGAAACTTAGTATCGATGAAATAGTTGCTGTTTTAGCACATGAAGTTGGGCATTACAAACGTAAACATACTTTGCAAATGTTCTTCATTTCTGCTGTAAACATGTTTATTACTTTATTTATCCTTAGCAAATTTATTGATTCGAAAGAATTAGCAGAAGCAATGGGAGCATCAAAAAGTAGTGTATTTGTTGGAGCTGCAAAACATTCATTATCACCATTAAATTTGGTTGCATTCTCAATGCTTTACAGTCCAATTTCATTAATAACTGGGATTGTTATCAATGCTTTTTCTAGAAAAAATGAATTTGAAGCAGATGCTTTTGCTAAAGACACGTCTTCTAGCCTTGCCTTAATTGATGCATTAAAAAAGCTATCGGTTGATTCATTGAGTAATTTAACTCCAGATGAGAATTATGTGAAAATGCATTATTCTCATCCTCCTCTTTTACAGAGAATGGAAGCAATGGAGGATTAGTTCTATTCTTCAAAATTACAAACAAAAAAGCCAGAATAACTTTCATTATTCTGGCTTTTTTATTTATGATCGAAATTTACAAATCAATCTTTTTATCTTTTGTGCTACATGCCGGAAGTAAATCATTTAAAGATTTTTTCTTTAAAATATCTAACTGAGCATCTCTAACATCAAGCATTACAGCCTTTAATGTGCAATTGACCTCATCATCACAATCATCACAAGGTTCGTAATAATTTAAGCTAACGCAAGGTAAAGGAGCAATAGGTCCTTCAATCATTCTGTGGATATCACATAAAGTAACCTCTTCAGGGTCTTTAATTAAATAATATCCCCCGCCTTTTCCTTTTTTACTACTTAGTACTCTTCCTTTACGAAGTTCTAAAAGAATACTTTCTAAAAATTTCTGAGAGATATGCTCTTTATCAGCTATTTCGCTAATAAGAACAGGTCCTTCACCATATTTTGAGGCCAAAAATCGTAATGCCTTTAATGCATATTTTGTCTTTTTGGATAGCATATTAATCCTATAGTTTAAACAAGTTTAATAGAGTTTGTATGTAAACATAATTAAGTTATTAATAATTTTATCTATTTCACAGTTAAAATAATGTCAACGTGCACTTTTTACACTTTAATTCAATGAAAACGGAATATTTATTGTTTTCTAGGTAGAATATCTATTATTTTCAAGAATCATTTTTTAAACAAGCAGTCATGTTAGATCAAATACAAGAATATTACGCAATGCTCACAGAAGAGCAAAAATATACACTCTTAATCGTTGTAGCAGCCATCATTTTTGTTGTCTGGAAAATTGCAAAAGCTGCTATTCGTATTGTAGTAATTGTTGGTATTTGCCTTTTAGGGTATTATGCTTATACTCAATTCGAACCTTCCGGAATAGAGAAAGCAGGGAAAAAGGTACAATACCACATTGATAATGTGGTAGATTAGACTTTAGTAACTGAAATACAGATTATTATTATATAATTATTTCTAAAATTAATTATATAATAGTTGGAGTTAATAAAAGGAATTTGTTTATTGTAGTACGTTTGGTAGTAAGCAATTACATACCACTCTCCTTAACAATTAAAAAAGGGTTGATTATCAAATACTGATAAATCAACCCTTTTTTTATTTTTTGATAAAGATAAAATCTCCACCCTCATCACCAGTCTGGTTTATTACTCCAAACTGCGGAACATTTTCGCTATTATTCATTACAGCTACTCTAAAACTATCAAATAAAGCTCTTGCACTTATATAGGGATCTTTATTCTCTAATAGTCTCTTTTGAAGGTATTTTACAAAAATACTTTCATCTGGAACCTCTTTTAATGTTCCACTTGTCATTGCTTTTCTAGAAGGAAGCTTTTCGAGTGCTTTTGTCGATTTATCAGCTTCCGAAAACGTTACTGCTCTAGTTTTAAATATTGAACCCGAAAAGCAAGCATCAGAAACTAATAAAACATGCTTAGCTCTAAAAGAAGCTATGTATTCTTTAATTGTCGAATTCCTTACCCAATTCGCAGTATTTTTTGCTTTTGCATCAGAAGGTAACCAATACCCTGCCTTGCGTTTGGTATCCCAATGCCCATGCCCTGCGTAGAAAATCAAAATATGATCATTCTCTTTAGAGACTTCCATTACATTATCAAAAGTTTCTATAAGCTGTTCTCTAGTTGGACTCAGTAAAAAGGAAACATTCTCTTCTGGAAAAGAATAATGCTGTGTAAGAATCTCTTTAAATGATGCTGCATCTTTTACAGGGTTATCCAAAGTATTAATTTTTGGATCTTGGTATTCGCTCACTCCAATTATAATTGCTCTATAAACTGGTCTTGGTTCATATTGCTTTATATCAAAACCTAAATCAGAAAAGCTTGATGAAGATGTAGGTTTTGTTGTAGGAGTTGCTTCGTTATTATCTGTGGTTTCTTTTTTCGCCTCCTGATCTCCACTTCTTGTCAAACCTTCTTTTGTTACAGGTTCTTTCTTATCAGAAGAATAAATTGATACAGGTAGGACTTTTGATAACGATATTGAGTTTAATGTTCCATTCTTTGAGAAATACGCCTTAGAAGCTACTGCATCTATACATGGAGAATGATTACTTTCATCTTGATTTAAAGAAACGATTGATTCAGGATCAGACCAACTACCATCTGATTGCTTTTGTACAAGCATAACATCATAATCAAATGTATCTTCATTTATTCTTGATGAAAACAATAAAGTCTTCCCATCAGGAAGTATTCTTGGTTCTTTTTCACTATATAAATTGATAGGTTCCTCAAGACGTTTTGGCTCGCCCCACATATCCTTATCCGTCAATTCACTGTAATAAATTGCATACTTTAAGTCTGTTGGATCAGATGCGTCTTCTAATCTTGTAAAATAAAGTCCTTTACCATCTTTTGTTAGTGATGGAAACAATTCATAACCTGCAGAGTTTACAGCACCTTTTAAAGGTTCAGGTTTCCCTAACCTTCTGCCCCATCTTCTCATTCTATATAAGTCGCTCCCTTTATCGCCTTTTTTAGCTGAAAAATAAATCCAACGTCCATCATAACTAATCATTGGCCCTGTTGGATAAGGCATATTTGGAGGTAAAACTAAAGTTGTCGGAGGCATAAATTTACCATCAATTTTATTTGATAATAGAAATTCGAAACCTTCCTTTTTTTCTCTCGCAAACAACAATGTTTCACCATCAGAAGTAATACTAGGGAAACGTTCATCTCCATCTAAATTAAAGTCTTCTGGAAATGATGTTTGGCTAAATACATTACTACTAATAAATAATAGTAAAAAAATTAAATTTTGACGTCTATTCACAGTCGAATTTTTAAAGCGATTTATTAATCTGTATCTTTGCACGTTATTTTTTTAAAGAAGTAAATACAAACTTCATACCTCAAAAGATGCAAAATAAAACACAGAAAAAGAAAGAGTCTCCAATATTGAGTCTATTACTAAATATTGTGATACCGACAGTGGTACTTTCTAAACTTAGTGATCCTGAATATTTAGGAGACGTTAATGCCGTTGTTATTGGCCTTGCGTTCCCATTAGGGTTTGGTATTTATGAATTCTTCCAAAAGAAAGAAGTAAGTATTATTGCTGTTCTTGGCTTTATCAACGTTTTGCTAACTGGAGGTATAAAATTATTGCATCTACCTGCAGATTTAATTGCCATTAAAGAAGCTGCAATTCCTGGTCTTATCGGTGTAATAGTTTTAATCTCTACTTTTACTAAATATCCTCTTGTAGAAAAGTTATTATATAACGACAATCTACTTGATGTTAAAAAAATAGGTGCTCAATTAAAGTTTAGACAGACTACAGATTTATTTGCCAAACGTTTAAGAAATACTTCTTTTATGCTTGCTGGATCTTTCTTTTTATCTTCTGGACTAAACTATATGCTTGCTAAAATACTTGTTAAAAGTGATTCTAGCACAGTGGAGTTTACTAAAGAACTAGGCCAAATGAATGCTTGGAGTTGGCTAGTAATTGCTCTTCCATCTACTATTGTGATGATGGGTGCTTTAATGTACCTAATAAAAGGCGTTAAAGAGTATACTGGTTTCGAAATGCAAGAAGTATTAATTGGTTTCGAAGAAGAGGAAAAAAAGAAGGAAAAAGAAGATAAATAAATATCATGGCTATAATTAATTCATCTGTAACTGAAGCTAAAAAAGTTTTAGATAATGGCGATTTGATTGGCTTACCTACTGAAACAGTCTATGGTTTAGCCGGCAATGCCCTAGATCCAGAAGCTGTTGCAAATATTTTTAAGGTGAAGGCTAGACCTAGTTTTGACCCCCTTATTATACATAGTTCTTCTTTAGAACGGTTATCTCCATATATTAAAGATTTACCTGATGCTGCTAAAAAACTTGCAGACGCTTTTTGGCCAGGTTCTATAACAATGGTTTTACCTCGTTCAGAAAAAATCCACGATCTAATTACAAGTGGATTAGATACTGTTGCTGTTCGTGTTCCAAAACACGATTTAACCTTATCGCTATTAGAACAATTAGATTATCCTGTTGCGGCACCAAGTGCTAATCCTTTTGGATATATTAGCCCAACATCTGCTCAACATGTGCAAGATGGATTAGGCAATAAGATACCTTTCATTTTAGATGGAGGTGCTTGTGAAGTTGGCGTGGAATCTACAATTATTGGTTTTCCAGAAGGCATTCCTACCATTTATAGGAAAGGAGGAATTGCGGTCGAAGATATCGAAACTGTCATTGGAAAGGTAAATGTAAATGCTCAATCTTCTTCACAACCTAAAGCACCTGGAATGTTGCACAGGCACTATGCTCCAAATTCAACATTACTATTAGGGAATATTGGTGATTTGATTGAAAAATATAAAGGGAAGAACGTTGTTACTTTATCATTAAAAGATACTTATACTACGCTTCCATTAGATAAACAATGTATTCTATCCAAATCAGGTGATTTATCTGAGGCGGCTAGGAATTTATTTAAGACACTACGAGCTATTGATAAGCTCAATCCAGAGTTCATTTTAGGAGAATGGATGCCCGAAGAGGGACTTGGAAGAGCAATGAATGATAGAATTAAAAGAGCAGCATCCTTAGGATAGCTGCTCTTCTACTTTTAGATCTATTTTATGTTGAGCTACCTTATAAGTATCAAATAAAATAGCACATCTTGTACCTATATTGGGTTGACTATTTATAAATAGCTCTCCTTTATTTCTTCTTACAAAATCTTGTACTAAGATCATTCCTAATCCAACTCCTTTTTCTCTAGCTGTTCCTTTTTTAGAAAATTGAACAGAAGTGTCTAATAATTTTTTGAGCTCTTTTTCAGTCATCCCATTTCCATTATCGGTAACGGAAATCTCCACTTTATCTTCAAAATTTGATGTTGCTATTGTAATCACACCTTTACCATTTGCCGATGTAAATTTAATTGCATTTGATATGATGTTACGTAGAACACAATCTAAACTATTCTGATCTGCTAAAATTGCTTTATCATGGTTTATCTCTGCATTTAGTACAATAGATTTTTCTTTTGCTACAGGACGGAGTAAATCTACATTTCTATTGATTATAGTCCCTACATCAGTTTTTACAATATCAAAATTTAATGCTTGAGATTCTGATCTAGACCAAGCCAAGAGATTTTCCATTAATCCCATTAAGTTCTTCATAGAACCGTGCATTTCCTTTGCTAAAATCTGAATTTCTTCAGGAGAAAAAGCATTAGACCTTTCCATTAAGAGCTTCAAAAACCCTAACTGAGTATTTATTGGTCCTTTTAAATCATGTGATATAATTGAAAAGAATTGGTCTTTTACTCTATTTGTCTCCATCAATTTCTTTTTAGAGTTCTTGAGTTTTCGATTGCCCTGCTCTAACTCTGCAAATTGATTTTGAATCATCTCGTACATTTCCTGAAAGGATGACGCTAAAGCTGCTACTTCTCTAGTTGGCTTGTTCAATTTCTTAAAATCTACTTCACCACCGCTCATAACATACCCACTTTCAATAATTTTACGAGTTCTATCTTGCAAAACTGTTATTGGGTTAGATACTCTAGATGCAGTATAATAACCAACAACAACTGTAAATAAAACTGCCACTAAAGAAACAAGTAAATAGGAGAATTTAATTTTCCACATTAATGTAAGAAAACGTTTAGAAACATCTGTGCTTAAAGAATCGAACTCAGATTCTACATAAGAAGCTGTGTTATTTAATTTCCCTTTTAAACCTTCTCTGTTATTGTTACCAATTTTATAATGAATTAAAACAATCTCATTATAAGCACCCAAGTATTCTTCAACTGCTTTAGAGAAATGCTTTAATTTCTTATCTTTTTCGAGCTCATATTGTAGCTGACCCGCAGAACGGTTGATTGATAAAACATAGGATGTTTTAGGATCTAATAGATACTTCATGCCGTTTAATTGCATTTCATCATATAGCCTCACATAATTCATTTTAGGCAGATCACTCAAAATTTTGGCATTGTTATACATAGAGCCGTACAACCCTGTAGAATCCGAACCTAATGATTTTTTTGCTATTATTAGTTCATGAACTTGTCTATTGTATTGATCTATTAAACTATCAATAAAAAATAAATTACTTTCTAATCCCCATTCATTTACCTGTTCATGGTTAAGTAATTTATCGATAGATACAGACACTAACGCCACTCTATTCTCTCTACTATTCACAAACTCTTCAAGAGATTCTTCGGTGATATAATTAACCGATAAATCCGTTACAATATCACTTGCATCTTGCTTTATTAAATCAAGTACGCTTACTTCTAAGTGCATCAACCAAGCTTTCACCTGATCCAATTCTTCACTTCTATGAATGTATTTGTAAGTTATAAATGAGATACAACTAAATAACACTGAGAAAGAAATAAACACAGTAAGTATGCGCCCTCTTAAGCTGCCATAATTCATAACACAATAGTTAGTTCGATATAATTTGCTATTTATCAAAAATAGTCTTTTTCTATTGTTTTAAAAACTTAGATGAGTTTTAAGCCTAAAATAGATGCATCATCTTGCTGATTTTCATCTCCTTTCCATTCAATAAACGTCTTTTGTACGTAATCTTTTTGATTATCTATAGCTTCTGATTGAATATCGATTAGAAGCTCTTTTAAACGAAACTGACCAAATGGAATATTTTCTCTATTTGTTTGATTTATATAACCATCGCTAAACATATAAAGATTACAATTCTTTACTCTATTTATAGGCAAATAATGATTTTCAAATTTTAATTGATGCTCTCCATTAACTCCTCCTATTCCGATATTGTCCCCTTTAATTTCATCTAAAACAGTATCCCTATAGATAAAAATTGATTGATTTGCTGAAGAAAATTCAATCATTTGTCTTTGTCGGTCATAAACACAGACTGCAAGATTTACAGGATAATCAAATACAAATTCATCATGTTTTAGCATATCTAATATCTGACGATTTAATGTTTCAAGAATTCTATCTGGAGAAGATATCTTCTTAACATTAACAACATCATTAATCAGAGAATTAATTACCATACGGTATAATGCTGCATCTGTATTGTGTTTATTTGTATCTCCTAAAAAGAAAAACAAGCGACTGTCTCTTTCAAATGATAAGATAAAATCACTAGAAATATCACTTTTAAGGCTCGACATGTGAAAGAAATTTTCTACTGATGAAGAAAAAACACTCGCGTCAAATAGCTTCACTTTCAAGACTCTTTTAATAGATTTTATTGTATTTTCTACTCTTTGATTTACCTCATTATTTACTACTTCTAAGGCATTTACATCGCGAACTAAACCTTTTGTTCTATCAAGCTCTTGATCTAGCAAATCCATTTTTCTTACTAATTTCTTTTCAGACTTCTCTAGTTTTTCTTTAACCTTTACTCCTTTTTCATGTTGTCCTTTTACTAGAGAACTTATGCTTTCTAATTTTGCAAGCATTTCTTCAGTAATACCAGTGTTTTCATAATCAGAAGCAATAAACACTTTCGGACGCTCTTCTAAATCTTCTAAAGCTTTTCTTAATGCGTAAATTGGTTTTGCTAATCTTCTTCCACCTTGAACTACCGCAATTATAAAAAATAGCCCAATAATAATTAAAAGGATATTTATGTAAATCCTAACATTAGACCAACCGGCAATTGCTTGAGTCTTTTCATACTCAACCACTAAATTCCAATTCAAGCCATCTTTTCTAATCGGTTGAATCATTGCTAAAGACCTCACACCATTAACCGAAGCCACATCAATTACGCCTCTATTAAACTGGTCAAGTTCATCTATAATGCGTTTATCAACTCTTTGAATACCAATGATAGTATTTAGTTTCTTAGCTCTTTCTAATTCTGCTTTAGAATAACCCTGTTGAGAAAGTCTTAGTAAAACCGCTGATGGATTTAATTCAAATTGCTTAGAATTACTTCTTAATTTCCCATCTGAACCCACAAAAAGCACATCAGTACTTTGTTCTAAATTTGCATCAATAAATCTACTTAGTTCCCATTTTCTTGGATCGAAAACATAAGCAATCACTTTATCTGAATTTTCAATTTTAGATAAAAGAAAAATTCTTGGTGCATTATCACTTAAAGGATAAGCATAAATATCACCCCAAAACACCTCTTTTTTATCGTTTGTAATATTTTTAATTAATGCTGATAACTTAAAAGATTCAAAAGCTTTATCATTCAAATTCAAACCAATTTCTTGTCCTTTTTTGAAAGAATTAGTTATTGTTTGCTGTTTACTGTCAATGATTAATATGTCATCTGCTCTTGTAATTTCTTTCGCTATTTTAAGTTGCTTATCAATATTTTTTGCTACTTCTGACTTTCCAAGATCAATAAATAATCCTGACAGTTCTTTTACATCTTTACGTTTACTTTCTAGTTTTTTATCTGCAAAACTAGAAACAGTTAATGTAATTTGCTTCAAATATTGATCAATTGATTTCTTCTCGAACCTAGTAATTATACTATTAATCCCTGCCACTAAAACTATTAGTGCTATGATTACAATAGTAAAAAAATAAGAAAATATACTCGACTGTATCTTTCTAAACATCTTTAATTATATCTATATATTTCTAAAAGCCTATACATAAATTATAGTACTTTCTATTAATCTATTTTTTGCTTGTAATATACTAGATTAAGTATCACTTATAAAGCGATAAGTTCTGTATTACATGAATTAATTTACAAAAATACCATTTTCGATTAAAACACAATAAAGATCAAAAAAAAGAACCTGTTAGAAGTACATCTAACAGGTTCTATTAAGAAAGATTATAGTTTTTCGACTATCTCATCTCTTTATATTTATTGATTAGCTGATTCGTAGAAGAATCATGCGCTGTAATCTTATCATTATTTTCCAATTCAGGAAGAATTTTGTTCGCCAATTGCTTACCTAATTCTACACCCCATTGGTCAAAACTGAAAATATTCCAAACTAAACCTTGAACAAAAATCTTATGCTCATACATTGCTATTAAAGCTCCTAATGTAAAAGGTGTAACTTTTTTCATTAAGATAGAGTTTGTAGGGCGGTTACCTTCAAACACTTTAAATGTTTTTAATTTTTCAATTTCTTCGTCTGATTTACCAGCTGCTTTAAATTCTGCAACTACTGTTTCTTCAGATTTACCTGTCATCAATGCCTCTGTTTGTGCAAAGAAATTCGATAACAATTTAGCGTGGTGATCTCCAATTGGGTTCTGAGATACTGCAGGTGCAATAAAATCTGCAGGAATCATCTTTGTTCCTTGATGAATCAATTGGTAGAATGCGTGTTGTCCGTTAGTACCTGGCTCTCCCCAAATAATAGGACCTGTTTGGTAATCTACTACATTACCTTCTCTATCTACATTTTTACCATTAGACTCCATATCTCCTTGTTGGAAATAAGCAGCAAAACGATGCATATATTGATCGTAAGGTAATAAGGCATGACTTTCAGCACCGAAGAAGTTGTTATACCAAACTCCTAATACTGCTAATAATACAGGAAGGTTTTCTTCAAAATCAGCTGTTTTAAAATGATTATCCATTGCATGGGCACCTTTTAAAACATCTTGATAGTTATCAAACCCGATACTACAAGCAATAGATAAACCAATTGCCGACCATAAAGAATAACGACCACCAACCCAGTCCCAGAAACGGAACATATTTTCTGGAGCAATACCAAATTCACGAACTTTTTCTTCGTTAGTTGATAAAGCAACGAAATGCATCATGATATGGTTTTCACTTTTCGCAGCTTCTAAGAACCAATCTCTAGCAGAGTTGGCATTTGTCATAGTTTCTTGCGTTGTGAAAGTTTTTGATGCAATAATAAACAATGTTGTTTCAGGATTTAATCCTTTTAATGTTTCAGCGATATGCGTACCGTCAACATTAGAAACAAAATGAATATCTACATTAGTTTTGTAAGGTTTTAAAGCCTCAGTTACCATGTAAGGACCTAAATCAGATCCACCAATACCAATATTAACTACATCTGTGATAGACTTACCAGTATAACCTTTCCATTCTCCAGAAGTTACTTTTTCAGTAAATTCTTTCATATGACGAAGTACATGGTTCACCTCTATCATCACATCTTCTCCGTCAACTTTCATTGGCTCGTTAGACTGATTACGAAGTGCTACGTGAAATACTGCTCTATCTTCTGTTTCATTGATATGCTCTCCAGCAAACATACTTTTAATACCTTCTGCTACACCTGTTTCTTTTGCAAGATCAAGTAGTAACTTAAGAGTATCATCATTGATTATGTTTTTAGAATAATCAACAAAAATATCATTAAATGTAAGTGAGAATTTATCAGCTCTATCTTTGTCTGTATCAAAAAGGTCCTTCATTTGCACATCTTTCATATCAGCGAAGTGAGCTTCAAGTGCTTTCCATGCAGTTGTTGATGTAGGATTTACTGTTTTCAACATAATATATTGTATTAAGTTTGTTACAAAATTTGTATGTAAGAAAAGTTAGCGTGCAATTTTTCTTACAATGCACAAAATTACAATTTCAAATGAATGTAACAAGTTGATTTTACTCACACTTTGATGATTTTTCACATCATTTCATAATGAAATTCCATTTTAAGGCAGAAAACGCAACAAATAAAATAGCCATGTCCCTATTTTAAAATAAGAACATGACTATCAGATCTTTATAATTGTACTTTCTACAGATATTATAAATTAAAATGGATACCTATTTGAGCACCACTTCCAATAATTGCTTGTAGACCAATTTTCTCATTGATATGGTATTTTCCGCCAATACCAATACCCCACCAAAGTGCATTAGGTGCTCCAATGTTAAACCCAATATCACCACTCGCAAAAACATCCCATTTTTGATGCGTGATATTTAATACTCTATCAGCATACCATCTAAATCTTGCACCAACAGCTAAAGAATTGTTTTTATCATCATGATTTTGCCATGATTGGTAGGCTAATGAAGCACCAACAGTAAAATCCTGACCAAGTTGTGCAATTTCATAATCTGCTTGTACACCAAGGGTATTATTACTAAAACCAGATGTAAATCCGATATTTAATGTACCAGGGCCACTAAAATTAGCTCCTCCGCTTTGTTTTGATTGTGAATCTTGCGCTGTAACAGTTAGTGATATTAAAACCATTGCGGCTAATACCAGTAAATTTTTGAATAAATTCATAACAGTAATTAGGTTTAAAATACAGTAATTAATGGCAGTCTCCTGCCTCTTGTTTTTGTTAGCGCAATGTTATGAAGAAAAATGAGGTGATTACGCATCTAAAACTTGCCTTATCCCTTTATTTATCAAAAATTTAGACAACAGGTTTGAATATTAATCCTTTTAAACAATACAAAATGTATGACATAAAAAAAACGACACCTAAATGTCGTTTTCCTTGTTTTTATATTTTATAAGAATGCATATCGCTCTACATCATCCTTTGTAATTTCTGTAGGACTCATAATTGTAAGTCTTTCTACAACATTACGTAATTCTCTAATGTTTCCTGTCCAAGCTGGCTCTTTCATTTTATCAAGAGCACCATTAGTAATCTTTGTTTCCGGACGCCCATATTCACCGGCAATATCTTTAAGAAATTTCTTAATTAATAAAGGTATATCTTCTTTACGTTCTGCTAAAGAAGGTACTCTTATTACTATTACACTTAACCTATGGTATAAATCTTCTCTAAATTCACCAGATTTAATCATGGCTTTAAGGTCTTTATTTGTTGCCGCTACAACTCTAACATTAACCTTAATTTCTTTATCACCACCTACTCTAGTAATTCTATTCTCTTGTAAAGCACGCAAAACTTTTGCTTGTGCAGATAGGCTCATATCGCCAATTTCATCCAAGAACAACGTCCCGTCATTGGCTTGTTCAAATTTACCTATACGTTGCTTAATTGCAGAAGTAAAAGAACCTTTTTCATGCCCAAATAACTCACTTTCAATTAATTCAGAAGGGATTGCAGCACAATTCACTTCAACAAGTTGTTGTTTAGATCTAGGGCTTTTACCGTGTAACCAACGTGCAACTAATTCTTTACCTGCACCATTTGGTCCAGTTACTAAAACTCTTGCTTCTGTAGGGGCTACTTTTTCTATCGTTTCTTTCATTTGTAAAACAGGCTCTGTTTCACCAATGATATCATATTTTTTAGCAACCTGTTTCTTCAGTACTTTAGTTTCTTGCACTAAAGAAGATTTATCTAAAGCATTTCTTACCGCTAAAAGTAATCTATTTAAATCTGGTGGTTTAGAAATAAAATCAAAAGCTCCTTTTTTTGTAGCATCTACAGCAATATCAATATTAGCATGTGCAGAAATCATAATAAATTGAGGAGCTTTCCCCATTTCCATTGCCTTTGTAAGAACTTCAATACCATCTTTTTTAGGCATTTTCACATCACACAAAGCAACGTCATAATTATTTACAACGAGTTTCTCCAGTGCTTCTTCTCCATCTTTCGCTTCATCTACCTCATATTCTTCGAATTCTAAAATTTCTCGAAGGGTATAACGTATACTTTTCTCGTCGTCAATAATAAGAATTTTCTTAGCCATTTGTATAGTATAATATTGTTTCTTAAAAAATTACCAAGCTACTTCAACGCAATATTCACTGCCCTGACATTCACCAAACTCAAATTCCATTTCTGCATTAGCAAAATGTTTGGTTACCACTTCCATTAATTTTGCTACTTCTAAAGCTTCTAAAGCTTTCATTCCAATTGGGGTTAGAATAGCAACTTCTAAAGTTTGAGATGAGGCAGCTTTCTTAAAATACAAACATTGTTTTTCTGTCTCTTTTAATAAGCTGTCTAAATCAGAGCCGGCTGCCGTAAAATTTCTCCTCATCTTAATGTTTCGTTAAAAAGTTTTTTTATACTGATAATATTCATCAAATATACACTTCTATTCATATTTTTCTAAATAATATTATCCATTTAAAACTCCATCTACTCATCTGTTTTTTGATTTATTCAATTACATAATATCTTTTAATCGTAGAATTGACTATTTTGGAAACAGAATAAAATTTTATTCGATTACTTATACAACTAACATGAAAAAGACATACAAAAAACTTCTTCACCTCTATTCCAGAGCTGGTTTTGGACTAGACAAGAAGAATGCCGACCAACTTATAACTAATAAAGACTGGGTGAGTACTTTGGTTTATCCTAAAGAAATTAAGGACTTAACTTATAACTTACCAAAAAAGCCAGATGCCCCATTATATAAAATGGAAGCCGATGACCGCATGTCAATGAGAAAGCAAATGCGTCAATTCTCTAGAGAAATCAACATCAAATGGTTAGATGAAATGGCACATGGAGACAATGCATTAGTCGAAAAAATGACACTCTTTTGGCATGGACATTTTGCTTGTAGAATTACTGATCCGTATAAAGCATTACAGTACACTAATATCCTCAGAAAAAATGGATTAGGTGATTTTAAGAAACTAATAATGGAGGTTTCTAAATCTTCTGCAATGATAGATTATCTTCACTTAAAACAGAACAAAAAGAAAAAACCTAACGAAGATTTTGCTCGTGAATTATGTGAGCTTTTCACTCTCGGAAGAGATACTGTTTATACTGAAAATGATGTAAAAGAAATTGCTCGATCTTTTACAGGATGGAATTACAAACAAAAAACATTAGAATATCGTTTTATTCCTAAACAACATGACAGTGGAGAAAAAACAATCTTTAATAAAACAGGCAATTTTGAAGGTGAAGATGTAATTAACATGATTACATCTCATGAAGAGTGTTCAAAATATATTAGTACTAAACTCTATGCCTATTTTGTAAATCCTGTTCCTAATGAAAAACATATTGATTTAATAGCAGAGAAATTTTACACATCAGATTATGATATAGCAGCAACTATGTCATTTATTTTTAATGCTAATTGGTTTTATGCTGATGAAAATATTGGTACTAAAATCAAAAGCCCAATAGAATTACTTGTCTCATTAAAGAAAAGTTTTGATTTAAACCCTGTAAATGAACAAAGTTGGATTATAATTCAGAGAAATTTAGATCAAGAATTATTCAACCCTCCAAACGTAGCAGGTTGGCCTGGTGATCGAGATTGGATTGATAGTTCGAGACTTGCAATGCGACTTAGATTGCCATCTATTCTTTTAAATAATGGTGATATTCCTATAGCGTACAAAGAAAATTACGATGAAGACCCGAATGACAATCGTAATAAAAAACAGATGAAATACTTACGCAAATTTAAATGTTCAATTGATTGGACTTTAGTTGAAGATGCACATCAAGAAGATATTAAGAAGTGTACATTAGAAGAACTATTAATCAGAGGTAAGCTTTCTAATAATGCTCAAAATTATCTTAAAGCAAATGCTTATGATGGTTTCAAAGAACGTGTGATTCAAATTATTTCATTACCAGAATATCAACTTTGCTAAATTAGGAAAACATGAAAAGAAGATCATTTTTAAAAAAATCGTCTCTATTAACTGCGGGTACACTTTTTACTCCTTTATTTTTACAACAAACTTTAGGGCAAATACAGGAAGAGTATAAAGGAAAAAAAATTGTAATTATCCAATTTTCTGGTGGTAACGATGGCTTGAATACCGTTATTCCTTATTTAGATGATAATTATTACAAGGCACGACCTAGCATTGCAATACAAAAAGAAGACTTAATTCAATTAGATAATAACTTAGGAATAAATGGTCAGATGAAAGGTTTTGCAGATCTTTTTCATAAAGGCTATGTATCTGTAATTAATAATGTCGGCTACCCAAACCCTAATAGATCGCACTTTAGAAGTATGGATATATGGCATACGGCAAGTGATGCAAACCAATATCTTAATACAGGTTGGCTTGGGAGATATATGGATGCTCATTGCTCTAAACCTAGAGAAGGTATTGAACTAGATAATACTTTATCTCTAGCAATGAAAGGTAGCCAGATTAAAGGTATTGCAGTAGACAACCCTTATACGTTTTACAACACTTTAAAAGTTGGTCAGTTTGATACTCTTGCTTCTGGAGAAGCAGAAAACTTAAACGAAGATAACCAAGGGTATTTATATAAAACACTTACAGAGGCTAATCAATCTGCCGAATATATATTTGAACACAGCAAAGTTTATAAATCAAAAACTACTTTTCCTGATACAGCTCTAGGTAAAAACTTAAAAAGTATTGCAGAGCTGATTCAATCAGGAATGGACTCAAAAGTATATTACGCCTCATTAGGCGGGTTTGACACACATGCAGGTCAAATACCTCAACAGAGTAAATTACTAAAGCAATATTCTGAGGGTGTTTCTGCTTTTGTTGAAGAGCTTGAAAAAACAGATCACTTTAAAGATACTGTGATTATGACTTTTTCAGAATTTGGAAGAAGAGTAAAACAAAATGCTAGTAAAGGTACTGACCATGGGGCTGCCAACAATGTATTTATCATTGGTAAAAACCTTAAAAAAGAAGGTATAATAAACGAAAATCCTGATTTAGTAAATCTAAATAGAGGAGACCTTATACATTCAGTTGACTTTAGAAGTATATACGCAGACCTGTTAAACAACTGGCTGAATGTTAGTAGTTCGGAAATTATGTCAAAAAACATTAATGAACTGTCATTAATCTAGTAGTTAATTGCTTGAATAACATATTATTACTTATTTGCAATTAATTACTAACAACCTACACAAAGTAGGACCACTTGAACATAATATGCTGAGCAAATTTCAAACTTTCATCCTAATTTTTGTGACTAATATATTTTTTATAAGTTGTCAAACAATTGATATAAAGGATGATGAAAAAATAGTTATTGATCACAAAAGCAATAATATCCCTATCTTCTTCCCTAACCTCAAAGAAAGGTTTGGAGAAGATGCTGTAGATATCAAAAAAGTTGATGTTAAGAGCAATGATAAGGGAATTACAGTAAACGCTACAGTTTTACTAGAAAACGGAGATATAGAAAAAAGAACAATAAATCTTAGTCCAGAAGATATGGAAAAAGTAGTAAATAGATTAACTACTTCACAAAATTTCGAATGGGCTGGTAATATTGATGGAAATATCAATATTGAGCTATCCGAAGATAACGGTAGACAACATAGAGTTATTAAATACGAAAAATCTGTAGATGGAACTTCATTACCTAGTGATGATAATTTATACAGAGATGAAATAGAAGATGCGATCCAAAAAGATTATCATCAATCTATTAAAACTATTAATAACATGAATGTTGAAATTAATAGCGATTTGACAAAAATTACTGCTGATGTAACACTAGATAATGGAGAAACAATAAAGCAGGTAATTAATAGATCTACAGATCATGAACTTCATGATGATGATGAAATAAAAGTCAAAATGATCATGATAGAAGATAAATAAAAATATCTTCTACAAAAAAGGTGATACTTAAATGTATCACCTTTTTTTTATGGATTAGAGTTTTGAATCTAGTCTTTCTTACCTCTATACATTTCGTATTTAGCAAGCCTACATTCTATTGCTCCATTATATAATTCTATACGTTTACTAGGTCTAAGCCCTACAAATTTTAACGCTTGCATGTTTCCACTAAATATCCAGGCATCATACCCAGAAAAATCTTGCTTCAACTTATCGCCCATTTGTTTGTAAAGTTCTTCAATATCCTTACCAATACGCTCCCCATAAGGTGGGTTACATACAATAATTCCATTTTCTCCAATTGGCTTACGGTCAAAGAAACTATTTTTAGAAATTCGTAAATCTTCATCTAAACCAGAACGCTCTGCATTAGCAAAAGAAATATCTATAGCTTCTCTCTCAATATCAGAACCAACAATTGGAACTTCTATTTCTACCACTGCTCTTTTTGCTTCTCTAAGTACTTGGTTCCATAATTTACGGTCATATTGTTTCCAATTCATGAATGCAAATTTTCTTTTAACACCAGGTGCTGTATTACTAGCAATCATTGCAGCCTCTATAAGTAATGTTCCAGAACCACACATAGGATCTAAGAAAGGACGTTCACCTTTCCAACCCGTCAACATAATGATTCCTGCAGCTAAAACTTCATTTAAAGGTGCCTGACGTTGTTCAGATCTATACCCTCTTCTATGTAAAGATTCTCCAGAACTATCTAAAGATAAAATACATTCTCTTTGAGAAATATGGATATGAACTTGAATATCGGGTTCGCTGACATCTACATTAGGTCTTCTTTTAAAGATTTCTGTAAAATGATCTGCTATAGCATCTTTAACTTTTAAAGCTACAAATTTTGAATGGGTAAATGTTTCCGACCAAACAGTACTATCAATAGCAAATGTACCCTCTAAATCAATATATTTCGCCCAATTTATTTCCTTAACTCTATCATACAATTCTTGCTCATTTCTAGCTCTGAATTGTTTAATTGGTAATAGAATTTTTAAAGCAGTTCTTAAATGGAGGTTCGCTTTGTAGAGAACTTCAGTGTCCCCTTCAAAAGTTACAGCTCTATTTCCTGCTTTTACGTTTGTTGCACCTATTTGTATAAGTTCCTTTTTTAAGACTTCTTCTAAACCAAAAAAGGTTTTAGCGGTCATAGGAAAAATTTGATCTTGATCTGCCAAAGTATTCGGAGTTTTATAATCTATTGCTGCAAATGTACATAGAAAATATTTGAGACAATACTTTACAAAGAATCATTGACAATCCTCTAAATTTTATTCATTAAAATAATATCATCAATTTTCTCAGATCTAGCCAATGTATATACAACTCCTCCATGATTTAAATGATGCACATTTTCTGGATATTGCTTCTTAATATTATCAATAACTGCCCATACTGTAAGGTGGCCGGGATAAGACTTAATATCTTCTTCATGCATTGCACCAACCTTAAGTCCCATCTGTACTGTTTTGCCATTTTGAAAATGAACAACAACACAAATTGGCGTTTCTTTATCAAGTTCTGGATAAAATAAGTAGATTCCGTTTTGTCCTTGATGTTCATCATCTATCTCATATTCTCCAGAATTAGCAATTGCTTCTTCAAATTCTTCCAAAGTCTGACCAAATTGAAAACCAAAAGGGTATTCTTGAGCAAAAGAAAAAAGAGAGGTCAACGTAAATAAAGTAGTTATCAATAATAATTTCATTGCAATAATTGTTTTGATTTATATGGGTTTATAACTAATATAAAAAATCAATTTTGCCTATCTTAAATTAAATTGTGCTAACAACCATATTCTAAAAAAATTAGTATTAAATCATCATGAATGAATATCAATTGCAAAAATTAATACAAAACGGTGAGTCTAAGACATTAGAATTTAAACTTAAAGTAACAAAACCTACTCGGTTTGCTAAAACACTTTCATCTATTGCGAATACTAAGGGAGGAATACTTTTAGTTGGCGTTAACGATCAGCAGGAAATAATAGGTATAGACCCTTTTAAAGAACAAAATGCGATAGAAGAAATACTCAAACACCATATAACTCCCACCTTAGTAATTAATTTTGTCACCATTGAAACTGATAACGGTATTGTTTTACTTTTAGAAATCCCAAATAGTCCATTAAAACCACATAAAGCACTTTCAAGAGAAGGAAAATGGATAACTCATATCAGATACAATGACAAAAGCATAGAAATGTCTAATAAATCAATAAAGTTAGCTACTAATGAACAAATAAGTGAGCCTGTAAAACTGAAAAGGAAATTTACAAAGCAAGAAACATCACTTTTAGATTTTCTTTCCGAAAATGAAAAAATCACACTAAAACAATTCTGTCAGCTAGTTAATTTTTCAGAAAGAAGAGCCCGACGTATTCTGCATGAATTAACAGTCATCGGGCTACTTCAAGAACATTCAATAGAAAAAGATATTTTTTATTCGTTAGGATAAAGTAAAGGATTTACTATTTGAACCATAGCGAGTATCATTGCTTGTTCATAATATTCTGTTCTTCCTAACGCCCCCAAAGTTAAAGAGCCTACTGCTCCACCTTTCTGTTTTGAACCAACTTCATTAAATACCTGATCGTTGGCATAACCTAACTCAATACCACTTTCAACAAGTTTCTGTACTTTAGGAGGAAGATAAAAGATGCCAGTTTGCCCTTTACCTTTACGTCCATCTTTATCAATAATACACATCCAAGCAAAAGCAAACATCTTCCCTTCTTCGTCGGTATCAATACCTCCTTCCATACCTACCCAATAATCTGCATCTGTTGCTACCTTTCTAGCATTAGTAGCTCGGTTTAAAGCTCCATCCCAAGTTTCTTTAGATGTCATAGGCTGATCTGCCACTCCGGAAGGCACATCTACTCCTTCTACTTGAAACTCTATTTTTGGTAATATTTTATTCATTCCTGATAAAGCCGCATTGATTTTAACAGGATTTTTTGATGCTACAACTATTTTTTTATTCATATTTTGAACATTTTCTATTATTTTTAACAATGTAAGTTGAAAATATAAACGAAATCTATTACTTTTGACTTACTTTTAAGCTACAAACGTAATAAAGCATTCCGTTTTCATCAAATATCTTAAAAAAGTCATGTTAAAGAACCTTTTGATCAAAAATTACGCATTAATTGAGCATACAGAGATAAGCCCTGATAAAGGATTAAACATTATCACTGGTGAAACTGGTGCAGGTAAATCTATTATGTTAGGTGCTCTTGGTCTTTTAAAAGGTGGGCGAGCTGATACAAAAGCATTGTTCGATCAAAAATCAAAATGCATTATTGAAGGAGCCTTTGACATCTCTTCTTATAAGATGGAATCAATTTTTATTGATTTAGAACTTGACTACGAAAAGATAACTTTATTAAGAAGAGAAATAACCCCGAGTGGCAAATCAAGAGCATTTATAAACGACACTCCTGTACGTTTAGATGTTATGCGAAAAATTAGTGAGCGTTTAATGGATATCCATTCACAACACGACACTATGCAACTCGGTTCAAACATATACCAACTTAACCTAGTTGATACTTATGGTAAACTAGAAGGTAAAGTTGAACACGTATTTGTAGCTTATAAACAATACAAAAAAACAGCTCAGGCATATAAACAACTTCTTGATGAATACCATCAGGTAAAAGAAGAATTTGAGTTCAATCAGTTTCAGCTTAAAGAATTAGACGATGCTAATTTAGACGACATCGATCAAGATGAATTAGAAAAAGAACTTGAGAAGTTAGAAAACGCTGAAAATATTAAAGTTGCTTTAAATACAGTGTTAGATGCACTTAGCAGGTCTGATTACTCTGCTGATGCTACAATATATTCTGCAATTACAGATGTAAATGGTCTGGCAGATTATTCTAAAACATTATCAGATATAAGAGAACGTTTAGATAGCTGTCATATAGAACTTCGTGATATTATTTCTGAAATAGAATCTGAAGAAGACAATTTATTTTTTGATCAAGAACGTATTTTCATGATCAAAGAGACTTTAGATCAACTTTATGGACTACAACAAAAACATAGAGTCAATGATCTTTTGGAATTAATTGAAAAAAGAGACACAATCCGTGAGAAAGTAGAAAAAGTAGAGAGTTTTGATGAAGCTCTTCTCGAAGCAGAAACAGAAAAGAAAGCAGCGTACGAAGCAATGCTAGAAATTTCTGAAATTCTTTCTTCTGCACGTAAAAAAGTAATTGCTCCTTTAGCTGAACAATTAAATGCTACACTTTCTGATTTAGGAATGCCTAACGGTCACCTTGTTATTGACCAAAGAGAAACAGAACCCGCTGCTTCTGGTATGGATGAAGTTGAAATTCTCTTTACAGCAAATAAAGGCCGCAGTCCACTTCCATTAAGAGATGTTGCTTCTGGAGGTGAATTTTCTAGATTAATGCTCGCTATTAAATATATTCTAGCAAGTAAAACTGCTTTACCAACAATCATCTTTGATGAAATCGACACAGGTATATCAGGTGAGATTGCAATTAAGGTTGGTAATATCATGGAAGAAATGGGTAGTAATCATCAAGTGTTTACTATTAGCCACTTACCTCAAATTGCAGCATTAGGCTCTAAACATTATTTTGTATACAAAGACCATGAGGGTATTTCTACAGTAAGTAAAATTAGAACTCTAGACCATTCTGAACGTGTTACCGAAATTGCTCAAATGATTGGAGGTTCACATCCAAGTGAGGGGGCGTATCAAAGTGCAAAAGAATTAATAGGGTAATAAAAGATATAATAAGTTCTAGAGGCAGCCTACAAATTCCGTTTCGCCGCTTCTAGGACTTTCTACTTTAAAACTTAACATCTTATTTAATAAATCGACCTCTCCTTTTAAAGATTCTTCAGATTCATTACAACGTAGCGTAAAAAGATCTTCAGACAATTCGTCTGTTACCAATGGCATTGTTTCTCCACTTTGGCAACCATCCATAATTATTTCTAATCTTAATTCGTTTGCATCATCCATTGTGATAGATGTCTGACAATCCATCTCGTATTTAATATCATCTTCTACTCTAAATAGTTTACCTGAGTAGCATCCGGTTGCTCTTGTTAAGTCAACTCTTTCATTTAAATCTAACATAAGTCAAAAATAGGTAGTGTAGTAAATTTAAAATTAGCTGGATTAGATTATTTCAATATCTGAAGGTTATTTCCAAATTCTAATCTATTGTTTAAGTGATAAATAAAGGATATTTATCTCTTTTTATCAAAGAATACTTCAAAAACTTAAAGAAATAATCACAAAACAGTTTTTAGCTAATTCAAACTTTGCTTAATGTCTAAATTAAATTACGTAAAAAGTGATAATCAGCTTAAAAATCATTTTATAAAAATTGTAATAAATCAACTAGACCTTGTATGTTTGCAGCATTAAAATTATTCTAACTGGAAAATAATACATCATATTTTTTAAGTCATGGACGCAATAAAAAGCACTAAATTAGAATTCGAAAATGCCACTGGAGTATACCACGGCAAAGTCAGAGATGTGTATTTCTTCGGTAAGAAGATTGCAATCGTTGCCACCGACCGAATTTCAGCATTCGATGTTGTTCTAAATAGAGCAATACCTTACAAAGGACAAGTGCTGAACCAAATTGCAGAAAAATTTCTTAAAATGACTGCAGACATTGTTCCGAACTGGTTAGAATCTACTCCACACTCAAATGTTCATATCGGTAAAAACTGTGAAGCTTTTGCTGTTGAAATGGTTATTAGAGGATATTTAGCAGGGCATGCTTGGAGAGAATATAAAGCAGGAAAAAGGATTCTTTGTGGTGTCGCTCTTCCTGAAGGGTTAAAAGAAAACGATAAACTTCCTGAACCAATCATTACTCCTACTACAAAAGCAATGGAAGGGCACGATGAAGATATTTCTAGAGAAGAAATTCTTGCTCAAGGCGTTGTTTCTGAAGAGGACTATGTTCAGTTAGAGAAATATACAAAAGCATTATTTAATAAAGGGACTGAATTTGCTAGAGAAAGAGGTCTTATTCTTGTTGATACTAAATATGAATTTGGTAAAGTAGAGGATAAAATCTATCTAATTGATGAAGTTCACACGCCAGATTCTTCGCGTTATTTTTATGCAGAAGGATACCAAGAGCGCCAAGATAAAGATGAACCACAGAAACAACTTTCTAAAGAATTTGTTCGTCAATGGTTAATTGAAAATGGTTTTCAAGGAAAAGATGGTCAAGAACAACCAATAATGTCAGATGAGTTTGTAAATTCTGTTTCTGATAGATATATTGAACTTTACGAAAACATAACAGGCGAAAAATTTGAAAAATCATCTTATGTAAATCAAGAAGATGAAATTTTCAAAGCAATTAATACACAATTAGGATAATTTAATGTTGTCTTGTAAAAAACTGTGTATATTGCAATCGTATTAAAATAGACTATATAAAGAAATTATGAGATTTTCTGTAAATAAAAGCGAGAAATATACCGTACTTATTCCTGAAGAAGAAAAATTAGACTCTTTAAAGGCACCTCAATTAAAAGCTGAGATTGTCACTATGTTCCAATCTGGTACTGAGAATTTAATTATCGATTTATCAAACGTAAAATACGTTGATTCATCAGGACTTAGCTCTATTTTAGTTGCTAATCGTTTAGCTGGTGAAGTGAACGGTAGATTAGTTCTTGCAGGCTTAAATGAGCATGTAATGAAACTTATCAAAATTTCTAAGTTAGAAACTGTATTGAACTTGTTGCCAACAGTGCAAGAAGCTATTGATTCAGTTTTCTTACATGAAATTGAAAAAGATATTGAAGGTGAAGACGAAAACTAAGTCTTCCTCTTATAAGATATAAATAAAAGCTCGATTCCTAATCTTTAGGACTCGAGCTTTTCTAGTGATTATAGGTACTACTAACATTCAAACCGTTGTCATTCGAAATCACCATATTAGGTTCTAGTGCCGCCGTTCCTGTAAAAGGTAGGCACATGACATCACAACATGTACGTATAGGAAATCAGCAATTTTTAATTGATTGTGGTGAAGCTACGCAACATCAATTGATAAATTTAGGAATCAGTTTGCATAAAATTGAACATATATTTATCAGTCATTTGCATGGCGATCACTTTTTTGGTCTCCCAGGATTATTATCTACGATGAATATGCAACGTAGAACAGATCCGCTATATATTCATGGACCTAGAGGTTTAGATGAAGTACTTCTTGCCAACTTTAAGCACACAAAAACTGACCTAAGTTTTAAGGTCTTTTTGTACGATAATCCAACTATGTTTCCAGAAGTAATTTATGAAAATGAAAAACTTACTGTAGAAACTATACCACTCACTCACCGTGTACCTTGTACTGGATTTCTATTTAGAGAAAAACAAAAGCAGTACAGAATAATACCTGAAAAACTACCTTCTGGGTTACCTTTCGAAGCTTTTAGAGCTTTAAAAAGAGGAGAAGATATTGATTTCCAAGGAGAACAGATATTCTATAAAAATGTTACTCTCCCTCCAAGAAAATCTAGATCTTATGCCTTTTGCTCTGATACAAAATATAGCAAGAGTGTTATTTCTAAAGTTTATGGTGTAGATTTATTATACCATGAGTCTACATTTATGCACAGGCATTTAGACAGAGCTAATACTACTTTTCACACCACTGCACACCAAGCAGGAACTGTTGCAAAAGAAGCAAAAGTTGGCGAATTACTAATTGGTCATTTTTCTGCTCGATACGGCGATTTGAACAATCTTTTAGAGGAAGCTCGTGAAGAATTCCCAAATACAGAATTAGCAAAAGAAGGAAAACAATTCACAATCTTAGAACGCGAATAGTATCATATATTCTCATTTTACTTGCTATAACAATTTTCTAAACCGAATCCCTTTGCTTTAGAATCCACATTGTATTTACAGCTTTACTCTATAAATCCTATCAGAAAAGGACAATTTATTGTATATTGTCGTATCAATATAAATATAAAATTATGCCGTTCGGATTTTTCAAAAAGAAGAAGAAAGAAGAGAAACATTACGATCCTACAAATATTACAATTAAAGATATTAGAAAAGGATATGTATTAGATTACGACTTACAAAGTTGGGAGGTTACTGAAGAATTTGAATATGATTGGGGAGACAATGACTTCTCTTATGAATTTAAATTAGAAAGTGCTACAGATGCTGTTTTTTTAAGCATTGAGGACAATGACTTTCTTACAGGAACAATATCAAGAAAATTAAAATGGGGTAAACTCCCTGACGCTGTTGATGATGCTCTTGAATCTAAAGGTAAACCACCAAAGAAAATTGTTTATGATGGTAAAGTATATTACCGTGATACAAAATCTGTAGGTTATTGGAGAAATATTGAAAATAAAGACAGTGCACCATATATGGTCTGGGAATATTATGATGACTCAGAAAAATATGTACTCTCTTTAGAACAATTTGATGATGAAGAATTTGAAGCATCACTTGGTATCGTAGAAGAGCCAGATGCTTTTAGTAATATACTACCAACCACTTAGTATTAAATATCGTTTACATAAGAAACGCATTAATTTCTAAGTAAATCAAACAACTATTAAAAATGAGAAAAATTCTCGCACTTATTTCTTTCCTGTTTTTGATTTCATGTACATCTCAGGAAACATTCAAAAAAAACCCTGTCGATCAATTAATTGTCAGCATGACTAACGTGAATAATTTCACAATTATTCTACAAGATATAGATGCTGAAGAGCATTTATTTTCATCTGATCATTATAGACAGAAGTTTAAAGTTATAACTATGGGAGCTGATAGCGTTCCTCAAACTAAAGAAACAGAATGGTACGAAGTATCTGAAACGTTCTTTAATTTACACTCTGGTGATATTGGTATGGAAGTAGCGTCAAAAGTTGACGGTAAGCTTAGTAAACAAGTATCACCTCCTGGTTACTCTGGGTATGTTGGTAATTCTCAATATGGACAGTGGAAAACTAATCCTTCTACAGGAACTAGTTTCTGGGAATTTTATGGAAGATACGCTATGATGCGTAGTGTTTTTGGAATGGGCTTTTATGGTCCAGTTTATAGATCGAGCTATATGAACTATAGAGGATACCACTCATCTGGTAGAAACTATTATGGTGGTAGCTCAGGGTCTCCAAGATATGGTTCATATTCTTCTGGAGCTCAGAAATCTAACCCTTCATTCTCAAGAAGAATGAGTACAAGTTCTAGTTTTAGAAATACTGTTGGGAGTAGCGTCAGCCGTTCTCCTGCTAGAACTGCAGCTGGTTCAAGAGCTTCTGGATACAAAAGTTCTACTTCTAGATACGGAAGTGGTTCTTCGTCTAGATCAAGATCATCTTCTAGCGGAGGAAAATAATCTAAGTAAAAAATTATATACTAATATAAACCCTCGTTAAACTCGAGGGTTTTCTTTTTTAACAAACAATGGCTTCATTTTTATCTAAGTCAAATACCTTAAAATTGGCTTTATTTGCTACTGGTTTATCTGGTATCGTAGCAGAATATGTTTTATCTACATTAGCCACTTATTTTTTAGGTAATTCAGTACTTCAATGGACACTTACATTATCCTTCATGCTTTTTGCTATGGGGTTAGGCAGTAGGTTTAGTAAATACCTTGACAAAAATTTAATTGAAAAATTTATTGTAGTCGAGTTTATTCTATCCTTTTTAGTGTCGTTTAGTTCCATAATTGCATATGGCATTTCTGCTTATGTAAGTTTTGACAAGTCACTTCACGTATTTCCATTTCCTATAGATGGCGTATTAATTTACTTTACAAGTATCTGTATAGGCTTTCTTATTGGCTTAGAAATACCGTTAGCAACTCGACTAAATGATTCTTTTGAATCGTTAAAAGTAAATATCTCCTCTGTTATGGAGAAAGATTACTTTGGTAGTTTAGTTGGTGGTTTATTCTTTGCTTTTGTTGGGTTACCTTTCTTAGGTTTAACCTATACTCCTTTTGTTTTAGGTTTTGTAAACCTATCTGTAGCAATTCTTCTTCTTTGGAGGCTAGATGATATTATAGATACAAAATGGGTAAATAAATTAAAGATCAGTAGTGTTGGTTTATTTGTTATAATTGGCGTAGGAATGGCATTTGCACAGGATGTTATTAATTATGGCGAACAAAAATTATACAAAGACAAAGTCGTATTTCAAGAGCAGACTTCTTACCAAAGAATTGTTGTTACGCAATGGAAAAATGATTATTGGTTGTATTTGAATGGACATCTTCAATTAAGTACTTTTGATGAGTGGCTTTATCACGAACCAATGGCAATTCCGGCTCTAAAGTTATCTGGTCATCCAGAAAACATCTTAATATTAGGTGGAGGTGATGGCTGTTTAGCTAGGGAAGCTCTAAAGTTTCCTTCAATCAAAAAAATTACATTAGTTGATCTTGACCCTGCCATTACAAAACTTGGTAAAGAAGATCCTATTTTTAGAAAACTAAATAACAATGCACTTAACAATGATAAAGTTAAGATTATCAATACGGATGCATTTACATTTTTAGAAAAAACTAATGAGTTTTTTGATGTAATTCTGATGGATTTCCCAGACCCTAAATCAATTGAGTTAGGAAGATTACAGTCTGCTGAAACATTCAGAATGTCATGGCATCATTTAAGACCTAATGGAGTAATTATTACCCAAGCAGGTAGCCCTTATTATGCCACAAAGGCATTTTATTGTATTGAAAAAACAATGCAAAGTGCGGGTTTTAATACAATTCCTCTTAGAAATCAAGTACTCACTCTAGGGGAATGGGGCTGGATTATGGGTACAAAAACCATGACTCCAGAACAAATGAAAGAACGTATTAGAAGTTCTAATTTGGATGATATCCCTACTAAATGGTTAAACAAAGAGGCCTTAAACTCAATTACTTCTTTTGGAAAAGGTTTAATTGAATTTGACAGTAGTAAAATTGAAATAAATACAGTTCACAATCCTGTATTACCTACATATTACGGCAAAGGAAATTGGGATTTATTCTAATCTTCCTTGATAGTATTTTCACGAATAGCATCTTCTATCAAAGAAGGTGCTATTTTTTTCTTTGGACTTAGGTTCCCTTTTTCATTCATTTGATGAACTAGACTAATCAAGTTTCCTTTTCCTTCAGTTAGTTTTCCAATTGCTTTATCAACTTCAACCTTAGAGTCCCCTACTTTTTTCTGAAGCAACAACATTGTATCAACAAAACCTCTTGCTTTATCATAAATCTTTGTAGCATGGTTTACTAAGTCTTCAATGTTTTTTTGTTGATGCTCGTTTCTCCAAAGTTCCTCAATTACTTTCAAAGTTGCCATTAATGTTGTTGGTCCAACAATAACTACCTTCCTTTTATAGGCATAATCCCATAAAGAATCTTCGTATTGCAAGGCAACCAAAAATGCAGGTTCTACAGGTACAAACATGACAACATAATCCAAACAACGGATGCCGTCTAATTTCTGATAATCTCTTTTAGCAAGTTCTTCTACATGTGCTTTTAATGCACGAATATGTAAGGCAATTTCCTTCTCTTGTAGATGTTCATTATCTGCATTTATAAATCTTTCGTATGCATTTAAAGATACTTTCGAGTCGATAATTACCTGCTTTTCACCTGGGTAGTTTACTACAACATCAGGGCGTTGCTTCTCTCCTTCATCGGTAGTATATGTTGGTTGAATGTAATATTCACTTCCTTCTCTCAATCCAGATTTGCTTAGCACCGAATCTAGAATCATTTCACCCCAATCACCTTGTGTTTTAGCATCTCCTTTTAAAGCTTTTGTTAAGTTTTGAGCATCCTGAGAAATTTGATTATTCATCTTTCTCAACATTTCTAATTCAGTTCTCAACGAAGTTCTCTCGTTAGATTCTTTACCGTAATTATCCTCAATTTTCTTTCTAAAGCTTTCTATTTGGTCTTTAAAAGGATGTAAAATTGTATTTAAATTTGATTTATTCTGATCTGTAAATTTCGACGATTTCTCTTCGAAGATCCTATTAGCCAAGTTTTCAAATTCTTTTTTAAACTGTTGATTTAAATTCTGTATATCAATGGCATTTTGATTTAAACGCTCTTGCATACTTCTATTGACCTCACGTAATTGAATATTTTCAACTTTTAATTCTTGTTCACTCTCTTTTAAGTAGTTTAATTCTTTTTCTAAAGATTGTTTGTTCTCGCTAAGCGTTTCTAGTATTCCTCTAGTATTTGCATAATTATTAGACACTTCGATTAAATTATTATCAATTACTTGGTATTGATTCTTCACATCAAGCAATTGATTTTTAAATGAAATTTTCTCCGTTTCAGCTACAGATAGTGATTGTTTTAAAGTAGTATTTTCATTAATTAATTTCTGATTTAGTTGACCGGCTTCATCTTTTGCTTGATTAAGTTTTAAGCGCTCTTTTACCTCAACCTTATATTGATGTTCTTGTTGAGCATATTTCTGTTTTAAGGAGAAATATACAATCACAACTAACAAAACTGATATAACTATTAAACATGCTACAATTAGCACTACAATGTTCATTGACACCTCTACCTCCATTTCTATAAACTTCAAAAAATACAATAATTCTATTCGAAATTAATAATAAATTAGATGATAGAAAAGAATTATACAAATTTGGAATACCTTTTAGAACTAAAATTAAATAATTCCTGTTAAACCATATAGGTCACTCTTTCACCCAAATTAACCTACTATATCTATGTCAACGCCTAACAACTCATTACAAATGATTGCCTATTCTATACAGAATTTACTTTCTATTAAAGATGATAATCAAAAAATACATTTCGATAGATTAAAATTACAAGTAGATATTGTTGCTAATGAACTTAGATTAGGTAGCATAAGACAATCTGAATTAGATATAATACATAATACATTTACTGAAGAGTTTTTAAATGATTCATTAGTAGGACATATAATTCGTAAGCCCTACGGTTACAATGAAGACTTTAGAGTTACGGATGCTATTCATGATAATTTCTTATCAGACGATTATCCTAATTGGGATAAACTTATACATTCCTCGTCTATTGCAAAGAGTATTAGAAGTAGAAAGGAATACTTTAAAAACTATTTGACTCATAAGCTTAAAAAAATAAATATACCAAGAAAAATGTTAATGATAGCACCAGGTTCTGGAAGATCATTACTCGAATTATATAAAAGAGTCAATCCAAACCTATCAACAGATTGTCTGGACTTAAACAAAAATTCAATTCATTATTACAAAGGACTTACAAAAGAATTTAGTGATAAGATAACCTATATAAACGAAAGTATTCATTCGTTTAATGTTTCTAAAAAATATGATATGATTTGGATTGAAGGTGTTTTTGAATACATGGATGATGTCACTTTTGTTAATACACTAAAACAAATTCAAACCTACATTAATAATGATGGGGACATTGTTATAAGCAACATTAGTAAAAAAAACACCTCAAAAAATATAATGGAAATACTATTTAATTGGCAATGCACTTACCGTAATAGGTTGGAATTAAACAACCTAGCTACAAAAGCCAATTTTATACCTACTCAAATTAATATCAGAAAAGACGCTACGAGGATAAACTCTTTTTTACACATTAAATAATATATGTTAAATTTTTATGTTTGATATTAGAATTTTTAATGAGATAAAATGTATATTTGCGGCATAATTTACACAATTATAAAGTGTAAAAAATCCTTTTTTAACTCATTAAATTATCAAACAAAAAATGAAGAAGCTGTCTATACTACTACTCTTCTTGTTACCTATGTACACTTTTGCACAAGATATTGATTCTCTTGTGTTAATTAATGGTGACGTGATTGTAGGAGAAATCAAAAACATGGACAAAGGTGTGGTTGAAATTGAAACACCATACAGTGATTCAAACTTTAAAATTGAATGGGACGGAATTGAAAAAATGTATTGTAATACAAACTTCATGATCACCCTTTCTGATGGCCGTAGATATAATGGACATATTACATCTACAGACCCTAGTACTTTCCATTTAATTACCCCTACTGAAACTGTAGATGTTAACCCAGATGATATTGTTTATTTAAAATCAATCAACAATTCATTTATTAGTAAGCTTTCAGCAAATGTAGATGTTGGATATAGCTATGCAAAAGCCAATAATTTATCACAATTAAATGCCTCTGCATATATTGGATATACTACTCATAGATGGCAAGTTAGTGTTAACGCAACAAGTTTAAAATCTACACAAGATGACGTTGATCCTACTGAAAGAAATGAAGGTGGTGTAACTGGTAAATATTTTTTACCACATGACTTTTATCTTACTGCAAACGTCAATTTCCTTTCAAATACAGAACAATCTATCGATCTACGTACAGTTGGTCTACTCGGTATTGGTAAGTATGTAATCCATACAAACTCTGCCTACTGGGGTTTCACTACTGGTGCATCATACCTGAACGAAACTTTTGACGCTGTTTACAATGAGGGTTCTGGAAATTTTGAAACACAACCTGCAAGATCAGAAGCTGAATGGTTTTTAGGTACTGAAATTAACCTTTTTGATACTGGTGATCTCTCTTTCATGGCCAATGCTAAAGGATACCGTTCTTTAGGCGGTAGTGACCGTTGGAGAGCTGATGTTGGAGCAAACGTAAAATATGATCTCCCTCTAGACTTTTATGTTAAGATGGGATACAATATGAACTACGATACTCAACCTGCAGAAGCTGGTAAAGAAATTGATTATCAATATACTTTCGGTTTTGGCTGGGAACTATAGAAAAAATCATAAAACCTGTGCTTAGTTATTACATAAAATCCGATTTGATGTATTAATTTGTGGATGACAACTCCAAACACAAAGAATGACAAATCCGATTTTTAATAGCAAACTAAGTAATAGACGTAAAATATTAATAGGTTTAGTGATTACACTGTTAACACTAAACCTATTACAGCTTTATTTAAATTCTGATGATACAACACGACTTCAAGAACGTGTGCAAAGTAAAAATGTAGAATTAGCTCTCACATATACAAAGCTCGATTCTATTTCTTCAGAATTAAATAAACAAATACAAATTCTAAAACTTCTTAATGAGGAAACCGAATCTTTACAAAAAGTAAAGGACAATCTCGAAAAAGAAAAAAGAGAACTCAGGTCTAATCAATTACTTGAAGAATATAGATATAACGAAATCCGTAAAAAGGTTTCTATGTATGAAGAATTACTGGCTCAAAAGGACAAGAAAATCACCTCTCTAAAACATGTAAACGATTCATTAATTTCTGAAAATTATCATCTAAAAGAAGAGAAAACATCTTTAACTTCTAAGATTAATAATTTAAAAAGCCACCAAGGAGAACTTGAGAAAGAGTTACACAAGGCAAAACGTTTAATTGCGTTTGATATTTATACTCTAGGAGGTGATAAAAAAGGAAACCTTACAAGAGCGGATAAATTAAAAATGAAAAAGACTGATCAAATTATTGTTCAGTTTAAAGTCCCAAAAAATGATGTTGTAGAAGCCGGAAATAAACAAGTCTTTTTATGTCTTATTGATCCTGATGGTGCTACAATATATAACCCTAATAATACCACTAGGTTTTTTAAACTTGAAGACAATGGAGAAAACATATTTTACACTTCAAACACTTGGTTTGAGTATAAAAATGATGAAAAAATTATCCAAGTAACCTACGATAAAAAGAACCTAATGACAAAAGGAGATTATAGTGCTCAACTTTATTGTGATGGCTATTTTATAGGAAAAACAACTTTCAGTATTTATTAATTAAACAAGATTTCTTTCATTCGCAATTGTATTATTTAGGTAGTATGATTAAGAATTTGATTGTTTTTATTTATAAAACTTCCCTATTTCCTCTTTTCTTTATTTTTTTGGTCAAAAAGTTCTATTTTTTTGTAGAACTTAGATAACTTAAGACAGTTTTTTAGCAAATTCGCAAACTGCGATTTTTAAAGAGCCTATTTTCTGTATCAATGAAAACAAATACGTATAAAACAATACAAGAAAATCCCATAGAGGAAAAAAAAATTTCTGAAAATAAATGGGTAAAACGACTTCCAAAATGGAAGTTTTTATCCAATGATTTTGAGGATGACAATAGCCAATATGTCCAAAAGGTTATTTTCATTACCCTTGTTGGTATTCTGTATATTTCTAATAGTTTTCAAGCAGAGAAATCTGAAATTAGAATCAACAAACTAGAAAAGTCTGTAGAAAAACTACGTGTAGAATACAGTACTTTAAAGTATGATTTTATTAATGAAAGTAAGCGTTCACAAATAGAAGAACGTGTTGCCCCCTTAGGACTTGTTCCCCCAGAAACTGCTCCTATTGTAATTACTGTTCCAAATTTAGAAGATAATTAAACTACAAATAAATCTATGGGAATTAGAAATTCCATATTACTCCGTGTTCGCTTTGCATTTTTACTTATTGTTGTTATTGCAACAGCAATAATTGTAAGAATATCAGATTTACAATTTGTAGAGAGAGATAAGTGGGAAAAGGCAGGAAATGCCAATAGAGTAAAAATAAGAAGAGTTGATGCAACAAGAGGTAATATATTAGCAGATGATGGAAGTTTACTTGCTACCTCTATTCCTTTCTATAAATTAGCTTTTGACCCTTGCGTTTCATCAGACAGTATTTTTAATAGCGGAGTTGATTCTCTTAGCCAATTATTATCAAGATATTTTAAAGAAAAATCTGCAAGTCAATACGATAGTTTACTTAGAACAGCTCGAAAGAAAAAAAGAAGGTATCTTATACTTAGTCACAAGTTGGTTAAGCATCAAGATAAAAAACATATTGACAATTGGCCGATCTTTAGAGAAGGTCGACATAATGGAGGTTTAATCTTTTCAAAATATGAAAAAAGATTTAAACCTTTTGATGATTTAGCCCGAAGAACAATTGGATTTATTAGTAAAGACGAAGAAGCCCAATACACGGGTAGAGGGTTAGAATTTAGTTTTAATAATGATTTAGCTGGTGTTGACGGAGAAGCACTCTTCCAAAGAGTATCTGGCAACCAATGGAAACCTTTAGATGATGGTGCTCAAGTTAGGGCAGAAAATGGTCTTGATATTCAGACTACCATCAATATGGATTTTGAAGAACACGCACATAATGTTTTAGAAAAGGCTTTAATTAAACATGAAGCAAATTTTGGAACTGTTCTTTTAATGGAAGTAAAAACAGGTCAGATTAAAGCCATTGTTAACTTAGGTAGAACTTCTGAAGGAAAATACATAGAAGATTTTAATTATGCTATCCAAGGAGTAATGGAACCTGGCTCAACGTTTAAAAGTGCATCTATGCTTGCTTTATTAGAAGAGTTTGATTTAAACGTTAAAGATTCTGTAAATGCAGGTGACGGTAAATATATGTTCTATGATGAATGTATTATGACTGACTCTCATTATAATGGTTTCGGTATGTTATCCGTAGATGAAGTAATTGAAAAATCATCAAACATTGGTATTTCAAAATTGATATTTAAAAACTTTAGAAGTAACCCTGAAAGATTCTTTAAATATCTAGATCGTTTTAATTTAACTTCCACTATTGGTTTCCAAATGGAAGGAGAAGGAAAACCATACATTAGTAGACCGGGTGACCCGAACTGGTCGGGATGTTCTTTACCATGGATTTCTATTGGATACGAAGTAGAAACATCTCCACTACAAATGCTGACCTTCTATAACGCTATAGCCAATAATGGTAAAATGGTTGCCCCTAGAATTGTTAAGAAAATTCTTAGAGGAAATGAAGTTATTAGTGAAGCAGGAGTTAAAACCATTCGAAAAAGTATTAGTTCTGAACGTTCTTTAAAAGCACTACAAGGTATGCTTAGAAAAGTTGTTCAAACAGGTACCGCTAAAAAAATTAATAATAATGAGTTTGCTATTTCTGGTAAAACAGGAACTACTCAAAAATTAAAAAACGGTAAATACACAAAAAATTACTATACCTCTTTTGTTGGTTACTTTCCTTCTGAAGCCCCTACCTATTCTATGATAGTAGCAATCGATGAGCCAAAAGGTGCCAACCAATATGGTGGAGACGTTTGTGCTCCCGTATTTTTAGATATTGCAGAAGTTGTTTATTCTAGAACAACAGAACGTGATATTCATTATATCAATAATGAAAATGAATCTGCTTTCCCATACATCAAAGCGGGTAATTATAATGATTTACTTTTACTTTCTGACGCTTTTGATATTCAACAAGTATCAGAAAATACTACCCAATGGGTAAGAACAAGAGTTAAGGGAGATACTATTGCTTGGGTAAATGCTTCTGTTAAAAAAGGCCTTATGCCAGATGTTAGAGGTATGACACTAAGAGATGCAATGTATTTAATAGAAAATGAAGGTGCTACTGTACATCCTTTAGGGAATGGTAGAGTTGTTACACAATCAATTTCTCCAGGAAGCCGTGTGAATAGTAGAACAAATGTCTATTTAAAACTGAAATAAAGACATTAATAACGTGAAAGGACAAAAAGAAATAGCTCAGTTATTAAAAGGTTTGGAATATGAATTGATACAAGGAGATTTATCTCAAAAAGTATCAGATGTCCAACTAGATTCAAGAAAATTAACTGAGGATAGCTTATTTATTGCTATCAAAGGTACTGCATTAGATGCTCACAAATTTATACCTAAAGCCATTGAGTTAGGAGCTAAATCTATTATTTTAGAAGATACTCCAAGTCAATTTGTAGAAGGTATTACATATATCAAGATAAATACTACATCTCAGGCCGCTGGTATAATTGCGGCCAACTTTTATGACAACCCATCAGAAAAAGTTAAAGTTGTAGCTGTTACAGGAACAAATGGTAAGACAACTGTTGTTACTCTCCTTCAAAATCTCTTTATAAAACTAGGTTATAATACAGGAGCTTTAACTACAATTGAGAATAAAATCAATGATGAAATTATTCCAACAAAACTTACTACTCCAGACCCTGTAACATTACAATTCCTTTTATCTGAAATGGTAAAAAAGAATTGTTCTTATTGCTTTATGGAAGCAAGTTCGCACGCAATTGTGCAAGGACGACTACAAGGAATTAATTTAGAAGGTGCATTATTTTCAAACATCAGTCATGATCATCTCGATTATCATGGTACAATGAAAGAATATATTAATGCCAAGAAACGTCTTTTTGATACTCTCCCTAAAAAAGCTTTTGCTTTAGTGAATATTGATGACAAAAGAGGAAATGTTATGCTTCAAAATTGCAGAGCAAAACATTATTCTTTTGGGTTACATAGTATGGCTAATTTCAAAGGTAAACTTATTGATAATACTTTTGAGGGAATTCAAATGGATATCAATGGACATGATGCATGGTTCCAATTAATTGGTTCTTTTAATGCTTACAATGTAATTTCTGCTTATGCCACTGCTATTTGCTTAGGTGAAGATGAGTTTACAACATTACAGGCTTTATCAGAATTAAAACCTGCAAAAGGACGTTTTGAACAAATTGTTTCTAAAAATAATATTCGTGGTATTATAGATTATGCTCACACTCCTGATGCTCTTGAAAATGTTTTAGAAACAATAAGAGATATTAGAGAAGAAGGAGAGAGAATAATTACTGTAATTGGTTGCGGTGGAGATAGAGATACTTCTAAACGACCTATTATGGCAAAAACTGCTGCAATGCTAAGTGAAGAAGTGATCTTAACTTCTGACAACCCAAGAACGGAAAAACCTGAGGACATTTTAGATGAAATGGAAGATGGTATATCACCCACACAAGCTAGAAGAACACAACTTATTTTAGATAGAAAAGAAGCTATTCTGAAAGCTGTTGAAATTGCAGAACCTCGTGATATTATTCTATTAGCTGGAAAAGGACACGAGACTTATCAAGAAATAAATGGTGTAAGGCATCATTTTGATGATAAAGAAGAACTTTTCAAGGCTTTTAATTAAAGAGAACAAATAAGAATTTACTATATATATGTTATATCATTTATTTTCATATCTACATAAACATTATGACGTTGTAGGCACAGGAGTATTTCAATATATTACTGTTAGAGCAATGCTTGCAACAATTTTTTCTATGGTCTACATTGCTGTATTTGGCCAACCAATCATTCGCCAACTACAAAAGATGCAGATGGGCGAAATTGTTAGAAATTTAGGCTTAGCGGGTCAGATGGAAAAGCAAGGAACGCCTACAATGGGTGGTCTGATTATTATTGGAGCAATATTATTTCCAGTTTTATTATTTGCTGATCTTACAAATGTATATATCCATCTCTTAATTACTACTTTACTTTGGACTGGGGCTATTGGCTTCTTGGATGATTACTTAAAACGTATCAAAAAGAACAAAGATGGTTTAAGTGGTAAATTTAAAATTATTGGTCAGATTGGTTTAGGCCTAATCGTTGGACTCACATTACTATCTAATGACGATGTTAAAGTGAGACAATTTGAAGAAAGTGCTAAATCTAAAAAAGTAACTGAACTTGTAGAAGGAGTTGATTATAAAGATCAAAAATCTTTAGAAACAACCGTTCCTTTTTTAAAGCATAATAAATTTGATTATTCTCAAGTATTACCAAATAAGACTGTTTCACATGTTCTTTATGTATTACTTGTTATTTTTATTATAACTGCAGTTTCTAATGGTGTAAATATTACTGATGGTTTAGATGGTTTAGCAGCTGGTACAGCAGGTATTGTTGCCACAGCTCTCGCTATCTTCGCCTACCTATCAGGTAACATTATTTTCTCTAGTTATTTAGATATAATGTACATTCCTAATTCTGGTGAAGTTGCTATTTTCTCTACAGCCTTAATTGGTGCTTGTATTGGCTTTTTATGGTTTAACGCTTATCCTGCTCAGGTTTTCATGGGTGATACGGGTAGTTTAGCACTTGGTGGGGTTATAGGAACTTTAGCAATTGTATTAAGAAAAGAATTGATGATTCCATTAATGTGTGGAGTCTTTTTAGTAGAAAATTTATCTGTTATAATACAGGTTTTCTATTTTAAATATACCAAGAAAAAATACGGTGAAGGAAAAAGAGTATTCCTTATGGCTCCTTTACACCACCATTACCAAAAGAAAGAAATTCCTGAACCAAAGATTGTAACTAGGTTCTGGATTATTAATATCCTTTTAGTTATTGCTACAATCCTTACGCTTAAAATTCGCTAACCATGACAGAAAAAGTATTGGTTTTAGGAGCTGGTGAAAGTGGTGTTGGTGCTGCTCTATTGGCTCAAGCAAAAGGTTTTGAAGTTTTTGTTTCTGATTTTGGTAAAATTAGCGAGGAACATAAAAATGAACTTGTTGTAGCTGCTATTCCTTTTGAAGAAGGAACTCATGTAAATGCACCAAGAAAAGTATCAATAGTAGTCAAATCTCCGGGAATACCAGATTCTGCTCCAATAGTTCAAGAATTAAGAAGTAATGGTGCTAAAATTTATTCTGAAATTGAGTTTGCATTCGGTTATACTAATGCAAAAATTATTGCTATTACGGGTACAAACGGAAAAACTACAACAACTAAATTAATTCATCATCTGCTTACTAAAGCAGGAATTAATGCAGGTTTAGCAGGCAATATTGGTATTAGTTTCGCTAAAGAAGTTTTAAATAAAAAGCACGATTGGTATGTTCTAGAAATCAGTAGTTTTCAACTTGATGATATTGAACATTTCAAGCCTAATATTGCATTGATATTAAATATCACTCCAGATCATTTAGATAGATATGGGTATGATATTCAAAAATATGCAGATTCAAAATTCCGTATTATTGAAAATATGGACAGTGAGGGCACATTTATTTATGGTAAAGATGATACTCTTACAAATCAGCAAGTAAATAAGAAGTCAATTATTCCACATTCAATTAGCTTCACTTTAGATTTTTTAAAGGGTGCAACTTTAGAAATCCCATTTGGAGACCAAGTTTATACATTTGATAACCTTCCATTAAAAGGTCCTCATAATGCTTGGAATATGGAAGCGGCAATTCTTACGGCTTTAACAGTTGGTTTATCGCCGAAGCAAATACAAGAAGAACTTCCTTCATTTATTGGCGAGCCACATCGTTTACAGGAAGTTGCTCTTAAAAATGATATTACTTTTATTAATGACTCGAAAGCGACAAATGTAGAAGCTGCATTATTTGCACTTCAGAGTTTTGATAAACCTATTATTTGGATTGCAGGTGGTACTGATAAAGGAAATGATTATTCTCCTTTAATCCAAACTGTTAAGAAGCATGTAAAAGGGCTTGTATGCCTTGGTGTTGACAATGAAAAACTGATCAATACTTTTAGTGAAATTATTCCTACTAAGGAAACTCAAGATACTGGAAAAGCTATTGAATTAGCTTTAGAACTTTCTGATAAAAATGATATAATACTTTTAGCACCTGCATGTGCTAGTTTTGATCTATTTAAAAATTATATGGATCGAGGTGATATTTTTATGCAAGAAGTCCATAAATTATAACGCGGAACCCATTTGAATTTTATTATGGAAAAATTATTAAATAAACTTGAGGGAGACCGATTAATATGGCTAGTGATGATTACACTATCTATGTTCTCCGTACTTGTTGTTTACAGTGCCACAGGATCTCTAGCTTATATGCAAGCAAACGGAGATAATGAACACTTTTTATTAAGACACTCTAGTTTGGTTTTTATAGGTCTAATTGGTGCTTTTGTATGTCACAGGATAGATTACATTTACTACTCTAGAATATCACGATATGCCTTATTATTATCAATACCACTTTTACTTTTCACATGGGTTTTTGGTACTGAACTAAATAGTGCATCACGTTGGATTAGTATTCCATTCATAAATTTATCATTTCAACCATCGGATTTAGCAAGACTTGCACTTATTGCCAATATGGCATCCATGTTATGGAAACGCCAAAGAGATATTGGTGAGTTTAATAAGGCAATTGTTCCTTTACTTATATGGACAGGTATAATTTGTGGTTTAATTGGAGTATCTGATATTTCAACTGCATCTCTCCTTTTTCTAACCATAATGCTTCAACTTTTTATTGGTAGAGTTCCCATAAAGTATTTATTTATGCTTGTGGTTATTGGTGCTTTGGCTGGTTTATTCGTGTATCAATTTGGACAAAGAGGTGGTACAGCAGTCAGCCGTTTGTCTTCTTTTATGAGTGAAACCGAAGTCCCTTACCAAGCTGAACAATCTTATATTGCTATTGCAACTGGAGGGTTAACAGGAAAAGGAATTGGAGAAAGCACACAAAGAAACTTTCTACCTCACTCCTATTCTGATTTTGTTTTTGCGATTGTTGTAGAAGAATATGGTTTAATAGGTGCAATTTTCATCATTGGTTTGTACCTCACATTACTATATCGGGGAATGACCATTGTGGCCAGTAGCCAGAAGGCATTTGGAGGTTTACTTGCCGCAGGATTAACCTTTAGTCTAATTTTACAAGCCTTTGTACATATGGGGGTTGTTGTTGGTTTATTACCTTTAACGGGTCTGCCATTACCTCTTATAAGCATGGGTGGTACTTCTCTTTTATTTACGGGTATGACAGTAGGAATTATTCTTAGTGTAAGTAGATCTACAATGGAGGAGTCTGAAGAAGTGAGATTTAAAAGAGTAGAAAGAGCGGCTAAAAGAGCTGGACAAAGTGGTACTAACCGCCCTAAGAATGTACCTTTAAACTAAAGAAAATAACTTCATACAAGATTTTAGCACATCTGTTTGAAATAGAAATAAAATTCATTAATCCAAAAAAGCAGCCTCTATAGGGCTGCTTTTTTGGATTAAAATTAGAGGTGAGCGTTGTACTTAACAATATCCAATTTTAAAAGAATAGTATATTTTAAAAATTGATAAGATTACTTACATATAGTTCAATCATCATTATAGTTAGTCTAACTAATTATTGCGTAATTAGAATACCAACACTTAAAAACGCATTATTGATGACTTATGATTCTACCCCTTTTACCCCACTGAATCAATTTATACAATCACTTCCTGTAACTCTTGATTCAAATACAGATTCTACGCATTTACTGAATCAGATACTTTATAAAGTAACTACTTTAACAAAGAGTAAATACGGGTTTATTGGTGTTGTTAATTGTCAACAAAGAATAGTTAATTACACTACACTTTTAGAATATAATAGTATAAAGCAAGCTACGTCTCCATTTCCTAATAGGAATTTTAAAGTCTTTCCTTCAGCTGCAAATAGATATCTTCCTATTGCTAAATCTTTAAGAGATATTCATTTATTATTTGATGAAAAAAGAGAGAAAAATGGACTACCATGGTTTTCTACTCTTCTTCTACCTTTACAGATTACAGGTAATACAAAAGTTATTGTTGGGCTCTGTGATAGAAAAGGTGGTTATAACCTATTTTCAAAAGATCAGATGTCAAGCCTATCATTCAAATTGAGTGAAATAATTAGACAATATCCTCTTAAAAATAATATATCCGTTTCTAATCAAAATTCACCTACTAATATATTAGACTTTTGCTTTAGCACTCCTACACTATAAAAATATTATTGTTCGACAGTCATAGATTCCTCAATTTTCTCTAATAGAGCATTACCATAAAATTTAGGAATTGAGTGATCTTTATTATTTCTTAAACCCAATAGCTTTTCAGCTTGAACCATTGTTAAACTTCTAAACTTAACCTCTTCGTTATTTGTGGCAAACTTAAATTTCAAAATACGATAGCACTCTTCTAGAGATAAATCAAATGGATTTTTATTGAGCATAATTGTTTTTTTAATGACAAATAATTGCAAGCTCAACATCAAAAATTATAAAAGGGGGATTCTGTTATTTTTGTCTAGAATCAGACCACATCTATTTTGCCACCGTGGCTTGCTTTGCTCGGTTGGCACCTTCATCATTTTGATAAGGTTCTTGATGTTTAGAAATAATTATTTCTTAGTACAAGATTACATAACTTCATTTTACAAACCAAACCATTCTTTACTCATTAACTATTATTTAGTTTTATGATACAGCTTAAAATCACCTTTAAAAATAATATTTTTTTGTACATTAGTAGCAAACCTATTCTACAATGCCTTCAAAAATCAAATCATTATTAATTGTATTTCTGTTCTTTCTAAGTTGTACTGAAGAACCTTCTTCGGAACAGAATAGTGCATACCCTTTAGATATTCCGTCTCACTTTGGAAAACAATATATTCTTCCTGAAACAAACCCTTTAACTGTAAAAGGAGTTGAATTAGGGCGTATGTTATTTTATGACAAACAGCTTTCTAGAGATCACACTATTTCTTGTGGTAGCTGTCATATTCAAGAAAAAGCATTTACAGATGGATTAGCTAAAGCAGAAGGAATACATGGACTTATTGGTGATTTTAGTAGTATGTCTACCACAAATTTAATGTGGAATAGTCATTTTTTTTGGGATGGAAGAGCTGCTAGTATTGAAGAACAAGCCCTCGATCCGATTGAGAATCCACTAGAGATGGATTTGACACTAGAAGAAGCTGTTGATAGAATAAGTATTGATGACAAATACACCAATTTATTTAAACTTGCTTTTGGCTCGTCTGAAGTAACAGCTGATAGAATTGGAAAAGCAATTGCACAATTTGAAAGAACATTAATTTCTTCTAATTCAAAATATGATCAATATATAAAAGGAAGTTATCAACTTACTGCAGAAGAAAAATTGGGTATGGATTTATTTCTAACACATCCAATTGCAGGAGAACTAAGAGGTGGTAACTGTGGTGATTGTCACTTGGGAGTTTTAACTTCAGGAGACCCTTTAAGTTTTAGAGGGTTTCATAATAACGGTCTTGATGATGATACTACCATCAAAGAAGGTTTAATGGCTGTTACAAAGAATAGGTTTGATGAAGGAAAATTTAAGGCTCCAACACTTAGAAACATTGCTTTAACTGCACCATATATGCATGATGGAAGATTTTCTACTCTAGAAGAAGTTTTAGAACATTATGATCAGCATATAAAAAACAGCTACACTTTAGATCCCTTAATTAGTGAAGCGAGTAATGAACCAATCTTTCCTGGTGATCCTATAAAATTACATTTAACAACGACAGAAAAAGAAGCAATCATTACTTTTCTACATATGTTAACTGATAATGATTTTATTACAAATCCAGCATTCTCAGATCCTTTCAAAGATTAAAATGCATAAAACTTAAGTTAGATTTTAAATAAAAGTTTATGCTCTATCATAGCTCATTTATTTTATGCAAATTTGCTTAAAATTGATCACAATTTGTGATTAAATGATATTACTTCTATCACATTTCTTAATATAATAACTGATGAGTCTAGAAAAAGATCTCCAAAAAAGAAGTGGTTCTGTTTGTGAACTTTGTAGTTCTACAGAAAACTTATCTCCTTTTGCAGTTGCTCCAAAAAGCTCTAAAGATGCTGCTGATAATGCATACTTATGTTCAACTTGTCAAGAACAAATTGAAGATGCTAGCAAAATGGATTCAAACCATTGGAGATGCCTTAATGAGAGTATGTGGAATGAAAATACTGCTGTTCAAGTTTTAGCGTGGCGTATGCTATCTCGCTTAAAATCTGAAGGGTGGCCTCAAGATCTTATTGACATGATGTATTTTGATGAAGATACACAAGCATGGGCAGAAGCAACAGGAGAAGGTGTTGATGAAAGTGAAAAAGTAGTTCACAGAGATGCGAATGGTGCAATTCTTCAGAATGGAGATTCGGTAGTTTTAATCAAAGACTTGAAAGTAAAGGGATCTAGTATGGTCGCAAAACAAGGTGCTGCAGTTAGAAATATCACTTTAGTACATGATAACGCTGAACATATTGAAGGGAGAGTTAATAGTCAACATATTGTTATTTTAACTAAGTACGTTAAAAAGACTTCTTAACTTACTATCCTATTAGAAATATACTTAAAAGTGATTTTTCATGAAAATTGAAGAATCACTTTTTTAGTGTAAAAATTAAACAACCGGTTGAAACCCTTTTAAACTAACAAGTAGGTATATATACACAAGTTTATATCCGTTTACTAAAGGTTTGTTATTAACAGATTGATATTATTGTTTTATTCAACTATCTCTTATTTATTTGTAGTGACCAAAAGATTTCATGCCAAAATCTTAATACTGACAAACTGTATGACTGAAATAACTAAAAACAATTACATCAATAATATACCTTCTAATAGGTTTAATATTGACACCAATTACACTCTACATGAAATTGTAGAAGAGATTGCTCCCACATTGAGATTTCAATCAATGCAAGAGATAATTAGAAATGCCCTTTTAATTTTTAATGTAGATTATAGGGAACATTTAAGCGTACTTGCAAAAGATAATTTTTATAAAAAAAAATCAATTGAAAGTATTCTAAATGACTTTAATTTAAGAAATGCTGATGTAAGAAGTAGTTGGATTGAATTTATCGAATGCTTAGAAATAGAAGCATCCGTTTATATCAAGAGTACTACTCCTCAGTAGTCGATCGTTTCTCTTCACTCATTTTTTGAATATCTCTGTATTGTTGAAAAGGAATTTTTAATAGGCTACCAATATGTCCATTCTCTTCTGGAGCCATATGTGTATCTATGCCGTAGACTAATTTCTTATTATCAAATTCTACATAGGTACCAAATAGCCTATCCCAAACAGAAAAAATATTACCATAATTTGTATCTGTTAATGGTTGTTGGAAATGATGATGTACATGATGCATGTTTGGTGTAACAATTACTAAACTTAAAATACAGTCTAATTTATTTGGCAATACAATATTTGCATGATTAAACTGTGATAGTACCACCGATAAAGATTGATATAAAAAGATCATCCAGATGGGAACTCCAATTAAAAAAACGCCAGCAATGGTTGCCATTAATCTTAAAATAGATTCTCCAGGATGATGTCTATTTGCAGTAGTTGTATCTACATTTCTATCTGTATGATGAATTATATGAAAAAGCCAAAACCACTTTACATTATGGTTTAGATAATGAATACTGTATGCACTAATTAAATCGAAAAGCATTAAACCTACAATTAGTGTAATAGCGAGAGGAAATTGATCTGTCCATTGCATAAACCCAAAATGATGAGCAACACACCAATCAGAAATTTTAACCATTACAAAAGCTAAAGATAAATTTACTATTGCAGTAGTTAGTGTAAAGAAAATATTAGTTAGTGCATGTTTCCATTTAATATTCTTAAACTGGAATAATGGAAATATTCCTTCAAGCATCCAAAAAAAGGTGATTCCACCAACCAATAAAATAGTTCTGTGTAAAGAAGGCATCGTAGAAAAATAATCAATGAGTGCTTGCATGTGTCTTTTTAGTTGAATTGATTAACAATATACTTAAAATTCCATCTCTAGTCTCTATTGAAAAGTCATAAATGATTTAAGGAAAGCAAAAAAGTTCATTTTTTTTTAAACAAATCAAATTCACATGATTAATACAATAGAATCTAAATATCATACAACTGTATTGATATAATTAAATTACAACTTTAAATAAATCAATTTTTCTAGCTAATTCTAACCTGTTTATTAACAATAACATGTGGTTAATTCCTCTCTTTACTGACTATTAGCTATACAATAACATTCATTTGCAACCTTTTATTATAAGTGCCGTTTCTTATAACATGACCACAGAAATTAACAGTTATTAAATTATAGATACTACCCAATTACTAACTATTACTCTCATTGCTAGCTCATTTCGAATTACACAATATTTTAAATTAAAACCTCAAGATATCAGGTTGTTTTAATAAAAAACAATCCATGGTGATTTATGATTATGCCCAATTTTTATGTAACCTAATTTGCCCCAATTATCAATAGCATTTTAAATACAAGACATTATTAAGAACTATTTTGTTGCTTTATTTTTAACAAAAATGACAATAGGAGCGCTTATTTATCTTAGATAATTACTCTTACAATACCAAAAATGGAGTTTTATACTCCCATTTTAACACACAGTAGATATTATTAAAACTTACTGGCATTTAGCTAGTAAGTTTTTTTTTGTTCAATAATTAGCCACTTCTTTTCTCCCATCTTTATAATAAATCTCATTTTTGTATTAACAATCAACTGAGTTTTATAAATTGTATAACAAATGATGTTTTAAAATAAAATATTAAGTAAAGTACTACACAAAACATCATTTCATCCTTATTGAATTAATCCAATAGACAAAAACTGTTTGATATGAATTATACTGTAAAGGCAGGAGATACTCTTTATAAAATTGCTAGAGAAAATAACGTTACAACAAATGAACTCTTAGCTTTTAATGATTGGGCTAGTGTACCATCACTCCAAATAGGCCAAGTTATACAAGTTGGGCAAGATATATCTAATGAAAATGAGGGCACATCAAAAACTGTCTATAAAGTAAAACAAGGTGATTCACTTTATGCAATAGGTAGAAAATATAATGCAAGTCCGGCTGCCATATTAACTGCAAATAATCTCACCAAAAATCAAGGTTTATATATTGGTCAGATCTTAAAAATACCATCAGAATCAGTTACTACTCCTGAAGTAAAAGTACAAAATAACAGTAATTCATCCTCTGCACAAACACATACTGTAGATAAACGTGAATCTCTTTATGGAATATCAAGAAAATACAATACTTCTCCTCAAGCAATACTTGCCGAAAATGGTTTCCCAGATAACACTCCAATTTATATAGGACAAGTTTTAAAGATTCCTGTTAAAGGAGAAGAAAAAACATCAATAGAAATCCCTACTCCAACTACAAATAATGGAGTAACTACAGTAAAAAAATCATCTGAAGTATATACCGTTCAACAGGGAGATACACTTTATAAAATATCATCTCTTTTTGGTATAAGCCCACAAAGATTATTAGAGTTAAATGGTTTCAATAGCACTACTCCAATTCAAATTGGTCAAGAACTTATTGTAAAAAATGGTAGTGTTTCCTCATCTTCTACACCAACTATTCAGACTCCTAAACCAGAAGTTAAGAAAGTTGATACGAGAAGAGTTCATACAGTTGGTAAAGGAGAGTCTTTGTATGCCATTTCAAAAAAATACAATTCAACTCCTGCACTTATTTTAAACGCTAATGGTTTAGCTATTGATGCTACTATATTTGTAGGTCAAAAGTTAAGAATACCAGAAGGACAAAAAGAGGTAGAAGAAACGCAAGCTCCAATTGTAAAATCACAAGGGTATCAAGTATACACTGTTCAAACAGGTGATTATATTTCTAAAATTGCCACTAAATTTGGAGTAAGTCCTCAGTTATTAGTAGATACAAACCATCTACCGAATGGCAGAATACATGTAGGTCAACAATTAATGATTCCTTCAGAAAGTCTACAGCCGAAATCTGTTGGAGACACCAAAAATCTACAAGGCCGTTCTATTTATCAACTTACAAAAGTTGACGGTAAAGCTGCTTTATCTAGTGGAATTAAAAGTACTGTCGGTGCATCCTATAAAATGAATCCGACAGATATTACTGCTATTCAAAATAGATTGAGTCAGTTGGGGATTCTGAACAGTAATCATAACGAAAATGCAAACGCTATCGCTCAATCAAATGGTGGAGTAGTACCTGGTAGCCGCATACCAAAAACATTAGGAGCAATAAAAGAATTACAAAATAAATACAGATTAAACTGGTGGGTAGAAAGTGCGACAAGAGCAGAAATGTTGGGCACAAATAAATTCACTTATGGAGTAATCGAAAATAATGACATTACATTCAAATTCTTAAGAGAGTACACAAAATATACTTTAAAATTCCCACACCCAATTACTGGAGAAACCAAAGTGGCAGAATTTAAAAACTTTGTCCGTAGTGGATATAATCAATATTATGATGGCGTGGGCTATATTGGTAAATCCCTTCCTTCTGCAGTTCCATTAAAAGTATATACTGATGTTGGACTTTCTACAACGTTGGCATCTGCAATGCAAGTAGTCTCTAGTCATGAGGGGAATTTTGACGCTATAAATAGTTATGATAAAGCCTTTTTCTCTTATGGATTTATCCAATTTGCAGGGGGAGGTAGAGGATTAGCTCCCGTTATTGCAAGAATGAAAGTTAGCCAGCCTGCATTATTTAAATCAATTTTTCAAAATGTAGGTATTGATGTCACTTATACTACTAGAAATAATGATATACACCAAGGTGAATTAATTATTGATTTCCCTGGAAAAGGCAAGTTAAAAGGAATTGAGGCTGAGAAAGCACTTAGAGGAGACCACCAATTATATGGACCATTTATTAGAGCAGCTTTCCACCCTGATCTTGTAAAAGCACAAATTGAACAAGCTGTAAAAGCCTATGCTAAACCTGCTTTAGGAATAAAATTAGCAATTAATACAGGGAGCTTTTCACAGTCATTACCTATTACAGACATAATTAACTCTGCAATGGGCTTAGGCTTTGCAATTGATATGACTGTTAATAAATGGATTGTAAAAACTGGGCAAATGTTCTCTGATGCAATAAATACTATTGCTCGAAAAAGAGGATTACATAGTTATGATCAGCTCACTAGAATTGATGAAAAAGAAGTAATTCAAGAAATCGTAAACAAAGAAGGCGGAGCAGATAAAAGAGTTGCAGATAGAGGATCGAGTATGTTACATAGCAATCTTAGTTCTGCAAAAAGTCCAAATAAAGGGCAAGGTTTGATTGCCTAAACTTAATTATTGAACTTATTAAAGAAGTATGTTTTCGGAAGAAGCCGAATTCGTACTTCTTTTTTTTGTGAACTTTCAAGATTTTACGAGATTCGTACAATATTTTAAGTATTTAGCAAGTATTCCATTTGCATTTAAACAATCTTGTCCATAAATTATTTATAACTATGAAGATCGATAATCCGATTAGCATTACAGATCAAGCGGCAGAAGAAGTCAAAAATATTTTAAGCCAAAAGAAAGTACCTGAAGGTTATTCATTACGTATTGGTATTAAAGGCGGAGGAGGTTGCGGAGGAGCAGCTTTTTCATTAGGCTTTGATACTAAAAAAGAAACAGATATTGAGTATATTACTAAAGATATACCTGTTTTAATAGATAAACGACAGATGCTATTTCTTATTGACTTAGAAGTAGATTTTGAGGACAGAAGAGACGAACGCGGATTTGTATTCAACAAAGTCACTGCTCAGTAATATTTTAGCACTCAACTCATAACATGACAGAACCTAAATCAACAAAAAAAGATAACTTATTAGAATTAAAAGCATGGATTCCATTGGTAATTGGCGTGTCTATTGGCATTGGTGTAATTATCGGAACACACTTGCGTTCTCCAAGCGTATCATCTAAACGTTTGGCAGTAGATTCTAATGCAACAAAGTTTGAAAAGCTTCTTAATTATGTTGATAAATATTATGTTGATAGTGTAGATATTAATGATCTTACACAAAAAGCTATCGATCATGTTCTTGATGATTTAGATCCACATACTATATATGTCCCTCCAACAGAGGCAGATGCTATGGCTTCTAGATTAGAAGATGGTTTTGAAGGTGTTGGTATAGAATTTAGAGTAATTGATGATACGCTTAAGGTTGTTTCTGTTATGAAAGGTGGACCATCAATTAAAACTGGAATTCGTGCTGGAGATAAAATAATTACTGTGAACGGTGATACAATTGCAGGAAAACTGATTACTAACTCAGAAATTGTCAAAAAATTAAGAGGTAAAAAAGGTACAACTGTCGATGTTGGTATCAGAAGAAAAAAAGAAAACGATTTATTAGCCTTTTCAATTACGAGAGGGAAAGTACCTACTCCATCTGTTGAGTCTGCTTATATGTTAGATGAAGAAACAGGTTACATTAAAATTTCTAAGTTTGGAACAAAAACTTACGAAGAATTTCATAATGCACTCCTTAATTTAAAATCTGATGGGATGTATAATCTTGTACTTGATTTAAGAGACAATGGAGGTGGTTTTTTAGGGCAGGCTGTAAAAATTGCAGATGACCTTCTTCCTAAAAATGATCTAATAGTTTACACAGAAGGAAAGGGAAAAGAATTTACCGAAAAAGAATTTAGTGTTAGAAGACCAGACTTTAATGGGCCTATCATTGTTTTGGTAAACGAAAGAAGCGCTTCTGCTTCAGAAATTGTAACAGGTGCATTACAAGACCATGATAGAGCGGTAATTGTTGGAAGAAGAACGTACGGTAAAGGCCTAGTACAACGCCAAATTAGACTTAAAGATAATTCTCTTTTACGCTTAACAATATCTAGATATTATACGCCTAGTGGTAGAAGTATTCAGAAACCATACGGAGAAGGAATTTCTTATGATGATGATATAAACCAACGTTATAAAAGTGGAGAACTTTTTAATAAAGACAGTATTAAATTAGACAAAATGCCCCAGTTTAAAACTGATGCAGACAGAATAGTTTATGGAGGTGGAGGTATTATTCCTGATAATTTCGTCCCTCTTGATACAACTTCAATGGGTATCTATTATTATACTTTGGAGCATACAGACATGCTAAGAGATTTTGCATTAGACTATGCAAGTGATAGATATATAACCTTACAAGAAGAAGGGTTGGACAGCTTTATAAATAGTTTTGATAAAGATGCCAATATAATTCCAGCACTAGAGAAATTTAGTGTTGAAAATGGAATCACAAAACGTAGAAAAAAGCATAACGATCAAATTATAAATAATTACCTTACTCATAGAGTCAAGGTTTTGATAGCTAGAGCAATGTGGGGAGATGAAGGGTATTATAAAGTTGTGAATACTAAAGACCCTATGATTAAAGAAGCTAAATCTTTAATAGAAAAAGGCCTAGCTACACAAGATACAATTCAAAAGAAAACTGAAGGATAAATAACTTTCGATTATTCATAAAAAAATATTAAATGTTATTTTTAGAAACTAATGCTAGTTCTATACTATCTACACTAAAAGAAGATCATAACGATAAAGACCTGTACATTTTTTTAGTTTCTGAAGCATCAGCTGAATTAATACCACAGCTTATATCTCTTTTTAATCAAAACAATATGACTTGTTTTGGAGGTGTATTTCCCTCATTAATTTCAGGAACTGAGAGAATAAACCAAGGTTTAATCGTAAAAAAATATACTTTAGTAGATGGACCTTATATTGTTAAGAATGACAACAAATTAAAATATGAGTCAATTTCTAATACAGCAAAAAGTTGCTTTCTATTTATTGACGGATTATCAGAAAAAATTGTTAGTATTATAGAAAATATTTACAACCAACTCGGTAGTAAATATGATTATTTTGGTGGAGGTTGTGGAACTATTCCTTTAAAAAAAGCACCTTCAGTATTTACAAATCAAGGTTTTTTTAGCGATTGTGCTATTCTCTGTTTTGTAGAAGAAGATTTTAATTTAGGTATAAAACATGGTTGGGAAAGAGCGTACGGTCCGATAATCGCGACTAAAACAGAAAATAAATATATAGAAGAGTTTAATTGGGAAACTGCCTCAGATTTCTATAAAAACATACTTGAGGAACTTACAGGAGAAAAAGTAGACAGTGAAAATTTTTTCCCACTTGCACAAGCTCACCCAATAGGAATTTCGAAAGAAGGGCAAGAAGATATAATTCGAGATCCAATTGAGATTTCAAAAAATGGTGCCGTAAAGTTCCCTTGCCATGTTTTAGAAAATTCTGTATTGTATCTTATGAAGTCGAGTACAAAACAGATTATTAACTCTGCGAAAGAAGCTACTCAAATTGCTATTTCAAATGTTCATTTAGATCAAAAAATTGATCCCTTTATTATAGACTGTTTCTCTAGAGCATCGTTCTTAGGTAATAAATATAATGAGCCTTTAAAGCAAACTAAAGAGCTTTTAGTAGAAGATATTACAGATATAAAATTAGAAGGAGCTTTATCTTTAGGAGAAATTTCTTCTTATGAAAACGGCCAATACATAGAATTTTTCAATAAAACATTTGTCATCAATGCTATCTCAAAATTCAAAAAATGATGTTCTACAAGATATGATTCTCTTGTATGAACTGGCTTTGCAAACAGGGAAGACTATTGATTTTAAACAAAATATTGAAAACTTCCTAAAGTTATTAATCAGTAGAAAGAGCCTTTCTTCTGCTAATATCTGGTTAAAAGGGTTAACTATAAAAGAAGCTTCTATTAGCTTACTACCCTCTTACATAGAAGCCGATGATTGGGTCCGCACTATACAATTCCCAATTAAGGATATTAATAAAAAGCAGACTGAATTTGTAGAACATTTTATTAATAGAGCACAAGGAGAAGAGGTTAAATCATTTTCTGTTAAGCAAGAATATTTAATCAATAACACTAATACTGTTAAAGAAGGAACATACCTACTTTACCAACTCGATAATTTTGGTTGCATGATGTTATACTCTTGCGTAATAGATGATACAAGAATTGGAGATAGAGCAACTAAGAAACTGAGAGTTGTATTCGATAGGTTTAAGGTTTCTGTAATTGCATCTTTAAATCAGTTAAAATTAGAAAATGAGGTAAATAAAACGAAAGCCATGAGTGATGAAATCATGATGCTTTCTAAATTTCCACTTCAAAGCCCCTACCCTGTTCTTCGTTTTACAGATAATGTAGAACTTCTGTTTTTAAACTCTGCAGCAGAAAAAATTGCAGATCATTTTAAAGAATTACAATGGGTATATTCCAAAATGTTTAGTGAATCTCTAAGCACTAATTCTATTAAAGTTTATGAGCAAGTAATTGAGGGTAGATATTATACTTTAACCGTAAAACCAATACCGGAGTATGGATATGTAAACATCTACGGTATGGATATTACTATCAGAAAAAGTATTGAAAATAAATTAAAAGAAGAAAAAGAAAAGGCGGAGAAATTAGCAGAGGTTAAGATGGAATTTCTATCTACCATGAGCCACGAAATTAGAACGCCAATGAACTCTATTATTGGTTCTATTAATTTATTAATTGATACTGCTTTAGATACCTATCAATCTAAGAAATTAGAAATGATGCGTTTTGCTGCCGATAACTTACTACGTCTAATTAATGAAATACTTGATTTTAATAAGTTAGAAGCACACAAGGTCAATTTAGAAAAAATTCGTTTTTCTCTTCCAGAGACTCTTGAAAATATATTCTCTATGCATTCTGACAATGCAGAGCAAAAAAATATTGCATTTGATTTAATATTTAACAAAACCCCAATTAATTTTATTATTGGTGATCCTACTCGTTTATCACAGATACTTCTAAATCTATTATCTAATGCAATAAAATTTACAGAAAAAGGAGGGGTTGAACTTTCTGTTCAAAGCACATTTAATAACCAGAAAACAATTGTCTATCAATTTATTATTAAAGATAGCGGCATAGGTATTTCTGATGATAGGATAAGTGCAATATTTGAAGCTTTTACACAAGCAGACAATAGCACTACTAGAAAGTTTGGAGGAACTGGACTTGGGTTAAGTATTACAAAAAAACTCGTTGATTTATTAGAAGGTAGCATGGAAGTAAATAGTAAGGTTGGTAAAGGAACTGAATTTATAGTAACAATACCTTTTGATATTGCTGCTGACCAAGAAAGTATTACAAAAAAGAAAGCTGAATTGAATGAGATTTCAGGTAATCTAAAAGATAAGAAAGTACTACTCGTAGATGATAATGAGTTCAATATATTGATTGCAAAAGAGTTTTTAGGAAGATGGGAAGCAGAAACCATTGTTGCTAAAAACGGACAAGAAGCCATTGAAGCTTTAACAACTGGAGCATTAGATTTTGATATAATTCTTATGGATCTTCAGATGCCAATAATGGATGGCTTTGAAGCAACTCTATTGTTACGAAATATGCAAAGTGAATACTTTCAAAATATCCCGATTATAGCATTAACAGCAGATGTTGCAAGCGATGAAATTAGAAACCTTAAGAGAAAAGGTTTTAATGATTTTGCCTCTAAACCTTTTGATCCAGATATACTTTTACAAAAACTACTACAGCTAATTTATAAAAAGTGATAATTTTGACTTAAAATATCATTGCAAATTACTTTATAATAAATATTGCTTTTACTTTTACATCTTAATAATTAAAAGCAGTTATTCCCTTAATGTAGTTATCTATTTTCCTTTGCTACTTAAGATTAAACAATAGGTAAGTCAATGAAGACACAACAGCAAAAAATGCTAAGTAATTTTAGTCCAACTAAGATTATTTTGCCAATTTTAGTAGGACTTGGTGTGTTAGTTTACATGATATCGTCAGATGATAGTATAAACTATGATGTGATTGTAGACAATTTAAAAAACTTAAGCCTTTGGTGGGTATTCGCCTCGTTCTTAGTGTTATTTGGTAGAGACTTTGGCTACATGTATCGGATAAGAGAACTAACTGATAAAAAGTTAAATTGGAATTCTAGCTTTTACGTTATCATGCTTTGGGAGTTTGCATCTGCTGTTACTCCATCTGTTGTTGGAGGAACTACATTGGCAGTCTTTATTATGAATAAAGAAAAGATTCCTTTCGGGAAAGCCCTCAGTTTTGTAATGCTCACTGCTGTTTTAGATAATCTCTTTTTTGTTACTGCTTCTTTATTAGTTATAGCTTTATTTCCTGGTTCTATATTTCCTGCAAATAATTACTCTGCAGAAATTCTAGGGCTTACCCTTGGTTTAAAACAACTCTTTGCAATTAGTGTTACACTAATCCTTCTCTATACACTATTAATGGCATGGGGACTTTTTATTGGTCCAAAATCATTTAAAAAATTCCTCTGGTTTTTAACTTCAACTCGCTTTACAAAAAGATGGAGAAAGAGTGCCGTTAAAAGTGGTAATGAAATGATTCTAGCTGCTAATGAATTGAAAGGACATCCAAAAAGTTATTGGATAAAAGTTATTTCATCAACAGTGTTTATTTGGACTGCACGCTATGCAATGCTCAATTGCTTAATCAATGCGTTTTTACATATAGACCTTTTTACATTAACGTCTACAGATATTCATAATCAATTCTTAATATTTGGTAGACAAATAGTTATGTGGATTGTAATGTTAGTATCTCCTACTCCGGGTAGTGCTGGAACAGCAGAATACTTCTTTGGCGAGTTCTTTAAAGAATTTTTCTCTAATGGAGGTATTGTATTAGTTGTTGCTCTATTTTGGCGATTGTTCACCTATTATGCCTACCTATTAATAGGCGTATTTATTTTACCGAGGTGGTTACAAAAAACCGCAACAAAAAAGAACTAAGCTCTTTTTAAAACTTAGTTCTTGCTAATTAATAAGTAATTATTGATAATAGGTTGATAGGTTTAACAGGAAAGAATCTTTCTATTACAAATATCGTGTGTTCAATGTTTTTAGACAATTGCAAGTCGATAGTATCAATACATATGTAACTTTTTCAAAGAAAATAAACGAAACAACTGATTATCAATCTATTTTATAAAAAATTTACAGTTATTTCATAAATAGATGCAAGTAAACTGCGTTTCCTAACTACATTCTTCCGAAATTTGCTGACCGAACTTGATACTTATGATAAAAAAAGAAAATAACATATCAGATTGGCTACCAATCACGAAGAAAGAAATGGAATTGCGTGGTTGGGATAGCTTAGATGTAATAATAATATCTGGCGACGCCTACGTTGACCATCCTTCATTTGGAGCAGCAGTAATTGCTAGACTTGTTGAGTCTGAAGGATTACGCGTAGGTATTGTCCCTCAGCCAAACTGGAGAGATGACCTTAGAGATTTTAAAAAACTAGGTAAACCAAATCTGTTTTTTGGTGTTACTGGAGGTTGTATGGATTCTATGGTTAACCACTATACAGCAGCCAAAAGAAAAAGATCTAATGATGCGTATACTCCTGGAGGAGAAGCAGGTTATAGACCTGACTATGCAACAGTAGTTTACACAAAAATATTAAAAGAATTATATCCTGAAGTACCTGTATTAATTGGAGGTATTGAAGCATCTTTACGTCGTGTTACACATTACGATTATTGGTCTGACCAATTAAAGCCTTCAATATTACAAGAATCTGGAGCTGATATTTTAGTATATGGAATGGGAGAACAACCTTTAAAGCAAATCATTAAGTTGGTGGCTAAAGGAGTTCCTATGACGTCTTTAAAAACAATTCAGCAAACAGCTATTCTTCAACCTATTGAAGAAGATATTCCAAAAGGTGTACATTGGAATAATTTAGAATTAAAGTCGCATGAAGAATGTTTGGAAGACAAAATTAAATTTGCCTCTAACTTCAAGTTTATTGAGAGAGAATCAAATAAGCAAAATGCAGATCGTTTAATTCAAAATATTGGTGATAAAAGATTGGTAATTAATCCTCCTTATAAAACAATGAAGGAGAAGGAGATTGATGCTTCTTTCGATCTACCCTATACAAGATTACCTCACCCAAAATATTCGAATAAAGGGCCAATACCTGCATTTGATATGATTAAGTTCTCTATCAATATGCATAGAGGATGCTTTGGAGGATGTAGTTTCTGTACAATATCCGCACATCAAGGTAAAATGATTGCTAGCCGTTCTGAAGGATCTATTATTAAAGAAATCAACGAAGTTACTAAAATGCCTGATTTTAAAGGGTATTTAAGTGATTTAGGTGGGCCTAGTGCTAATATGTACAAAATGAAAGGTAAGGTACAATCTATTTGTGACCGTTGTGTGAGCCCTTCTTGTATACATCCAGTGGTTTGTGATAATTTAGACTCATCGCATAAAGCAATGACTAAACTCTACAGAAAAGTAGATGAAATTCCTGAAATCAAAAAAGCATTTGTAAGTAGCGGTATTCGTTATGACCTTTTAGTAAGTGAGTATAACAAAGCTGACGAGACAAAAAGTTTAAATGAATATATGGAGCAAGTGGTAACAAGACATATTCCTGGTAGGCTAAAAGTTGCACCAGAACATACGTCAGACCCTGTACTTAGAATTATGAGGAAGCCCTCATTTAAGTATTTCCATATGTTTAAAGAAAAATTTGAACAGGTCAATAAAAAACACGGTTTAAAGCAACCATTAATTCCTTATTTTATTTCAAGTCACCCTGGCTGTGAAATGCAAGATATGGCAAACCTTGCTTTAGAAACCAAAGAAATGGGCTTTCAATTAGAACAAGTACAAGATTTTACTCCTACCCCAATGACTGTCGCTACAGTTATTTATTATTCTGGAGTACACCCTTATACTTTAAAGCCAGTTAACACGGTAAAAGATCCTAGACGTAAAAAAGATCAGAATAAATTTTTCTTCTGGTATAAAAAAGAAAATCAAGCTTGGATTAGAGATACTCTTCGTAAAACAGGAAACTCTAAAATGGCTGAAGACTTACTAACCTATCATGCTAAAATGAAAAAAGATGAGCGTGATCAAAAGAAAAATCCTTCTGCCAAAAGTAAATTTTCGTCTACTAAAACTTCTACTACTCCAACTAATGGTAAAGTAAAAAGTCGAAGTAAGAAAAGAAGAAAATAATATTTATATTCAAAAAGGTTGTTCATTTAGAGCAACCTTTTTTTTACTCATTTTTTATTTTAGCCAAAGCCAATTATCAAAATATGATTAATACATATCATAAATTAGTTTAAAATCAAACTAATTTATTTGATTTAATTTTATTTAGAAAATTCATTTAACTTTTTTTTAGAGCCTCCGTTATTTTTATTGTTAGTAATTAAACAATTAATAAAATGGATTCTGAGACACTATATATTTTCTTTAGCTGGTTCTTTATTTTATTTGGAATAATAGCCATCATTTGGGGTATTTTACTTATACATGAGATACCTGTTGATATTGCAAAAAAGAACCACCACTCACAAGTTAAAGCAATAAAAGCAATGACATTTTCTGGTCTGTTTTTATTTCCACTTTTTCTTGCAGCTATAATTTGGGCCTACTATGACCCTAAAAATCCTGATTTTAATACATCACCTAATACCGAGCTTTCTTAATCAATCACCTTAAAAATTTAATAACATGGATATTGCAATTTTAACAATCTATTTTGTTGGGACTTGGTTGATTTTCGACAAATTTAAACTACTTCCGAATACACTTCTTACCAAAGGAATTCGATATTTAATACCTGTTGCTGCTATATTTTTTGAAATCATTTTATTGGGGTTATATACTCCAGATTCTGAAGAAGTAATGGTGCAAAAATATGTACTTCAAATTGCTCCTGAATATGGAGGGCAAGTTGAAAAAGTATATGTAGAAGATCAGCAAGAAGTTAAACAAGGTGATTTACTTTTTGAACTTGATGATACACGTTTTCAAGATAAACTAAGATCTATTAATGCAGACCTTCGTAAACAAAGAGAATACCTTAAAGAATATAAAACGTTGAGCGCTGTTGGTGCTGTTTCTAAACAACAATACAATGATGTTATACATACTATTGAAAAATTAAATGCTGAAAAAGCAATTCAATTAAAATTAATTAAAGACACTAAAATTAAAGCTCCTTTTAATGGTGTTATTGCCAATTTACAATTAAGAGAAGGAGTTTATATTAAATTGAAACAGCCTGTAATGTCTTTAATTTCTAATGAAAAAAAATGGGTATATGGCTTTGTAGATCAAGCTGGTATGCAATATGTACATAAAGGCGATTCTGTATTTATGATTAACAGAATGTACCCAGGAGAAGTATTTCCTGGTGAAGTTGAAACTGTTTTATATGGTTCTTCTTCAGCACAATTTAGTCCTTCAGGATTGTTACCATCAAGTAATCAATTTCAAGAAGAAGATCATATAATGGTTAAAGTTGCTTTAAAGAATGATGTTCTTGAAAAATTAAAATTTGGTACTTCTGGTAGGTTTGCTATCATTACAGATCATAGCATAGACGTTTTAGAAATTATTAGAAAAATTGAATTAAGAATGCATTCAGATTTATACTACTTCTGGATTATAGGTGCATAACTTTTGATTTTTTTAAGTCATGAAAAAACCCTTATTGGAGAATAGAATCTTCAATAAGGGTTTAATAATGTATAAACTAATGTATTAATATTCTAAAGAAAAATTGAAAGGGACAATTACCCAACTTGGTACAGCTTGTTGCTCTCCTGTTATTGTATTTGTAACTATTGTTGGTTCAAAAGTTAAATTCATAATTGCATCTTCAACTGCAGAAGCTAACCTAGTTTCACTTCCTCTCATAATTTCATAATCAACTACATCACCTTCTACATTAATATATGCTCTAACTTTAACACTTCCTTCAATACCTAAATCTTTTCCTACTTTAGGGTAATTTATTGTCTGTGTTATTTCGTCATAATTAATAGCCTTTGCCTGAGTATATTTAAATAATGGCTTATCATCATCTGCAAATACATTGGCTGTAATTATTATTGAAACGAGTAGTGTAAATAACTTTTTCATTTTGTTTTATTTTAATTATAAATATACAGTTCATTATTCCTTAACATTAACGTAACACTAAGTAACAACATTAAATAATAAAACGTAATGCTTACACTTACCAATTTTTAATGACTATGGTCACTCTATATAGATAGACAACGTTATTTAAACTACAAATATAGTTATATAACTAAGTTTATAGTTTAAAATTTTCAAACTAAAGATTTAGTTTATACATTGCAATAAATAAAAAGTAACTATATGAAAAAGTTAACCACAGCAGAAGAACAAGTAATGCAAGTTTTATGGGATCTTGATAAAGCCTTTGTTAAAGATATCATTGAACAACTCCCCGTACCTAAACCTGCTTATAACACAGTTTCTACTATTATTAGAATACTAGAACAAAAAGAATTTGTAGGACATCAGACGTTTGGAAAATCGCATCAATATTATCCATTAATGAGTAAAGAACAGTATTCTCATCAATATCTTAAGAGTTTTGTAGGTCGCTTTTTCAGTGGGTCTTTTGAGAATATGGTGTCTTTCTTTGCTAAAAAAGAAGATGTTGATATTAATGAATTAGAGGATCTTCTTAAAGATATTGATAACGATAAAAAAGACTAAATATCATGCTCAATTATTTACTATTATCTTCTTCAGGACTATTGATACTAGTGTTATTCTATTTAGGGTTTCATAAAAATGAGACCTTCTTTCAGCAAAATAGAATCACATTATTATTTGGCTTAGTAGCAAGCCTTACCTTCCCTCTTTTTGATAACTTACTGTCTAATGAACACCAGATTTATATAACTGAAATTCTAACAACAGTATATTTACCTGAAATAACGATTGGAACAACAGAAAATACTAGTAGTCTATTACAATCTTGGAGTTGGGAAATGTTGGTACTATTAGGTTATACTGCAATTACCTTACTTCTATCTCTACGGTTTTTTTATTCTAATCTAAAACTATTTGTTTTTATAAAAAACCATCCTTCAAAAAAGGTTAAAGGGAGTTTGATAATCACCACAGAAGGACAATACCCTACTTTCGCTTATTTAAAATATATATTTTGGGATAATACTAAGGTGTTATCTCCGAAAGAAGAAAAGCTAATTTTTATTCATGAACAAACACATATTAAAGAACTACATTCTCTAGATATCTTCTTGTTGGAAATCCTCAAGATTATCTTTTGGTTCAATCCTGCAATATACATCATTGACGCTGCATTGCGCACGCAGCATGAATACCTTGCTGATAAAAAAGCAAATCAAATGACTAACGATGCATCATACAGTCAATTAATGATCCGTTCACTTTTCGAAGATAACTCGATTAGTATTGGACATGGCTTTCAATTTTCAACTATTAAAAATAGAATTAAAATGCTAAAAAAAGAACGTACTAATCAATGGAAAAGAGTTTCAAGTTTATTTACTTTTTCTATTTTAATCATTAGTATCATATTTCTTCAAGCTTGTATTAAAGATGAGTTAGAAGCTGTTGACCCAAGATTACAAGAAGCTACTACTGAAAATATTTATGGCTTTGGAGTTGGTGATAAAACCTATTGGGATATAAATAACTCAATAAGTATAGAAAATGATATTGACACTGATAATATTGCTCAAGTAAAAGTTTTTAAAGATCAACAATTACCGCAAATTTTTAATGATAAAGTTATATCAACGATTGTTATATATTTCAGGTCAGATTTGAGTGATAATTTAAATGATAAAATTAAAAAGTTACCCTCTTCAAATCATCAATTTGTTGACAATCCATTACATATTAATAGACCGAAGCTTCATAGTTTACCACCTGCCGATCAGATAAAAGGAGATGATGAAGAGGTTTACGAAGTTGTTCAAAACCCTGCTGGATATCCTGGTGGAATGAGCACTTTTTATTCTTTAGTAGGTCAACATTTAAAATATCCTCAAAAGGCAAAGGAAAAAGGTCTTGAAGGTAAAATTTACTTACAATTTGTAGTCAATAAAGATGGAAATGGTGAAGACTTCAAAATTGTTAGAGGAATTGATCCAATATTAGACAACGAAGTTTTACGTATAGCTCCAACAGTTATTCATGGTTGGATACCTGCCAATAATAAAGGTGAAATTGTAAAGCAAAGATTAGTTTTACCGATTACATTTAAACTATAATAATAGAAGAAGGGAGAAAAAACTCTACTCCCTTCTTTATCAATATATTGCTAAAAAATCTTATAGTTAGTTAAAGTACCTTTCTTGAACTTAAACAAACTAGCTAATTCATAAGGTTTAAAATATAATTAACAATTACTCTCGATATTTTAATAATTATCCTAACTAATACCGAAAACCTAAAAAGATGAAATTAATCTTCACAATTCTATTAATTGCACCCCTTTTTTCATTAGCTCAAACAAGAAAAGAGGCTAAAGTAATTCATCAAAAGCAAATCGATTTTTATAACCAAAAAAAAGCTAGTCAAAATGAAAAAGTGACAACACTCTGGGATAAATTTAAACACGATCATCCAGAATTATATGAACAAAGAGTACTCCATTTGAAAAATGATTCTATAAGGTTGTCTAAAGAGAGAGATGATAACACACAAATTGTATTAAAAAAAATAGAAAGTTTAGATATTAATAGTCATTATATTGATTTGGAAAATTCATCATTAGAAGAAATACCTAATCAAGTTTTTAATATGATTAATATTGATACTTTAAAACTAACAAACCACCACTTTAAAACTATTCCTAAAAAATTAAATCAGCTTAAGAAGCTAAAATATCTTGATCTGTCTAATAATGATTTATCATCTTCAAAAATTCGATTCTCGAAATTGAAAAAACTCGAATACCTTAATTTAAGTCAGTGTAGTTTAACAAAACTACCAAAAGGATTACGAAAACTTAAAAACCTTAAGATATTAGTTTTAACTGAAAACCCATTAGAGGACACTAAGAAAATTCAACATCTAAAAAATTTAGAAAGTTTAAAACTAAACAAAACTATTGTATCTCTAGAGCCTTATAGTATTGGTAAATTGAAGAAGCTTAAAAAATTGAATATGAATGAATGCCAACTCCTTGAAATTCCACCTAGAATAAAAAGAATGAAGGACTTAGAAAGTATTGTAATGGCAAGAAATAATATTAAAACCATACCAGATGAATTAAGTCAATTACAAAAACTTGATAATCTTATACTTTATGAAAACGAAATAGATAATTTACCATTATCCTTCTTTCAATTAACTGAACTAAAAGAATTAGACCTATATCATAATAAGATTACACATTTACCTAAAGAAATAGGGCAACTTACAAAGTTGAATACACTTTATATTTCATTTAATCAGATAAGTGAGCTACCTATTGAAATGCAATCACTTACTCAATTAAGAAAGTTATATGCACATCATAATAAATTAGAATACGTTTTTGATTTGAGTTCTTTTAAAGAATTAGAAGTGTTACACCTTCAAGAAAACAAATTAAATAACTTCCCAATATCAATACTAACACTATCCAATTTAGTCGAATTAAATCTCTCAGAAAATAAAATTACGACCTTCCCTGCTGATATTAAGAATTTCAAACATATTGAAATCCTCAATTTATCAGATAATATGGTTGAGTCTATAGAAGATTTTAAAATAGAATTAGAAGGAATGAGCAAAAATGGGGTTATTGTTAATCTATAAAAAGAATAGGGCTACAGTGTAAAAACTGTAGCCCTATATTTTTATGAACTCTCGTATTTTTGAATATCTCTTGTATTTTTCTGGATCGTTACTGCTCCAAATAGAGATAATAAGAAACCAAATATATAAAACCCTTTTTCAGAAGGTAGCAAGTCTGCATTCCAAAGTCCTACTCCTAATAGAACAATAGATATTATTAATGAAAACCAACTTAAGCTATAATATAAATTTGTGACTTGTATAAACTCCTCTTTATCTCTAACACATTTTTGAACTGATATTGAAGAGAATAATGCGAATAATAATATTACTAGATAATAGCCTTTTTCGTTAAGTAACATTTCTGCCCTAAATAGACCTACTAGGTATCCTAATACTCCTGCTGCCATAGCTATCCAAGAAGCTAATACATAAGCATTTGATGGTTTAGCATTCATAGTTAATTTTTGTTTTTGTTTTTATTCTTTTGTCAACCGTATTTCGGCCAACTTGTAGTTAAGATTTGAAAACATTAACGCTGATTTTCTATGATAGGTTGTTGAATTATTCTTAAAAAATCATAAATGAATAATAAATCATTCACTTTTAGTGTTCAAAAAAAAGGATACCTAAAATAAGATATCCTCTCTCTATTATTTTTATATGAACTCTCTTTTGCTATACAGCAGAAAGAACATTGATATCATCATTTTCTATGATATTGGTCTTATACCCTCTGTTTACAACATTAATCATTGCCTTTCCTAAACGTGATGAAGTTGTAACATATTTAGGAAAAAGGCGGTCTAATATTGGAAAAACAGGTCTTAAAATTTTATAGATCGTCTTATAAATAGATACCTTAGATTCTACACCTTTCTCTGGCTGAATTACAGCAGGTCTAAACATATATGCAGACTTAAAAGGAAATCTCATTAACTGATTTTCCGTTTTACCTTTCACATTTGCCCAATCTGTTGCTGAATTTTCTTTAGAAGATGTTCCTGCTCCAGATACATAACAAAAAGAAATGTCTGGATTGAGTGGTAAAATTATATTTGCAAAGTGTAATGTTAAATTATAAGTAATATGAGTATATTCCTTTATAGAAACACCTGCAGAAGATATACCTAAGCAAAAATAACAAGCATTATAACCTACCAATTTTGGTATAATGTCTGTAAGATCAAAAAAATCTTTATGAATAACCTCTTCTAGCTTTGGATGTGTCATTCCTATTGATTCACGAACAATGATCAATACTTTATCCACTTTATCACTATCAAGACATTCTAGAAGAACACTTTTACCTACCATACCAGTAGCTCCTGTGATAATTGCTTTAATTTTTTCCATGTTAGTTTAAAAAAATCTTAGTGTTTCAGTTATAACGCCAATATTATCAAAATATTAGTTCTTGAGTAGAAAGATTCCAATTTCGTTAAAAAATTTAATTAATGAGCACAAAACCTCCCCAAAAATAGGGGTCATTATATAAAGAATCTTCCATTCTTTCTACTTGTGCCTCTCTAAAAGCCTGATCTCTATCCTTACAGATAAGCCATTTTTTATAAAAGGTTGTCATTAATTGTTGTGTTGCATAGTCATCTACATTCCATAAACTCATAATAACAGACTTAGCTCCTGCTACATTAAATGCAAAAAGTAGTGCAGAGATTCCATCGTCATCAATAGAGGTTATATTCTCTGTCTGACACGCTGATAAAACTACTAATTCAGTACTGTCTAAATTTAACGATCGTACCTCATAAGCGGTTAATATTCCATCAGTGCCATTATTATACCTATATTGAATATTACTATCATTATTTGCTTTAATTTCCGAAAAATAAAGGCCAGATTTTAATAACCTCTTATTTATAAAATTATACTCTGCATTAATCGTATTATCAAAGAAACCATGCGTAGCAATGTGTATAACACTTGGCGAATAGTTTAAATTAATCAACTCTTCTTCTCTAGCTTCTTCTCCTAATAGTACTGTTACATCCCAATTATTTTTTAAAAGCTGTTTTTCTACATTTTCAATTTCCAATGCAGTTCCAGGTAAGTCATAAAGCTCAAACATCTCTTTCTCACCTTCTTTATAACCTAAATTGGTTCTTTCTTGTAAGGTAATTTTTTTTGATTTTTTACTTACTGAAAAAGAAGGATTACCGATCATTAATGCGCGCTTATTTTCTATATTCTCTAATTTGTATTCTGAAGTAATATTTAAGGTATTTGATACTAAAAATATATAATCTTCCATCAATACATATTTATTTGTCTTAGGGTTTTTAAGGGTATTAATATTGATAAGGCTATAAATGCCATGAGGACTCACAAATATTCTATGAGGAGTAACATTACTTTCTTCTATTGCTTGTTTAATGGGTTTCCAATAGGTATCGTATACATTAGAACTGGATGAGTTAAGCGTATAAATACCTTCCTTTATATGTAACGAATTTTGATATTCTGCATACATCACTTTATCTAAATACTTAGCATAACCTAGCGCTATAAGTTGCGGAGCAGTAGAGTTTTTATTGAGAATTAATGCAAAATATTTACTGTTATTTTCTTTATAATCTTTTATTCTAACTATATCTACTACCACATCATGCTCACCCAAATTAGCTTGAATATATTTCCATGTAATGTCTAAATTATCCTGATCTGCAGCTACAAAAGTATTTGCTGCACTTAACAACGACTTCTCTAAATTCCTTACTCTATCAATCTCTTCTACAGGGTTAATATGTAGGCTGTCTCTTTGTGCTTCTGTCATATAACTAATTGCTGCTATTCTGGAGCGTAATGCATTTAGTTTCTCTAAATAATTTGAAAACCCACTTTCTAAACTGTAATCTTCTAATAAATTGAGTTTTTGTTTTGACAGAATTGCTTCATTTTTCAGTAAATTTCTGTAGCGAATCTCAATATTATAACATTGCTCTATCATTTTAGAAGAAGATTTCTCTCCTCTAAGGAATATCATTGCATCAAAAATGGCAAATACAGACCTTGTACTTCTCAGGTACATTACCTTCTCTTCTTGAGATAATTTTTTAAAAACATCATCATAAAATAACATTCTTTGGTTTGTTGCCTTTACAATTAGTGTTTCAGCCTTAGACCAATTATCTTCTAAAGCATACAGATATGCTAACTGACTTAGTATTCGTGTTTCAATTATAGGAATTCCAACCGTAATTTTTGATAATTCTTCTAACTGACTTTTAGCACTATCTAATTGATTTAGTTCTATTAATTCTTGTGCCTTAAAAAGCTTTGCTTTAAGTCTAAAAGTCTCAGTTGCTGCAAATTCATTCCGAATTGCAATTTCTTCTATTTCATCACAAAGTTCAATTACTTTAAAAGGTTTATTTTGAATTTTATAAATCTCAGCTTTAAAGTATTTCACCTGAATTAAGCTAACATTATATTCAGAATAATCTTCTGAAATTTTATCAGAGACCAAGTTTAAGAACTCAAGTGCTTCGTTATTTTGCCCTTTTGCTTTTAAAATTAAAGCTTGAAAGAGATTGACCAAATTAGATTTAACAGTAAACTTTTCTATAATATTTTTATACTCTTCAAGATACTGTTCTGCTCTATGTATTCTATCGTAAGTTAAATTAAATTCTATAGTTAATTTACTACATACTAGATAGGAATATATATACTCATAATAATTATTTCTAAGCCTAGTCGATAATTCTAAAAGGTCAAATTCTGAATAAATAAACTTATCCTGAAATTTCAACTGCCTTACTTTAACAGATAAATAATAGATGTAGTTTGTTCCGTAATGGTCGATACTATGTTCCACCTCCTCTAGTATTTTTTTAGATTGAGCATAATGACCAGTATACAAATACATACTTGCTAGTTGAAGTTTCGCTTTCTGATAGATTTGATCTCTTACTCCATTTTTTTCATATATAGTAATCCCCTTAATAAGAAGGTCTTTCACTTTTGGGAGGTTTGAAATTTGAAAATTAACTTCACTAGCCCTAATCCATACATTGGCTAGTGCAATACTTTTCTTACCATAGACCTCAATTGCCGTCTTTTCTGCTTTCTGATATGTCTCTATAGCTTTAGCAAATTTTTGAGATAACACATAAGTGTCTGATAAAACAATTAATAAACGAGCAGCTACAACTGATTTAGATAAATCATACTGTTTCAATTCTCTCTCTAAGTCAATCAGTATTGCTATAGATTTATCAAATTGTCCTTGATTATTATATAATTTTGCTCTATGAACTTCTATTATCGAATAATCTCTTAAATAGTTAAATGGAGAAACTATTGATCTAGCTACAGAAATGGCTTCTAAGAAATAGTCATCTGCAATACTATAGTTCTTTCTTTCTACCTCAATAAGTCCTTTATTAAAAAGTGTATGTACGTTATATGTTGTGTTTACCCCAATAGTGTTTTTTTCTAGTGTTTCTATTAAAGAAATGTAGACATCAACATTTACATCATCTCCCAAACGCAAATAAATTAGTAATAAATAGTTAGTGGCAATAATATAATCTGGGTACATCCAACCTGCTGATTTATCGATAATATCAATCGCTTTTTCAAAATATTGAATTGCACGCGTATACTCTTGTTTCTCCTTTATTATTCTCCCTTTCCAAATTAAAGGAGCAACTAGTTTTATAGAATTAGGCTTACCTTCATTTTCAATGCTCTTAATCCATTTATCAATATAGACTTCCGCTTTGTCCATTTCGCCATACTGACGGTAATTATTAACTACAGAAACGTTATAATTTTCTATTGTTTGCGCTAAACCAATAATACTATTATCGAATAAAAGCACTTGTAGAAGTACTAAGATTTTAAATATAAATTTACAAGAAGGGGTACTCATAAGAATTAAATAAAAAAAGGCAATAGTTATATACTTATAAGATACAACTATTGCCCAAAACTACTTTAAATAAAAATACTTTTTTTTAATTTACCATAACAAAAGCTCCCCAATAATAAGGTTTCTTATATTCATTCATAAGTACTAATTGTGCTTCTTTAAAAGCTTGATATTTGTCTCCCGTTTCAAACCACTTTTTATAAAAAGTAGTCATTAACTTTTGTGTTGCAAAATCATCAACACTCCATAGACTCATAATTATTGTTTCTGCTCCTGCTATTCTAAAAGCATACTGTAAACCAGAAATTCCCTCGCCATCTGTTACCTCGGCTAAACCACTTTGGCAAGCTGATAAAATCAAAAGCTCTGTATTGTCTAGGTTCACTTCTTTTGCTTCATAAGCAGTTAATATACCATCAACCTCAGAAGAATAAATCTCTTTTGCATCACGCTGGTTCCTTTTAGATATTTCTGAAAAGAACAAACCCGAACGTAACAGTTCATTATTTGAAATTGAGTTAGGCAATTCATTAATAAAAAAGCCATGCGTAGCAATATGAAGTACTTTAGGCGATTTTTTCATTCTCTTAAGGAAAAGTTCTGTTGCTTTTTCTTGCATTAAAGCCTCTACTTCCCACCCATTTTCTTTAAGTAATTTGCTCGATTCTATTACCTCTACTTCTGTCCCTGGTAAAGGATCTAACATAAATTCTAGTGCTGCATCGTCTTCAGAAGCATCTACCACTGTTCTCGTATTTTCTGATTTGGATACATATTTATTCTCATTAAATATCGGGTTCCCTACCAATAAAGCATTTTTCTCATCAGAAGTTTCTTTTTTATCCAATAACAACTCGCCTGTACTCGTCATCATTTTAATATCCATTTCTTCAATTAGAAACTTACCCGTTTCTCTATTTTTTAGAATATTTAGGTTGATAAGATTATACACGCCATCTGCACAAATAAACACTTCTTTTTGGTTCTCTGTAATTACCTTTTGAATAGGACCCCAAAATGTTTGATAAGGATCTGCAATTCCTTTGGTCGATTTCATTACTAGTGATCTCGAATAAGGTGTAGTTTGTTTACTGTATTGAAAATAAGCTTCTGTTTCTAAAAAATTTGTTTCTCCAATATCAACTATTGTAGGAATTGCACATTCATTATCTATAATTAAAGCAATGTATTTTGATTCTTTCGCTTCTATACTTTTCAATTTAATGATTTCAATAGCTACTTGATCTTCTTCTAATTTCCTTTGAATCTTCTCCCAATTTATTGCTTCTTCTGTAGCTACTTCGTATTCATCGGCAGCATAAACAAGTACCTTTTCTAGGTTGTTGATTCTGTCCATTACATTATAGTAATTGACACCAATCTCTTTCCGTTCTTTAGTACTCATATAATTTAGGGTAGCGATATTAGATTTTAGAGAATACATTTTATTTAAATAAGATGGATACCCTTGGTCTAATCGTTCCTTTTTAAAAGCGAGTAATTGCTGCTTACGTTTCTGTCCTTCTGTTAAGAAAAAATCTCTATATTCTAATTGTAAATTATAGCAATGCGACAACATTTCTCCAGAAGACTCTTCTCCTTTCATGTATATCATTGCATAAAAATGATCAAAAAGTGTTTTTGTTTTTTGTAAGTACAAACGCTTTTCGTCTTCGCTAGAATAGTTTAATGTTTCTCTATAAAACACCAAGCGTTCTTGCGTTGCACTAATAATCATTTCTTCTGCCTCTTTCCAATTTCCTTGTAAAGCATATAAATAGGCTATATCTCCTTCAAAATCAGTTTTAATCAGTTTATTTTCTAAAGACTTGTAATTAATCTGCTCATACAATGCACTCGCTTTATCTAATTCATTATCTGACATATAAATTTCTGCCATTGCTTTCTGAATACTGAGATAAAGAATTTTATCATTATTGATATTTAATAAATCGCAGACATTTATTGCTTTATTTAAATAATCCAAAGCCTCCTTTTTATTCTCTAAACCTACCAAGTTTTTACCTTGTAATTGATAAATTTCGATAAGTACGTGATGTTTTTTAGAGAATTTATGGACAACCATATCTTCTACATTAGTGAGTAATTCAGATGCTAAAGCATAGTTCTTTTTTGCCTCTAAAATCTTAGCTCTACTTAATAATTCGTTGATATAAATTAAAGTTGTATCAGATTTAAAAACACTCCCTGCAATCTCCGTTTTTGTTTTTACGGGTAATATGCGGCCTTTAGTAACCAAACCTTTTAGATAGGATTCTGATTTAATTTCTTTTTGCTTTATCAAAGATGAGTTGACAACACTTCTGTCATCGTATTTTTTAGGTATAATTCTACCTTTAGTTATTAGACCTTTAAAATAAGAAACAGATTCTTCTAACTGAATGGTATTCAATAAAGTCATTTCTCTGTTTAACACCTCTTCTGCTTTATCTACCCTGCCCAGCATTATATTAAGATGAACAGACATTTCTGTAGCTTTTGCAAAGTATTCAGAACGTTCCATATGCGATCGTTCCATAATATTTAGCAGTTCCGATAGTTGTAATTCTGCTTCAATAAAACGTCCATAAAGAATGTTTAACCTTGCAGAAGTAAGCAGTATATTATGTAAAGGTAGAGAAGATGAACTTCCTAACTCTTTGGCTAATTCTAAATGCTGATTTGCTAATGCATAATTACCTAAATGAATGTAGACATCTGCTAAATCAAGCAATACCAAAAGTCTTCTAATTTTTTCTGTCTCATCTTTTTTATAGATTGATTCAGCCTTAATAAAAAGTGCTTTAGCTAAATTTAATTTAGATTGTTGCACATATACTTTTGCTATTCTTGTAATTCCTACTGCATGTGCATTATGCTCTTCACCTAATAATCTAGTTACCTGAGCCTCGTACTGATTATAATAAAAAAGTGCTTCTGGAAAATGTTCTATTTTTCTATTCGCATCGCCTAACAACAATAATATTCTAGTGGCATCAGAAGAGTTATTTAACTGCTGATTTTTATAATTTTCGTATAGAAATTTAAGAATATGAATTGCTTCTGTATTTCGGTATTGCTGAATGTATAAATCTGCAAGGTAGACCTCATAAATAGAATATTCTCTAAAATAAGTTTGAAGGTCTGTTTTATTCTTTGCTATCTCTATTGCTTCAAAATAATGGATTTCTGCATCTAGATAATTTCCTGCCAACGTCTCAAAAAGTGCTTTATTAAACAGTGTATGAGAATAATTTATATTATCGGTTCCAATTGTTTTTTCAAAGATTAATTCTACCTCTTCTATTAAAGGTTTTACAGATTGAAAATGTCCTAATCTTAAAGAACAGCTAATTAAATAATTTAGAGCAACAGCATAATCAGGATATAACCAACCTGTTGAGTTCTTCATTATTCTCAGAGCTTGTTTAAAGTCTTCGGCACCCATACCAAATTCCTGACGTTCAAGTCTAATTTTCCCTCTATCAATTAAAGGAATAACCATTCTTATAGATGATAGACCAAATTCTTTTATTACCTCGTCTACATTGTTTTGTGTGAGCTGAAGAGCATCTTCTAGTTTACCTTTTTCGCGTAATGTTATAAGAGAGTCTTTATAAAACTTATGTTCTTTATTATTTTCTGCAAAACTATTTATGTTCGCACATAATAGTAAAATAGAGGCTATAAGCAAGCTCCATTTTTGGGGATTACAGTTATTCATTATTAAGTTAAAAGGTTATTTTGAAAGTTGTTTAGTTATTATTTGTAATGTTATTAGTTCACTATTACAAATGCACCCCAATAATAAGGCTTTTTAAATTCATTCATTATATCTAACTGTGCTTTTCTGAACGCTTCATGTCTATCCTTTCCTTCTTTCCAGTAAGTATAGAATTTTGTCATTAGTTTCTGAGTGGCTTCATCGTCTACATTCCATAAGCTCATTACTATAGATTTTGCACCTGCAATACTAAACGCATATTGTAAACCAGAAATCCCTTCACCTTCAGTCACCTCAGAAACTCCCGTTTGGCAAGCAGAAAGAATAATCAATTCTGTCTTTTTAAGGTCTAGGGTTGCTACTTCATAAGCTGTTAAAATTCCGTCTATACCTGATAGGTAAATATCATCTAGAGTACGATCTTGTATTTCAGAAAACTCAGTAAAAAACAAGCCAGACCGTAACATTGGGTTAGAAGATACTGGATTCTTAAGGGAGTTTAAGAAGAAACCATGTGTAGCAATATGTATTACCGATGGCGATTTTTTTATCCCTTTTAGTAATGCCTCTTTTGCATTTTCTTGAGTATATACTTCAACATCCCAATCACTTTCTTTTAATAGTGCTTCCAAAGACTTTATTTCTGTCTCTGTTCCAGGTAACTCGTCTAATCTTATATTCAATCCTTTTGCAATAGAACCTCTAGATTGTCTAGTCGTATCTTGTTGCAGGCTCTTTTCTACTTTATTAAAGATAGGATTACCAATAAGCATTGCGGTTTTATCCACATCATGCCTTGTTACTCTCTCTTTAATAATTTCTGTAGTACTTGTTATTTGATAGATAAACTCTTCTTGAATAAGGTATTTTTCAGTTTCTGGGTTCTGAAGTGTATTTATATTCAATAAACTATAGATTCCATCTGCACAGAAAAATATTTTAGAGTAAGCCTTACCTCCTTCTTTTATCTTATCGCTTATTGGTTTCCAATATACAGTATAGGGGTCTTTTTTACTTTTGTCAGCATCTACAAAAATCAATGACCTTCCTAATGGGCTTATTTGTTTTTGGTACTGGTAAAATGCTACATCTTCTAGAATGCTACTATGCCCTAAAGTAACCATCATTGGTGTTTCTAAATCCTTGGTAAGGCATAAAGCAAAGTACTCAGAATTTCTTTTGTCTAAGGTTCTCAACTTTACAATTTCTATTGCAATTTCACCTTCTTGCAGTTTACTTTTAATCTCCCTCCAAGTTGTAAGTTTTGTTGTAGTAACAGTATTAGTATAAGCATCTGCTGCATAAACCAACGACTTTTCTAGGGTATTAATTCTATCAATTATTTTAAAAGGATCTACACCTAATTCTTCTCTTTGTTCTTTTGAGAAGTAATTTAAAGAAGCTACTCTACCTCTAAAATTAATCATGTAATTAGTATAACTAGGAAAACCTTGCTTAAGCCTATCTTCCCTGTATTTAATTAAATGATTTGAACGCTGCTTTGTTTGTTCTAAAAAGAAATCACGATAACGAATCTGTAGATTATAGCAATTTTCAATCATACTTTTTGATGCATTGTTTCCTTCTAAGTTTAGAATAGCATAAAAAGTATCGAACACATCACTAGTTTTATGTAAGTATTGTTCCTTTTCTTGAGTACTTGAGTAAGCGAGTGTATTGTCATAAAAATCAAAACGATTTTTCACACCTTTAATAATTAGTTCTTCTGCTAATTTCCACTCTCCTTTTAAGGCATAAACATAGGCTATTGCAGCTTCTAATGTTGATGTTATTAATGTTCCTGGAAGTGTATTTTTATAGGTTGATTTATAAAGAGCTATCGCTTCATCATATTTTTTATTCTTTACTAAAAAGTCAGCATAAAACTTCTGAACCCTAATATAGTGAACTGCCTGTGGGGTAACTTTAGCTTTAAAGACTCTCAATGCCTCTTGATAATATTCTTCAGCCTTTTCATTATCACCAAGATTACCATAATAGTAAGCTAAAAATCCATTTAAGTCGCCATTGCTTAAATGGTCTTTACCAAACTTGTCTAATAAATAATTTTGTGCACTTAGTAAATCTTTTAAAGAAAGTTTACCCTTTCCTTGTACAGAATATAGATATGCTCTTGTGGTAATTACATCGATATAATTTAATGAACCCTCTTGATGTATCATTTCTAAAAAACTGAGACCTCGTTTTATTGTATTTTCAGCCTTTTCTGTTCTTCCAAGGTATATATTCAGTTCAACAAGGTCTAAGGCAGATGTAGTAAAATCTCTTAAATACCTTTGATTGTTCTGCCTCATTAAATCAATATTCTCTGTAAGGGCAATCTCTGCCTCCACAAATTGGCCATGAATTATAGCAAGCCTAGCTATCGTATTTTGTAAATAATAATTGTGTTCTTTCTTTTCGCCTAGAACTTCATTTCCTTTTGCTAATAAATCTTCTGCTTCTTTGTACCTCCCTGTTTCTAGATAAACATTAGCAAGATCTACTAAAGTATTCACATATCTTGCTTCCTCATTTTTATTTAATTTATAAATAGAGATAGAAGTTAATAATAACTTTTCTGCATCCTTATAATCTGTTTGCAACATTAGTAAGTTAGCCATCTCTCTCATTATCCATGCATAAGCAAGATGTTGTTCGTTGGTTTGAAACTTAACGAGTTTCTCTGCTTTTTTAAATGATGCAATAGCTAAATCATATTTACCATCTACTTTATAAGCAATACCAAGTGCTAATAATGCACGAGAATAATTACCAGATTTCTCGCAATTATCTTTTTCCATATCTACCAGAAGTGCTTTCAATAAGTCTATGGCTTCTTTTTGTCTGTAAGTTCTGGTATATAAATGAGACAAGAAGATGTCAATTTCTCTAAAATTACGGTCTATTACACGTCTGAATGATACAATTAGTGAAATTTCTTTTGCCGATAAAAAATACTCTTCAGCCTTATCAAATTCACCTTCATTCATGGCTCCAAGACCAAGGTTAAATAAATAATAACTCTGATCTATATTGTTCGCGTCTATTGTTTTTTCATGAATACTTGCTACTTCATTAAGAATTTTTTTAGGCTTTTCTATCTCTCCTAAACGTAAATACACAGTAGCTAAATGGTTTAAGGCAACGGCATAGTCTGGGTAAAGCCACCCCGTTGTTTTGTCTAAAATATCTACAGCTCGTTGAAAGTAGACTAAAGATTCTTCAAACTCTTGTCTAATTAAGCAAATTCTTCCCAATACAATTAAAGGAATATTGGAATGAATTGTTCCTGATCCGTGTACTTTTTCTTCCTGATGTAGCCAATTTAAAGACATTGATTTGGCTGCATTTAAATCTCCCTGTTCTGTAAGTCTTTTAATTTCTTCTACAGTAAACCCATCACCTCTATTTTTAAAAGATTCTATATAATTATCGAAAGCATTTACAGATAAATTGCAGACACAGACTAGTAATACAATTAAACAACACTTAAATAGAGATGTCATAAATACAGGTAGATTATTTGTTAGGTTATTATAATTTTTATTAAAGTTATAACAGTGCAAAGATACTATTCTAAATATTTTAATAACATTAAACAGCTAGAAATTTTAACTGACATATCCCTAAAAGTGAGGGTATTTAATAGAAAATTAAGTGTTTTTTGTTAAAAACACACAATGAAAATCAATAAATAATACACTTATGAAACATAGTTACTAAATTGTAACATCAAATAATAATTAAATAAATTAAGGTTATGCAACACTATTTAATAGGATCAATAATCATTAGTATTTTTATTGTTGGAACGGTTCAACTTCGTCACTTATACAATTACCTTGGGTTAAATAAAACAGAGGCATTATCAATAGCAGTTTTAACTTCTTGCTTTATTATAATGTCGGTTGGAAAACTAATCGTAATGATTACCGATATCCAGTTATAATACTTATTGATAGCAAACAGCAATAGCGATTTCATTGCCTATCGTTTTTAGGTCGAACTTCCAATTGTGCAGTTCTCCAACTTCTAAAACCCACTGCTTATTTATGTACCAAAAGTTAAAGCTTCCTAGTTGGTATGTTTTATCAGTGGCTTTTATAAATGCTTCTTTCATTGTAAAAAGATGAAACAATGCTAGTTTTCTTGTAGCATCATTTGCTATAGATTGTACTTCTTTTAGCTCTTGTGATGATAAAAACCATTTTAATTTACTTTCATCTAACTGAGAAATTGGTTCTACATCAACCCCAATTTCTTTATCAGAAAGTACAATAACAATGTACCCGTTACTATGAGAAATATTAAAAAATATTGCTTTTTCACCATAAATAGGTGATAAATAAGGCTTACCATTATCTGTATAAGACAACGATAATTGTTTAGGTAGAATACCTAATTCTTTTGCTAAGGTATATTTTAAGAATGTTCTAGCAATTAGAAATTCTTCTTTCTTCTGTTCCTTAATAAATCGTTTATAACGTTTTAACTCGTTACCATCTAAAAGAGATATATCTCCTTTTACGGCATCGGTAGACGTTGTTACTAGCTTATATCCTTTTTCCATGTGGAGTCTATTTATACAAGCTTACAAATTAAGAGAAGATCTGTAAATTCTCTAATTTTACCTTAAAAGTTATCTTTTATAATAAAGCAACCAACCTAATATAGAAAGAAGTGCTAAGCCTAAACCTGCTAAAGAATTAATTATTCTGTGAATTAAACCTCCCAGTTCTCCAAAATGAATTGGTGCTATCCATTTATTGGTAATAGCATCTACGGCAGAAGCCTTGTCTGGATTAAATACAAATATAGGCTCACCAGAATAGATATCTACATTCATGTAAGCGCGTTCTCTTTTACCTGCATGTAATGATTTATCTTTCATCCAAGATAAGTAAATAGTTTTTTCTTTATCTTGAGTAAGGTGTATGGATCTTGGGTAATAAGAAGTGAAGTATTTATTCATTTCTTCTATAGTCTGTTGAATGTTAAGTACATTACCAGCCCCTTTAGATTTTACTTCTAATGGCTTATCACTCTCCGTCATTGTTACTACAGAAAGTACCGCTACATATTGTTTTTTAAAGGTAAAGTACGGTCCTGATAATCCTAAAATTATCACGAAAACACTTACATAAATCCCAATCATCATATGCCAAGAAATAGCAAAACTCTTTTTCTTAATGGATACCCAATTCCAAAAATCTCTTTTCTTAAACTTTCTACACTTAGGGTACCATAAATAGATTCCTGAAGTAAAAAGTAGTATTGATGTAATTAAGGCAATCCAAGCCACAAAGTATTTGCCTCCATCTACAAAGAAAGACATGTGTAGTTTTAATAAACTATCAAAAATACCGCGTCTAGAATCCATCTGTCCTAAATCTTTACCATCTTTTGGATTAATAAAATGATAAAGTTCTTCGTTATAAAATCTAATAATAAATGTTTCCCTTTCCCTTTCCGGAAAATAAAAAGTATCTATTCTCTTATTATTACGCTTTTCTAATAAAGAGGAGATTTCTAACGGAGTAAGGTTTTCTGTTGTTTCTTGAGCTGAATATAAATCATTATACATCAATTTTGTTAGTTCTGGCTGCCATGTGTATATGCTTCCAGAAAGTCCAATTATTATTAATGGAACTCCTAATACTAAACCTAACCATTGATGTATTTTCCTTATAATCATCTCTATGAAAATTATTTTTAATCACAAATAGAGACAAAATAATTTCGTCTCTATTGGATTCAGTTTCTGAAAAATAAAACCTCTTTTTAGAATAAATACTTAAAGCTTAAAACAAAATGTCTAGGTGCTCCAGGCATAACTCTATTGTAGTTTTGCGAACCTACATAATATTCTGTATTTGTTAAGTTCTTAACTGTTAATGTTGTTGACCAACGATCGGCTCTGTAAAATAAATTACCTTCGATCAAATTATACTCCGGTAACATCTCTGAATTAGGCACATTTGCTGCAGCTCTTTCAGAAACATAATTATAACCAACTCCTGCTCCAAAACCTTTAAGACCACCTCTTTGTATCTCGTAGTTCATCCATAATTTATACATATGTGGAGCAACATTTAATAACGCCTGCCCTACCATATCTGGGTTTGTATCTTCTGTAATTCTAGCATTTGTATAAGAATAAGAAGTCATAAACGTCCACCCAGGAAGAGGCTCTCCTTGTAAATCAAATTCAATTCCATTACTCTTGGCAACACCTGTTTGTACTTGGAAATCTTGATCCGTAGGGTCTTGTACAAGCATACCGTTTCTTGTTAAATCAAAGTAGGTAGCTGTAATATTAAACTTATCGTTTAAGAAGTAAAGTTTTGCTCCAAAATCAAAAGATGTATTCACAATAGGATCAAAAAGGTTTCCGTTTTTATCTGCCGGGTTACCCCACTGCGGATTAAATCCAGTCGACAAGTTTGTAAATAATGAGATGCTCTTAGTTAATTTACCCATTACTCCTACTCTTGGAGAAACACCCATATATGTACTATTGGTAATCTCTCCGTTTTTTCTATTGTTATATTCTTGTTGATAAATATCATAGCGTACTCCACCAATAACATTTAACCAATTTGTAAGCTCAATAAAATCTTGCACATAAAAACCATAGTTATTGATAGTGTATAGATAATCGTTTGTTGTTACCATATCCAACTCGTTTGGAGGTAACTGATTGTACTCTGTATTATACACAGATACCGTATCGTAGCTTTTATCTTGCTGAATAAACATATCTGTAGTTGTTTGAGCTACTTCTACTCCTAAAACAGCTTTATGTTTAGTAGAACCCCAATTAAATGAACCTAAAAATTCATTCTGCATTGCTAGATACTGTTCTGAATGTCTTTGATCTTGATAATATCTTTTTACTGAATCTGGTGCTACAAAGCCACTCACTTCTACTGCATTTCTAGCTCCATTTGTAAATAACATATTACCCGCATTTCTAAAAGTCCACTTATCATTAATCTGATGAGCAACTTCATATTGCGTTAAGTTATTGGTGTTTTTTGTTTCGTTGTAAGGATCTCCAAAACTTTTATTTGGCTCAAAACTATATTTTGTATCAGTGTTCGGATCGTACAAAGGAACACCTCTATCTGTTGGCTGAGAATGATTTAAATACTCTCCTTGTACAGTTATTTTTGTTCTTGGCGAAATATCATACGTTAATACAGGTGCTAAAAAATAACGTTCTGTATTTACAAAATCTCTATAAGTTCCTCCAGATTCAATTGCTCCATTCAATCGGAATTTCATCTTACCTTCATCATCTAATGGGCCTCCAATATCAAAAGATGGACGCACCATACCAAAGCTGTTTGTTGTAAAACTTACTTCACCATGCTTATACGATTTTGGTGCTTTTGTAACGATATTAATCGTTCCTCCCGGATCAGAAACACCATATAAAGCAGAAGCAGGACCTTTTACAATTTCTATTTGCTGAATATTAGAACTCTCACGGTAAATACGCATTGGGTTCCTAAATCCATTTTTAAAAATTGATTCTCTTTCCGATCTAAATCCTCTTATAATATAAATATCAGTTCTACCACCAAAACCAGTTTCTTGGTTTACACCGCTTACATATTGTACTGCATCTGTTATTCTTACAGGCTCAATTTGATCGAGCATATATTTTGATAAAACATCTAATGCAAACGGTAATTCTTTAGGATGAATTGGTACTTTTGTTCCAATAGTAGTTGCGTTCGTTAAGTATTCGTCGCTATATAGATCTCCAGATACTACAACTTCATTTAATTCTGAATAAGCACTTTTAAGCTTAAAATTCTTTGTTGTTTTCTCACCTGCTACAACTTCTACTTCTACTGTTTGAGTAGCAAAGCCCACTGAAGTAATTACTATTTTTTTCTTCCCCGGAGCAACGTTATGGATAATATAATTTCCATTTACATCTGTAGCATCTCCATAATTACCACCCTGAATAATAACATTTGCTCCAATAATGGTATTTCCATCATCTCCGACAACGTTACCTATAATATCTCCAACATTTTGTGCCGTAGCATTTGTTAGCACTAGTAAAAAAGTAAGTAAAAGTAAAAAGCTGTAACTCTTCATTAAAGTATTAATATCAGTATAAAATAAACACAACAGCAAATGTAATTTTATTTAGACTGATTACAGATAAGAGTATTTGCAATAAGTGTTAACAAATGAAACTATACGTATAACAATGATTACGATCATCAAGAGGCACTTCAAAACAACAAAAAAAGTCTATCTCATTATCAAATAGTTTGATAATGAGATAGACTTTTTACATATCTCCAAAAATATAAAATAATTAGTTTCTTGCCATAATAGCATGTGCTACTAACACGCCATCAGATTTTCTAATTAATCTATAATGTCTTGGTACACTTATAATTTCATTATACGTAATTAGTTCACCATCTGCATCTTTATATATATCTCTAGCAAAACCCTCATCACCGACATTTAATGAACTAAAATTTATTATTTTTTTAGCTGATGTACTCAAATGGTCTTCACCATCATAAAGGAATAAGTCATAATCTTGATCAAGACCTTCTGTTAACTTTATTAATGCTTTTGAGTCTCCATTAATTCTTTCAAATAAATCTACTTTTACAAAAACATCAAAGTTTTCACTCTCAACTTGTTCTAAAACAGTAACTGATACGCGACCAGAATTTGCCGCAGTACCAATATCAGCAGTAGCAAAATAATAAGGCCCATTATAAGTGGGGTCACTACTTTCGTTAATTCTCATATGGTAATCATTTTCTGTTAACTCAGCATAAGATAATTCTCTGCCAGATAAAGAAGTTCTTACATCTGCATATTGCATTTCTGAACTTTCGGCAGGCATAATTCCTAAATTTGCAATTACTGAATCTTGTTGGATATAGTTATTACTATTTAAATTTACAGCATAAGAAAGCGGTGTCGTAGATTGACTAGAAAGGTTAAAAGTAATTAATGTCTTTCCATTCAACCTTTCTTTTAATTGTATATTCCCTGTAATTTTATTAGTTCTTACATTCTCAAATTTATAATCATTATAAGAACCTGTTAATTCATTACCACCAACATCTCCTTTACCAATTGTTTCTCCTGTTTTTAAAAGTACTACTCCAAAGCCATTTTCTATAGCCTCTGTTGTCAAGTAATCAGAACAATTGGTGTAACTACTTTTACTTGCAAATTTTAAAATTGGCGCTAACTCTACTAATTTTTTAGTGTAGTTACCTGTTGCTTTTGTTCCTTCATAAATTGCAGGTAGATAATCATAGGTTTCATCTATATCGTTTAAATTAACGCCAATCAACATTGGCTTACCTTCAAACTCTCTTGGTAACATTACCATTTCACCAATTACATCTTCGTTATTATACAAGGGGTAATTTTTCTCTTCGCCTTGGTTAAAAGCATTTTCACCTAAATCTGTAAAAGTATTTATATCAAAATGGTTGTTATTTATATTATTCAGAATTTTTAAATGTCCATCTATTTTAAGTAAATCCTCATAAGAGACTCTAGTACCATTATCTGTTTGTGTAATAACAGTTATACTTTCAGTAGATCCTTCTGGTATTGGGTTTAGTGTAATCATGATTTCATTAACACCATTGAAAGACCCGTTATAAATATTTACTGCAGAAGTTGTTATCACTGGTTGATCTACATTTACTCTAAAACTTACAACTCCGTCAAGGTCTTCTTCTAAAGAAATAGAACCTGCCTCATTAAACAATTCAAAGGAATATAATTTATATGATTTTGAATTTGATGGTAAATTAGAAGGTGTATCATCTAACTCATCATTAGAACATGAAAATAAACTGATTATAGATAAACAAAATAATAGTCTATTGATAAATTTCATAGTAGTAGCATTTTTACTTAAAAATAGTGTCTTATTATATTTCACTTAACGTGTTTAATTAGTTTAATGTTTAACAAATTAAAAAGATTAACATTATCCCTTATTAAAATACATCTACTACACCACTTCCACCTTGTTGATTTCCATTTTTATTTTTACTCTTTTTAGGGTTTGATCCTAGTCTATAACGGAAAGTGACTCTTAGAATACGAGAATCCCAATCGTATGTTTTATGCTCTGAAAAAGTTGGTTGACTTCTACTCATAACATAACGTTGTGTATCAAGAGCATCATCAAAAGAAAGTACTAGACTACCTTTCCCTTCCCAAATTGACTGAGAAATTGATGTATTGATAAAATATCTTTTATATACATCACCTTGAGGATTCTTTTGTGGAGAAAGGTAAGTGCCCGACATCATAAATTGAGCACCTTTCCATAATTTCATATTAGACGTTACAGTCGTGCTCCAGTTGTAACTTGTTTGATATACATTTGGATCAATATTTCGTCCATCAATCATTGCATAAAAAATGTTTACATTGGTGTTAACATTCCACCATTTGTTTACTTCTACATCTGCAATTAATTCTATACCGGCACTAGATGATTTGTCCATATTTTCTACACTGTTCACCATTACGCCATCTTCACCTTCATGTGTATACCACATTGCAGGGTCTTGATTTAATTTATAATATACCGATCCTTTAAAATTGAATTTCTCTTTATCTAAACTATAGCCCAATTCAAAAGCATCCATAAAAGAAGCATCTAAATCTGGGTTACCTTGTCTTATATAACTTGGATTAGAATAATCTACAAAAGGGTTAATCATTCTCATACCTGGGCGTTGTACCTTTTTACTGTACGAGAAAAATATGTTATCAATGTCCGATAAGTCTTGCTTTAAATTAATACTTGGGTAAACTTTAAAATAATTGTTTTCGTAAACGTCGCCAGGAGTTTCATCCAAATACGACCTAATCATAGTTTGTTCTGCTCTAACTCCAAACTGATAAGTAAATTTATTTTTTGTGCCCGAAACCATCACATAGCCAGCGGCAACATATTCGTTATAATTAAATACATTATTTCTACTATCTGTAGGCTGAAAACTTTCTGAATTATCATCCCAATTTTCAACATACAAGCCGTCACTTTTACTTCGTATGGTTGTTTTAACACCCGTTTCTAAGCGTAGACCTCGATTTAAATTTCTTGCATAATCTGTCTGAAAAGAAAAATTATTAAATGTAGCAGCTTTATTGTTTAACTCATAAAACCCTAATGTTTTATCAATATCTACATTACCTGCTGCATAAGCTGTACTTATTGCTAACTCCTCTCCTTCTCTATCTGTTGTATGTATATAATCTACTCTTGCTTCACCTTTAAATTTAGATCCATCCATATTGTTATGCTGAAAATCGGTATCCGGCATTCCATCATTTATAGTAGTCACAGTAGATAAATCTCCTCCTCTAGTCCAATCTACTTTCACAAAATTGGTAGAAACACTCAAGTTATTTTTTTCATTAAAAGCATATTCTCCCCCTAATTGGAAATTATGTTTCTGAAATCCGTTATACCCCTCAAATGTTTGGTCTGTATTTTTCAATGGTTCATTATCTCCAAAATTCTTAAGGTTAGCATCCATAGTTGCACCTCTAGATTCTTGTTTAAAATTATAAGAAGTATTGAATGAGAATTTCCCATCTTGCTGCTGAAAGCCAATTCCGGCATCATACCTATCTTGACCAGCAGAACCAATCATAACGTTGGCAGAAGAGTTCTTTATATTATTTGATTTTACTGCAATGTTTATAATTCCAGAAGCTCCGTCCGCATCGTATCTAGCAGATGGGTTCGAAATTATATCAATATATTCAATATCTCCTACTAAAATTTGTTCTAAAATCGGCCCATATTCACCAGACTGACTGGCAGGCCTATTGTTCAAAAATACCTGAACAGATTGGTCATTTCTATAGCTTACAACTCCCTCTGCACTTACATCTACAGCTGGAATAAGCTTTAAAGCATCTAATGCATTACCATCTACTATTTTTATATTATCTCCAATTATGTAACGGTCATTACTAGTTGTAGACTTTTTTTGGCCTTTATTTTCATCTTGTGCAAAGGCTGAAGTAGTGATTAAAAATAAAATTGAAAAATTAAGTAAGTGTCGTAGCATTATTTTAATTGTTTGATATAAAACTACGTAGTCGATTAATAAATAGATTACATTATTTAATCCTGTTAAGAATAAACCCCTAAAATATTAATATACTTTAGGGGTTTTAGAGTGTTTTAACAAGTTAGCAATCAAACATACACTAAAGAAGAAAAACCATTAAACATGCAAACATAACATTAGCACAGCAATCTAAAACACCAATTCCTACATTTTTATCTTCTACTAATTCGTGTCGTAAAGCCGATTTTGGTATAATTACTTTATCAAATAAATAACTTGCTAAAAACAATAAAACAATCATTATTCCGCCATCAATAAACATGGCTAAAAACGTTTGTTTCCAGCCCATAAATTCTTGACCAATTGCTGTCATTACAATAAGACCAATTGCTAGCATTTTCCCTGTAACACTAAAAGCTATTGCAAGGTTTCCTGCCTTTAATTCTTCTTGTATGTTATATGTTGATGCATTTATATATCCTTTTGTATAGAGCACTAAAAATGCTTGGCCTACCAGGTAAAAAACTAAGGCGTTTACAGGCCCTCCTCCTTCTCCAGAAATTGCACTTGCTATCATTAAACCAGAAGCTACATAAGATGCTGTTTGTATTAGACCAATCGAAACGTTTCTGTTATCAACTATCTCTTTTACATTTACTATATGACTAAAGATTAATTTATCGTTGATAATTCTTGAGATCAACATTGCAATTATGCCTCCTATAGAATAGCTTAAAACAGCAATAACATCATTCATCAAACCATTTGATGGACCAATCATTGCCCCAATATATACTATCGATACTCCTAAAAAATACCCTGCCATAGATACTCCATAAGCTACATTGTCTTTTTCCGTAAGTTCTTTATTCACATCATCTTTTACAACTAAGCCTTTAAAGACTCTTGCAAATGCAAGTACCACGCTAAATAGGACAACATATATTAGGTTTACACCCCATTGTTCCAAGTCAAAATGTATTAATTCTCTCATAGTTTTAAGATTTAAGTGTGTTTATTGCTGATATTCCAGAATCAATTGCTTCAATTAAAAAAGGTAATCTACCATTGTCAACTCCTGCAAAAACCAAATTTTTATATGGTCTATTCTTATTTTTATCTTGCTTTAAATAATTTACTGTAGGTATTGGCATTCCATGTCCTAATGCATGCATAAAAACTTTTTCAATACCTTCTTTAAAAATCAGATTGTCTACCTTAAGAAAAGTAGCAATGTTTTCAATGGTATAATTTACAAAATCATTTTGTTGATTTTCAATGGTTATTAGTTTTTCTCTGTCAGAATCGGGAAAACAATAATATGCAGTAAGTACTCTGTACTCTTCCGTTTTTTGTGTAGAAGAATCAACAAAGCCTAAAAACTTCCAATCGCTACTTAAAACTTCGTTTTGCCATGCTCCAAGAGGTATAGTAGTATTCTTTTTCAACAGAATATTTACAACTAACCAAGGAGCTGTTTTTTGATCTTTAAAAGGTTGATACAATGGCTTACATATATACTTTAAAGCATGTTTCTGCCCTGCATAAATAATATTTTTAGTATTAATTAGATTGATTTTTTGATTCTGTACATCAATAACTTCAACCTTAAATGTCCCATCTTCTAAATGTTCAATTCCACGTACTATATGATTTAATTTACATTTCTGTGTAGGTAAACTATCCAATAATTTATCGATAAAATATGCATTCCCTTGAGGTGGTGAAAAAGTACTTGCCCATTTATAATCATTTGGTCTGACTGCGTAATAAGAAATTCCAGCTAATGCAGAAATCACATTTGCATCAGCCCCAAAATCATCTTTTAAATGATAATCAACACCTAAAAGAAACTCCTCTGATAATGCTACATCCTGAATGGATAACCAATGAGCAAATGTCATAGTATCCAAATACATTAATTCATCTGATATTAAAGAAGTAGGTAAAGTAATTTTATCAAAGAACTCTTCTATTAATGCGTAAAACTTTTCTTCGGATTCTAAATCAAAAAATACATCGTCATAGTACTCTCCTTTATAAGAGCACCACGATAAATCATCTTTATTGATAAGGTATTCTTTATCAACAAATTCATATATCTCTCCTTCTTTCTGAATTACGCCAAGTTCTAGTAATACGTTTAATGCATCTGTTCCAAATTTATTTGGATAACTCATATCATAATGTGCACCTTGAGCAAACCTCGTATTTTTATAATTTTCTGCAGATGAACTCCCTCCAAACCTATCGGATAATTCAAATAATAAATAATCCTGCCCTTTCAGTTTGTAAGCTGATGTTAAGCCTGAAACACCTCCACCTACAATTATATAATCTACATTTTGTTGTTTTACTTTTGGATATAAAAGACTTTCCATGACAGTATGACCAACCTTTTGATCTGAACGAAAAGTAACCTCAAAAGGTAATGTAGACGAGTTTTCACCTTTACAACCATACAAATAAGAAAACATTGCAGTTGAAGATAATTTGATAAAGTTTCTGCGTTTCATTGGTTTATCTTGGTGTAAATATTTTTTTAATCATAGGGTTAGTATTCCCTTTCCAAATTACTCCGTCTAATAGGTAATGTGTTACTTGTGGTAATGATAAAAATGCAATTAAGAATCCTCTTAAGTAAGCTGAATCAATAAAAATTTGCCAATCCCCAAAAACATCCTGTTTCTCATAATTTATAAAAACATCCCATAGAAACTCCTCTCCTAAACCTAAAAATAAGCAGATTAAAAACATCCAAAGAATGCTAATCACTATAATTTTTGTAGGCTGTTTATGTTGCTGAATATTCTTTTTTTCTTCTACATAGTAAAAGACTAAAGCCATATAAGGTATACCATGAGCAACAACATTGGTTAGGGTAAATGAGAAATCCGAATTAAAATAAACTATCCCTAACCACCATGTTCCAACAGTAGATAAGCCCCATAATATTTTACCAAAAGGTAATACTAATGCATTTTTTCTTGCCATTAAAACATGATCAGCAACCCATACTATTACTAGAAAAAAATAAATAAAATTGCCAATGGTAACCGATACCTCCGGAACAAGAGGGTAAATCAAAAAGTCTCCTTTAACAAACCAACTAAATGCTCTATCACCTAAAATATGCCATACTAAAACGGGGTAAAGTGTAGCAATATAAATAAAGGCTTTATCAGAAATCCATCTTAATTCAGGAAATTTCATTTTAGATTTATAAAGCATTAAAAACCCAAACTGCTGACGAATAAAGTGGAATAATGCAAAATAGGCTATTACTCTCCAAAATAAATGTTCAGAATAAGTACTTAAAATACCTACAACAATAAAAGCAACCATGGGAAGAAGCCATAGTTGCTTTTTATATCTTTTCCTTTCCTCTACATCGAGGTAAGTTCTAAAAATTGTACTCCAAACGTGAGTTACATCTATACCCAAAACAAAAATCCCCATATCCATAAAGGAATAGTCCCTTCGAATTGAGCATCAAATAAGAAACAGATTAACCATGTTAACCCAATTGGTAAAAATAAAAAAGTTAGATCTAGTTTCTTATTAAAAAGCCACATTAGATATGTGTTTAAAAATGATATTTTGTATTGAATATATTAAAATTACATCATTTTATTATCTTGTAAAAACCCATTCATCTCCTTTAGATAATTCTTCATTAAAAGAATATCCTTCTGTATTAAAACCTTTAATATCTTCTGGATTAGATAGTTTCTGATCTATAATATACCTTACCATCATTCCTCTTGCTTTTTTAGCAAAGAAGCTGATCACTTTATATTTATCATTCTTAAAATCTTTAAACACAGGTGTAATAATTCTAGCTTTTAAAGCTTTCTTATCCACTGCTTTAAAATACTCATTAGAAGCTAAGTTTATTAAAACCTCATTTTCTTCTAATTCGGCGTTTAAAGACGTTGTTACTGTATCTTTCCAAAAAGAATACAAATTAGTATTCCCTTCTATTCCCCATTTTGTACCCATCTCTAAACGATAAGGTTGCATTAAATCCATTGGTTTTAAAACACCATACAATCCAGATAAAATACGTAAATGATCTTGCGTAAATTCTTGTTGATCTGGAGTTAATGTATAAGCATCTAAACCAATGTAGACATCTCCTTTAAAAGCATAAAGTGCTTGTCTTGCCACTTCTTTATTAAAGTCCTTTTCCCAAACATCAAACCTTTCTTTATTTAAATCAGCCAATTTTGGAGAAATAGACATTAGATCACCAATCTGTGCAGCAGATAATTTTTTAAGAGATTTAACTAACTTTTCGGACTGCTTTAAAAAGCGAGGAGTACTTGAAAGGGTTGTAGAAAATGATGTTTCATAATCTAAACTCTTTGCTGGTGAAATAACAAATTTCATATATGTATTTTTTCTTTGTATCTAATTTTATGATGCAATTTAAAAGATACCTTTATTGAATACCAATTGATACTATTTATAGTTGTATAAATAATACTAATTAAGGCTGTACTACTTTTTTATCTGCTGCTTTCCAACCTTTAATTCCACCTTCAAGATCTACTACATCTGTAAATCCTAACTCTTGCAGTTGTGCTTTTGCCCTTGCACTTCTACCACCAGATTTACAAAACACCATAACTGTTTTGCTTTTATCTAATGTACTTACTTTTGGTACAAAGCTATCGTCTAGTACATTAATATTATTAGCTCCTTCTATTGTACCAGAATTATACTCTGCTGGTGTTCTTACATCTATAATAATTGCCTCGGGGTGTGCAGTTCTTATTTCTACAAATTCTGTTACCGTAACCTGAGGATCACTAGAAGAAGTTGGAGAACAACTCTGAAAAATGACGAACAAAAGGGCTGTAAACAAGCCTGAAAACTGTGTATTTAAATTCATTTAAATTATAATTAACTGAAATTGAACAATATAATTACAATGGCACGATTTTAATTTTATTTTCACAACTAAATAAGCTATTTTTCGTGTACAATAGTTAACCAACCGATTGTAATTTATTTAACTAATGGAAGAACAAGTTATAGAAATGTTCTGAAATTATTCAAAAACTTTGGTTGAAATAATACATAAAGATTTTTACCTTTTGTATTGCCTTTAATTATCTTTTATTGATTTATACAGTTATAATTCAGTAAGTCATTTTTTAATTACGAACTTCAAGGACCATGTTAAAACAGGCACAGAAGCTCAAGCAGACACAAACATTATCCCCGCAACAAATTCAATTTATTAAATTGTTGCAGGTGCCTACGATAGAGCTGGACAAACGTATTCAAGAAGAACTACAAGAAAACCCTATCTTAGAAGAAGGAAAAGAGTCTGATGAGAAAGAGAATGAATTTGGTAATGAAGATTCAAGTTCCGAAGAAGCAGATTCTTCGGAAGATTTTGATGACATCCCCGACATTGACCCCATTGACGAGGTAAACCTCTCTGACTATGTAGACAGAGATGATGTTGCCGGTTATAAAATGTACGGTGACGGTGATGTTGCTGACGACAAAGACCTACCTATACCTATGCATGAAACTTTAGGAGATGTATTGCTAATGCAATTAAGCTTCTTAAAGTTAAATGAAGTAGAACAACATATTGGAGAGCAACTGATTGGTAGTATTGAAAGTGATGGCTATATACGCCGTCCCTTAGAAGCTATTGTAAATGACCTTGCTTTCTTACAAAATATTGAAACAGACCTAGCTCATGTTGAAAAGGTACTTGGCCGTATTCAACAATTTGACCCTCCGGGAATTGGTGCTCGCTCATTACAAGAGTGTTTAGAGATTCAATTAAAGAAAAAAGACACAAACGAACCTATTGTAAAAATAGCGATCAAAATGATTGTGTTGTGTTTTGAAGAATTTAAGAAAAAGCATTACACAAAAATACAAAAACGTTTAGGCATTGACGATGAGCAGATGAAAGATGCAATCGATATGATTACTCATCTAAATCCTAAACCTGGCGGAGCAAATACTATGGTAGCTTCTGCCCAATTCCTTACTCCAGACTTTATTGTTAGAGAAGTGAATGGAAGATTAAACATATCTTTAAATGGTAAGAATGCTCCAGATTTAAGAGTAAGCCGTCAGTATGGTGATATGCTTGATGCTTATGACAAAACACCAAAAAAGACAAAGAAAATGCGTGAAGAGGTCCGTTTTGTTAAGCAAAAGCTTGATGCAGCAAAATGGTTCATCGATGCGATAAAACAGCGTCAAGACACTCTCTTACGTACCATGCAAGCTATTATTGATTATCAAATGCCTTTTTTCTTAAGTGGAGATGAAGGGCAATTAAAACCTATGATCTTAAAAGATATTGCAGAAATTATTCAGATGGATATTTCTACTGTATCTAGAGTAGCGAGTAGCAAAGTTGTTGAAACTGATTTTGGTATATATCCTCTAAAATATTTCTTCTCAGAAAGTATATCTACTGAAAGTGGAGAAGATGTAAGTAGTAAGCAGGTAAAATCTGTTTTACGAAACATGATAGAAAAAGAGGATAAACGCAAACCATTATCTGATGATAAATTAGAAAAACTTCTTCGTGTTAAAGGATATAATATTGCACGTAGAACTGTTGCTAAATATAGAGAACAAATGAACATTCCTGTAGCAAGAATGAGAAAAGAACTCTAATAATATTATGGAAACTAAGAAAGTATTTAACACGATATCTGTTTTTTTACACCCCATTTTTATACCCTGCTTAATTGCGGGGTTGTTTCTTTTTGGAGTAAATGAAGCTCCTTGGCTTGATAATCAAGCAAGGTGGTCTTTGTTTAGCTTAATTGGAACAATTTCCACATTAATGCCAATTAGTTTCCTTCTTCTTATGCAACGTTTTGGCATAATAGAATCTCCACATTTACATAGTAGAGATGAGCGTTCCTTTGCTTTGTCTGTAATGGTAGTATCATTTGGCCTAATCTGTTACATACTCTATGTAAAGATCAATGTAAGTACTGCAATGAACATTGCATTTACAGCTGTTACTATTACATTGATAATTGCCAATATTGCAAACTTTATAGATAAGATTAGTTTACATGCAATCGGCATGGCTGGTTTAGCAGGTATTTTACTCTATTTCATAACAGAGGAAACGAATGCAAATATTATTCTTTTTGATGCTTTTGGATTTAGTTTAATTCTTCTTGGATTATCAATGACAGCCCGATTGTATTTAAAAGCGCACACGCAATATCAAGTGTATGCTGGAGCTATATTAGGCTTTTTCAGTGGGTATTTTGGAGCTATTTTAGGTGGTATGATGTTTAGTGAAAATCTAATCTAAATTATCAATCATATCATTTAAACCCTCTTGTTTTAGGGGTTTATTCAAGAATCCTTTTACAAAAGAATACTTCAGTGCCTCATTAAAATCTTCTTCTAAAATTGATGTTGTAAGCATTATTACCTTAACAGGAAGACTATGCTTTTCTATCTCTTCAAGTAGCTCCATCCCATTCATTATAGGCATATTAATATCTAGAAAAATGATATCTGGAGTAAACACAGAGGGATCATTTAAATATCCTTCTATTCTTAAAAGATATTCAAGAGCTTTTTCACCATTTCTACACAAAGCCAATTTTTTAATTAACCCTGTTTGTTTTATTATTATCTCAGAATATATATTAGACGCCTCATCATCATCTACTAATAAAATATTATATTTCATCATTATTTAGGCAGTTTAATACTAAATGTAGTCCCCTTTCTCAACTCACTTTCCACTTCAATTATTGCATTTAATTGCTCGGCTGCTTGTTGTGATAAATACAACCCTAGGCCACTACCCTCTGTGCTATCGTTTGCTCTTTTAAACATATCAAAAATACGTTCTTTATGTTTTGTAAGATCAATACCAATACCATTATCCTCTACACTGATTGTACAATGATCTTTAGCTGTGTTTTGAATTTTAATAGTAATCAATAACATCCTATTTCTATCCTTATAGCGAATTGCATTTGTGATAAGGTTATCTAAAATAGTCTGAAGTTGTTTTCTAGAAGTAGACAACATTACATCGCCAAATAATTCTAATTCAACCTCTCCTTCAATTTCGTAAATAGCATCTCTATATTTATCAACAATAGTAGAAATGAATAGATTTAAATTAATAAGTTCATTTTCTATAGCCTGTTCTCTTTGCTGAATTACTTGAACAAGATCAGTTATTTTTTCATTTGCTTGTTCTATAGACTTCTGAATCCAATGTATTGCTTGTAAAGAACGTTGATCTTTAATTTTATCATCCATTTTTAGCAGACTCAAAAAGCTTTCTATATTAGTAATAGGACTCTTTACATCGTGCGTTGTTATGTAAGCAAATTGCTTTAACTCTTCATTGTATTTTTGTAGTGTTTTCTCTCTTTCCACCTGAGAGGTAATATCATTTAACATTAACATAACTCCACCTACATCTCCAGAACTCATAACCCAAGGGTTAATAATTACCTTAAAATGAGAAATTTTATTATTGTAATCTATAGATACAGAATCCATTGTTACCTTACTAGATGTAGAAATACACTCTTCTATCTTTTCTTTGAATGGTAATTTATTATTGTACCTTTCAAAAAAATCTGACCAAATTATTTCATTTTTAGACTGTTCAAAATAATCTATCCAAGCATCACTACATGCAATAATTCGTTTAGATAAATCCAACATAATTACTGGACTTGGAATACTTTGAACAAACGTTTTAAGGTCTTGTATATCAGTTTTTTGTTCCGTTCTTTTTTTCTTAGATTTTTCAAGTAATTCTTCGTCCTCTATTAATCTAGATACGCCAACAGTCCTAATTACCTCGCCCTCTGAATCCTTAATTGGGTTTTTAATAGTATGGTAATAATTAAAATTCCCATTATCATCAGAAATAGCTTCAGAGGGAATATCCAAAGTTGCTCCTTTTGAAAACACATAATGGTCATCTTTTACATATTGAACTGTATCATCAGGATCACTAGATTCTGAATCTATTATATCTTTTAGCTCTTCGTTACTCATATTATAAAGGTCTCGAAAAGCTTTATTTGCCCATAGCAGTTTAGATTTATCTCCTTTTACTAAAATTAAGTCGTTGATAGAATTCAATACTGATATGTACCATTCTTTCGTGTAATTCATAGGTAATTAAATAGTCATAGTCTAATGTGATAAAGATCAATAATAAGATAACAATTATAATCCAATGAAATTCAATTATTACTCATTTTTTTATTGAATTAATTCTGATTTAATCAATTAAACAAACACCTACAAAAAAAGGTACCGAAAAAGTTAAACTTCATCGATACCTTATTTTTATATATAGTAAGTAACTACTAACCTACAGAACCTTCTAATGATAATGCTAAGAGCTTTTGAGCTTCTACAGCAAATTCCATTGGTAACTTGTTTAGTACTTCTTTACAGTAACCGTTAACAATTAATGCTACAGCTTGCTCTGTATCGATACCACGTTGGTTACAATAGAAAATTTGATCTTCACCAATTTTAGATGTTGTAGCCTCATGCTCTACTTTTGCAGTGTTGTTATCAACTTCTATGTAAGGGAATGTGTGTGCTCCACACTTATCACCCATTAATAAAGAATCACATTGAGAGAAATTACGAGAGTTATCTGCTCTCTTATTTACTTTCACTAATCCTCTATACGAGTTGTGAGATTTACCAGCAGAAACACCCTTAGAAACTATTCTAGATTTAGTGTTTTTACCAATATGGATCATTTTTGTACCTGTATCAGCTTGTTGCATTTGATTTGTAACAGCTACAGAATAAAATTCACCAACAGAGTTATCTCCTTTAAGAATACAAGATGGGTATTTCCAAGTTACAGCAGAACCTGTTTCAACTTGTGTCCATGATAATTTAGAATTATCACCATCACAAATACCTCTTTTAGTTACAAAGTTGAATACTCCACCTTTACCATTTTCATCACCAGGGTACCAGTTTTGAACAGTTGAATATTTAACTTCTGCTTCTTTATGAACAAAGATCTCAACTACAGCTGCGTGCAATTGATTTTCGTCACGTTGAGGAGCAGTACAACCTTCTAAGTAAGAAACATAAGAAGATTCATCAGCAACAATTAAAGTTCTTTCGAATTGACCTGTTCCTTCTGCATTAATACGGAAGTATGTAGATAATTCCATTGGGCAACGAACACCTTTAGGAATATAACAGAAAGATCCGTCTGAGAATACTGCAGAGTTTAATGCAGAGAAAAAGTTATCTTTTACAGGAACAACCGATCCTAAATATTGTCTAACTAATTCTGGGTGGTCTTTTACTGCTTCTGAGAAAGAACAGAAAATAATACCTTTTTCAGCAAGAGTATCTTTGAAAGTAGTTGCAACAGAAACTGAATCAAAAACTGCATCTACAGCAATGTTAGAACCTTTTACACCTGTTAAACGTTTTTGCTCGTCTAAAGAAATACCTAATTTCTCAAAAGTTGCCAATAACTCAGGGTCTACTTCTTCTAAAGAATCTAATGAAATCTTTTGTTTAGGAGCAGAATAATATATGATATCTTGATAATCTACTTGTTCAAAGACAACATTTGCCCACTCAGGACATTCCATTTTTTGCCATTCTTTGAAAGCCTCAAGACGCCAATCCAATAACCATTGTGGCTCTTCTTTTTTAGCTGAGATAAATCTCACGATTTCCTCGTTTAGACCTTTTGGAGCTTGATCTGCTTCAATATCAACAGTCCAACCGTGCTCATACTCTTTGGACGTAAAGTCCTCTAATATTTTATTATCCTGATCTGCACTCATTATATCAAAACGTTTACTACGTTATTTTAAAGTCTTCTTAAATAGTTTAAACTCCCTTTCTGTCTTTTAGTAAACAAAGTAAAATTAATAAAGGTTTTACTTCTTCCTTTTAAAAGCACAAAGATACTTTAAACTGACTATACTACTCTATTTGAGCAAGTTACTACTCTTTATTTTATTTAGTATAGTTCTAAATAGCAAAATTAAACGATTATTTTTAGAAAGTATGATTTTGGACATAAAAAGTTCTAATTTTCTTTGAAAAAGATAATTATAGTTTGATAATTAAAAAAAATAGTTAATAACTGTATGTTTCACACTAGAATAATTATATTTACAAATGTTAAAGTTGCTTTTGTATGCAATCGCCTCTTGTATACATTACTACGGTATAAAAATTCATGACTGTATACCTTGATTTAACAATTTTTTCAATTTAAATGAGGGTTGTCTCACGGGGGGATAACCCTATTAATTAAACAAAATTCAATTTCCGTTCACTTTATTACATCTATTAACTTGTTATTCTATTTATGTGGAAGTAATAGAATAATTAAGATTATTAGAAAGAAAAAAAGCCCAATCTCATTAAGAGAATTAGGCTTTTTCTTTGTATAAATAGTAGTGAACTTATTTTTTAAGTACCGCGTAGTGCTTATAAAATAATTCTATTGTTTCTATTCCTTTTAAGAAGTTTGCAATACCAAATTTCTCATTAGGCGAATGGATTGCATCAGAATCTAAGCCAAAGCCCATCATTACTGAATCTAAACCAAGCTCCTCTTTAAATAAAGCAACAATTGGAATTGAACCACCACTTCTTACAGGAATTGGTTCTTTACCAAATGCTTCTGCATAAGCTGCATTTGCTGCTTCAAATTCTACCGAATTAGTAGGTATTACTACTGGCATACCACCATGATGAGTAGTTACTTTAACACGAATACCATCTGGAACAATAGATTCGATATGTTTTGTAAACAACTCAGAAATTTCCTCCCACGTTTGATGAGGTACTAATCTCATAGAAATTTTAGCATAGGCTTTAGAAGGAATTACTGTTTTCGCTCCTTCGCCTGTGTATCCACCCCACAAGCCATTTACGTCTAAAGTAGGACGAATACTTGTACGTTCATTTGTTGAATATCCTTTTTCACCAAATTCCTTTTCTAAATCAAGAGCTGCTTTATAGGCTTCTAAGCTAAATGGTGCTTTTGCCATTTTAGCTCTATCAGCATCAGAAATTACTTCTACTTTTTCATAAAAACCAGGAATTGTAATATGTCCATCTTTATCTTTTAAAGATGCAATCACTTCAGTTAAAGCATTCAATGGATTTTGAACAGCACCACCATACATTCCAGAATGAAGGTCTCTGTTTGGTCCAGTCAATTCAACTTCCATGTAAGACAACCCTCTTAAACCAATTGTAATAGATGGTGTATCTAAAGAGATCATTCCTGTATCAGAAATTAAAATTACATCAGCAGATAAATCGTCTTTTCTTTCTTTTATAAACTCACCAAGGTTTACTGAACCAATTTCCTCTTCTCCTTCAATCATGAATTTCACATTACAAGATAATGTGTTGTTCTTCATCATTGATTCGAATGCTTTTATGTGCATATACATCTGACCTTTATCATCTGATGCTCCTCTTGCATAAATGTTTCCATTCTTAATTGTAGGCTCAAAAGGAGGGCTATCCCATAATTCTACTGGGTCTGCAGGTTGCACATCGTAGTGGCCATAAACCATTACTGTTGGCAATTTAGGGTCAATTATTTTTTCACCATACACAACAGGGTTACCCGCTGTTTGACAAATTTCTACTTTATCAGCCCCAATCTCATTTAATTGATGAGCAATAAAAGCTGCTGCTTTTTTAATATCTGGCTGATATTCTACATCTGTACTAACAGATGGAATTTTTAATAAGTCAAATAATTCAGCAAGGAATCTATCCTTGTTTTGATCAATATATGGTGTCATATGTATGTTATTATTAATATAATCTGCGTAAAGCTAGTATATTTTAATTGCTTTTTACCAAAGAAAATTACTTCATAAATTATAGAGGTTAAACTTCTCTATACTTTTAACCAAAATTTGAATTTATTTGTTTAAGTAAACTTTAAAAAGTTTAATCTTCAACTACAATATTTAATTTAAACGCAAGTGGGTCAAGTTCTTTTACAAATGTATCTAATAGTAAATTTCCTTTAGATTTAGACCAAAATGTCAGTAGGTTTTCCACTCTTTCTTGAGGAACATTAGAAGGTAACAAGCATTCTCTAATGCATACAACTCTTTCTATGTCTTCTTTCATTTTTCTTTTACCCTCTTTTCTTAGCTTGGCTGCTGTATGTTTTAATCTTTTCTCTCCTCTTAATTTTTCTGCAAGAACATGCTTTTCTAAGTTGGGAGTAATCGCTTTACCTTTATCTAAAATAGATGCATAAAGTGAATCAAATTGTAAGATCTCTGCTTCTAGACTCGTAACAAGTTCTTCTTTCTCGTCTAACAATTTGTTTTCAATAACAGTGATCGGCTGAAGTAACTCTTCTAATGGCCACCCCATCTTTCTCCACTTTGCACTAAATTTAGTATCTAAAAATAAAGAAAAACCTCTTGGTAAAACCATTGGATAAAATACATTGTAAGCATCAAAAACGCCTTTTAATTGTAACCAATAAATTACTTCTGCTGGACCACCCAAATAAGCTAAATTAGGTAATAAAAATTCTTGAAGAACAGGCCTTAAAACTACATTTGGACTCAGTCTCTCAGGATTATTTTCTACAATATCCATCATTTCCTGATTAGTCCATTTAAGATCTCCATCAACTGCTCTGAAACCTGTTGGTGTTTTTTCTAATCGAAGTCTTACCTTATCTTCCATGTAAAACAAATTAATTGCTCTAGCATGTATTTGTGTTTTATAACCTGCAGATTCAATAATTGCATTTGCCTTTTCTACTTCTACAACTGCTGTATTATCAAATAATTCTTTTATTAGAATTTCTTTAAATGATGATTTTAATTCCGCTTGATCTGCATCAAAGCAAACTAAACCATATTTAGAAAATAAATGATGAACATAACTTCTTGTCGCCTCTGTTAATGTCATATTATCAGTATAAGCATCAACAAAAAACTGTGGCATATCTTTTATTTGATCTAAAATTTTATCTATTCCTTCCAGAGATAACCGTCCCACTGGACCAGTAGCTTCTGGATGTTCCCAAGTATATTTTTTTCCACTTAATTTAAAAGAAGCAATTTCTTCAAAATCATGATCTTCTGTAGCCATCCAATACACAGGAATAAAGTTACAATCAGGATATTTTTCTTTTAATTGCTGTGTTAAATGTATAGTAGCGGCTATTTTATAAATAAAAAATAATGGCCCAGTAAAAATATTTAACTGATGCCCAGTTACTATTGTAAATGTATTTTCATCTTCTAATGCTTCAATTTGAGCAATTGGAGCATTTTCTATAGCACTATATTGGTTCTTTAAACTCTCTACTATTAGAGTCCTTTTCTCTTTAGGAAAAGATTTACGTAAGTCAATTATTTTATCGAAAGAGGCTAAATTAGGTTCAAATTGATATAACGATTTTAGAGCTTCGGTTCCGTTAAGATAATCTAGGAACATTTTGCCGTATAAACCCGCTGTCTCAAATGGTATTTTATATGTATTCATTCTGATATATTCGATGTATTGATTTACGAATTTAATCGATGTTTTTTAAATAAAAAGAGAGATATGATAAAAATATTTGTTTCAACAACATTCATATAATCATTTGATGAAAAATTAACATCTCATTCACTATGCTTATCGTATTTAGGTTAAGTATTCAAAAACAAAATAAGGTGGCTGCGCATCAATAATTATCATTCCATCTTCCTTAACTTCCCAAATATCACCTTGAGTATGATTTAAATTTTCTGTCCTTTCAGCTTTAAACAATAAGCTAACACCTTTCTTTAACCATTTCTCATATTTATCTTGTTTGGCTATTATCCCTCTTTTGTTTTCAAAAAAAGTTACTACAGTTTTTAAATAGTCCTGCTTTAAAAAGAAAGACTCTTGTTCTTTAGAAAACTCTTTCAAAATTACATTTACAGCTTTATGTCCTTCAGTTTTCAACCAATTGAATGCGTCATTTAACTCTTCATGTAGTAAAATTTCAAGTTTATACGGTACTTGATTTTGCATTAATATTCTAGCTTTTTCTAGGTAAGATTCTCTAACTAATACCCAATCAACTTTAATATCCATTGAAAGTAACTTTTCTAGAGTTTCTTCTACTGCAATTACAATAGGGCTCCATTCTAATAAAGACTGAATATATTCTAGATTGGCTTCATCAATATGTAAAACTAAAACCGCGGGCTCCTGATCGTCCCTAACAATATGATGTGAAGACATAATTAATCAAAAAGTTATACAAATTTACAATCCAATATACTTCTATTTTTACATGAAAAAAAAGAGACTACAATGCATTGTAATCTCTTCATTTATAGTTTATAATAACGTATTATTCTGTAATATCTTCAAGAATTTTCTGAAGATCTTTCATAATAGCTTTTCCTTTGTCTTTGTTGTACCAACGTTGGATTTTCATAGAAAACTGTTGTTTATCGTCTCCAACTTCTTTTTTAATTTCAGAAATTAAATCGGTAAGTTCTTTTGGTCTAGGCCCCCATGTTGCTAAAACCTCATTTGTTTTCTGATCGATTACGAGTAATTTAGGAATCGATCTAGATCCATTTGTTAGAAACTGTTCCATTAAATCTACATTATTATCTCTTAAAATAAAACGTAAATCAATCTTTGGCGATACTTGTGCAGCAGCAGCAATAATAGGTGTACTCTGTGCAGCATCTCCACACCAACCTTCTGTTATCACTAACCAATACACACTTTTATTCAATGCTCTTCCAGCAGTCCTCAAGTCATCTAGCAAACGGTTTGTTTTATCAATACGCTGCATTCTTGTTACATTCAACCTTGTATAATCTACTAATTGAGAATCTGTATAATTTACAATAGTAGGGTCTTCAGCTAACAATCCATCTAAGGCTTCTCTATATGTTTCGTAGATAAAAGCATTATCGATATATTCTTGAGCTACTTTTTGGTTTTCTGCCATGAGTTATAAATAAATAATGAATAGGTTCTTTAAATTATGAAAGGACTTAATATGTACTTTCTTAAAAGATTTCATAATGCCTTTTACTGAAATTCATGTCAGACATTATTTACCATTTAATCTACTACAAAGAATTTTAATATCAACATCATTAAACTCTTTTTTTTAACTAAATGATTGAATACTTGATATAGTACAATTTATAATTTACATGAATTGTTTACTATATCGTTTTTTCTTCTGGTGTTGGTAACATAAACTGTGTAAATATCAATGAAATCACACATAGTATAGCCCCTCCATAAAACGGTAAGGTCCAATCCTTAAGCCAAATCCATCCACCTAAAATAGGTAAAAATACTGCTACAACATGGTTTATTGTAAACCCAACAGCCATAGAAGGTGCTATATCTTTAGGATCTGCATGCTTCTGAAAATATGTTTTTATACCTATTGAAAAACTAAAGAATATATGATCTACTACATACAACATCGCAACAACCCATCTATTTTCTATTGTAGCGTATGCTATAAAAACAATTGCTAAACTTATGTATTCAAAACTAAGCATTTTGCGTTCACCAAATCGGTTTAACATACGAGCTATAATTGGATTAAAATACATAGATATGATATTATTCACTACAAATAATATTGTAATTTCTTGAATTGTAAAATTATATTTCTCTACTAATAATAATACCGCAAAAACTACGAATACTTGTCTTCTTGCTCCACTCAATAAATTCAGCACATAAAACAACCAATACTTACTTTTTAAGATCATTTTCTTGTTCTGACCCACTGCATCCTTTGGTATAGGATTCTGAAATACTGCCCAAAAACCTGCAATAACCACTATTACACCTATCAAAAGGTAAATTGAAGTATAATCAGTGATAAAAGTAAGTCCGTAAATCGTTCCTCCAATAGCTATATTTGTAAAAGCCATTGTACTTTTTAATCTTGCTAATACATGCGGACTATCTACTTTGGAAAAACTCTGTAATGTTAAAGATTGATTAGCAGTTTCGAAGTAATGAAAACCTATTGACATAATCAATGTTGTGAACATTAACCCCCAAAAAGTAGGAAAAAAACCTGTTAAGGCTATTCCAATACCCATTATAATTATAGATATCGAAGCAAATTTATCTTCTTTAATAAACATCAAGAAGAATAAAGCCGTTACCACTAAAAAGCCAGGGACCTCTCTAAAAGATTGGATTGCTCCAATATCAAGTCCATTTAAACCTATTTCGTCTACTGCAAAATTATTAAATAATGTTCTCCATCCTTGAAAACCAAGTGCTGTAGCTACAGATAAAACTAATAGAAATATGTACATCGGGTTTTTCTTTAACCCTTTTATTGCTTGTTTATCCAATTGATCAATTTTTAGTTTATAATCATTAAAGGTAGCTAAGAATATAAAAAAAGATTACCCAAACTGAGTAATCTTTTTATAATTCAATCATTTCATAATTTAAAATCTTAAAATCTAGTGATCATTTTGGTTAATGATTTTCGATTTTCTAATCCTACTTTCTTTCTTATTCTGTAGCGAGACGTTTCTAATGTTCTCAAACTAACATTCATTAAAGTAGCTATTTCTTGGTTTCCTAAATCCATTTTTAAATAGGCACATAATCTAAGTTCTCTTTTACTTAAATCTGGATAGGTATCTTTTAATTTCTCTAAAAAATTATTATGAGATTTATTAAACTGGTGTTCAAACTTATCCCAATAATCATGATCATCATTTTCTTTATTTAGGTCTTTTATAATACCTCTAATTTTTCTCTGTTCATTACTTCCTACACCCTGAGACACCTCTTCTAGTTTCTGTGTTACCTGTTGTAAACTTTGATTTTTATGGAGATGATTCATTGTAATTGAAGCTAGTTCATCTTTAGTAAGATCTAATTCTTTAACTAAATTCTCATTTCGAACCTTCATTTTTTCTCTTTCTGACTTAATAACTTCTAAGGCATATCGTCTTTTTAGTAAAGAGATTCTTACTTTCTGAAGAAAATAAAGAGCTGTAATAAATATTAAAAATAGTAACACCTTAAACCAAACAGTTTCCCAAAAAGGTGAAGAAACTACTACTTTAACAGAAGCCCCTTCGTTATTCCAAACACCATGATTGTTAGATGCTTTTACATGAAATTTATAATTACCCGGATCTAGGTTAGTGTAAGTAGCAGATCTGCGTTTATCTTCATAAATCCAATCCGTATCAAAACCCTCTAGCATATATGCATACTTATTTCTATCTGTCTCTGTATAATTTATTGCACTAAAATTAAAATTAACAACAGATTGATCATACGCTAATTCTATTTCATCAGTAGCCCAAACTTCTTTACGCAATACAGAATTAGAATCAGTAGGTGATTGTAATTTATTAAAAACCTCTAAACCCGTAATATAAATAGCGGGTGGAACAATATTTTTCTTTAAATCATTAGGATTAAAAATTGTTATTCCTCTGATGCCTCCAACTTCAATCTCTCCTTTTTGATTCTTGTAAATTGCACTATGATTGTATGAATTTCCATCTGTATGAAAGCTCATTACACTATTAGTTTCTACATCAAATTTTGAGATATATTTTTTAGATGTTATTACTAAATCACCCTGATTATCTTTTATTAAATTTAAAATTGGTAATTCTGGAATATCATTCTTTAAATTAAAAACAAAAAATTCTTTACTTTCAGGTTGATACTTTACTAATCCAGCACCTGTAGCTATCCAAATATGTCTGTAGTTATCTTCGCAAACTGATTTGACATAATTGAAATTATGATCTTGTTTTATTAAATCAGAAAGTAAATCAGTATGCCATTTATCTTTTCTTCTATCGTACATTAAGATTCCACCATCTGTACTTGCCCAAATATTATTATTTCTATCCTCATAAATATTAAAAACATAAAACTGGCCTCTATTCTTAATATCGATTGAAACATTATGGCAAGTTTTTGTTTCGGGGTTATAAGTAGCTATTCCTCCTCCTAAAAATCCTAACCATGTTACGCCTTTACTATCCGTCAACATGGTCCAAACATTATTATTTGGAATAAGGTTGTTATTTTCTGTCTTTCTAATGTTAAAATACTTCTGTTTTTTAAAATCATATATTCTCAAACCTTTAAGATAAGTACCTACTAAAAGATTTCCTGTTCTATCTTGGCTGATACATTTTACAACATCATTATCAAAAGTTGGTACTACCTTACCTGTTTTAGAATAATGAATATATTCCTTCTCATTATTTTCTCTAAGGTGTAATCCTCCCCAATCAGATCCTACCCATGTACGTTTTTCGTTATCTTCAAAAATTGCAAGTACTGGCTTATTTGGAATACTTTTAGGTTTATATGGGTTACTGCTAACTTGTCTAAAGGCATTCTTATTTGAATCGTATTTATCAACTCCATTTAAATAAGTACCTAGCCAAATATTTTCTTGTTTATCTTTATATAATGTCCAAATCACATCCGAAGAAATTGACTTAGCATCCAGCAAAGAGTTGGTATAATTTGTAAATCTCTTAGATTCTACATTAAAAACATCAAGACCTGCTCCATCCGTTCCAATCCAAATTTCATTTTCAACTTGTACAAAATCTTTTATACTGTTAGAACTTGGACCTTTATTATCTCCACTTTTTAAGTAAGTATTAAATTCGCCGGTAAGTAGATTATATTCTGAAATACCTCCATTATCACTACCAATAAATAATAAAGTATCATTATATATTAATAGCTTTTTATGTTCATTGTCTTCAAAGTTTGATAATGCCTCTTTAGTATATTCGACTTCAGAAAATGTAGCATTATTTTTATTGTAAACACAAAGTTTTCTGTTAGTAGTAGCAAGCCAAACTCTGTTCCACTTATCTTCAACAATGTCAGAAATCACTTTTCCATTAACAGTATTCTTATTTCCTTCTTCAGGATAATACTTTCGAACTTTACTTCGGTCTTCTGAAACTATTGAAAGTCCGAAATTTGATCCAATCCAAATATCATTCTGACTATCCTGGAAAATTTTTGTTACGGAAGAACTTGGTACTATAAATTCGTCTTCTTTTCCTCCAAAAAAATGTTCGAATGTATCTGTTTCAGGATGGAAGATACTTAAGCCATTATTTAATAAACCCATCCATATATTACCTTTTTTATCTTGTAATAACGATGATATTCGGTTATCATTTGGACCTCTATTTGTTCCTTTCTCATAATAATACGTCTTCATTTCATATCCATCATAACGAGATACTCCTTTAAAAGACGCAAACCACATAAACCCTTTATCATCCTGAATAACAGAGGTTACGGTTGCATAAGTAAGTCCATCTTCTTCTGTTAGATGGTCAAACTGTAATTCTTGTGAATAAGAAATAATAGATAATTGAAGTAAGCACAGTAGTTGATAAATTATTTTCATGCGATAGTTAAAAAGTAGTTAATCTAAAAAATAAAAAATAGTAGATTTTTAATGAATATATAAGTATTCTAAGATAATACCAAACTGAACACATAAAAAAAGGGTGACTCTGTAATAGAATCACCCTAATAGAATAGAATTATATTAACGATTACTCCTTAATAAAGCGAACTGATTTAGATAAATCATTCCCTTTTAAGTGTAATAAATAAACTCCTTTTTGAAGAGACTGAACATTCAACTTAAATACATTTGATCCTTCAATTGTATAAACTCCATGCTGTTTTCCATCAATACTATATAAAGTTAATGATGAGAATTTCTCTGATAAACCTGAAAGATTAATCATATTAGAAGCTGGATTTGGATATGTCAATACATTAATTTCTTCTTCTAAAGATAATGTTGAAGTACCCAACACTCTACCGTTAGATGATGATGAAATTTCGATATAATTGATATTATAACCTCCTGAAGGTATTCCAACTCCAAAATCTTGGCTACCAGCATTCAGATATGCTGAATGTGATACTGTTTGCCAGTTTTGCCATCCACCAGTATTTGGTACATCTACACTACCAAAAACAGTTTGTCCTTCATTGCCTTCTAACTGTACTTTTCCTCCACCTACAGCAGAAGCAATACGGTAAGAAATTGTATAATTGCCAGCTGTTGGAATATTTACATCGTGGAATGCTAACCAATCACCTGCATCTAAATAACCTACATTTTGTCCACCTTCAGAACAGTTCTCTACTTGAACACCAGACATAAATGTATAGTCTTCTGCTTCTAAACGAATTCCTGTTGGGTCTGGATCACAATCCGTACAAGGATCACAATCTGTACATGGCTCAATTGTTCCGTAAGATTGAATAATTTCCTTTACTAAATTACCTGATGAAGTAAGACTAGACCATCCTCCATTTGCAGATGCTCCTGGATTTAATGCTGAAGCACCTTCTGCTTTTTCATTTATAGACCAGTTACAATGACTGATGCCGTTTGCTTTCATAAAATCAACCCATGCCCAAGTTTCATTAGAATCAACAGCACCGTCACCACTTGCTTCTACAGTTCCCCATTCTGTTGCAAAAAGAGCAACTCCTTGTGATAATGCATAAGCAGCTTTATCTCTTAAAGATTGTTTATGAGTTGCAGCATAGAAGTGAATTGTATACGCAACGTTATTATCATTAATTCTATCATTAGCAGCTTGATCAACATCTTGAGACCATGTAGGTGTACCAACAATAATTAAATTATCTGGGTCTACTGCTCTAATTGCACTAATAACTTGTTCTGCGTAAGGTTTAATTGTTCCGCTCCAAGATACTGCAAGTGGCTCATTATAAATTTCGTAAATAACATTATCGCTATTACCATATTTTTGTGCCATTTCTGTAAAAAATTGTACAGCATCTCCTGTATAATTTTCTGCATGATGTGAATGCCAATCGATAATTACATACATGTCTGCAGCAATTGCAGCATCTACAACTGTTTCAACTTTTGCTTTATTACCAGCTCTATCATCTAAGTATCCACCTGGATCTTCAACACCCATTGCTGCACGAACGATTGTTGAATTCCAATCAGATTTTAACCAATTTACAACGTCTGCATTGTAGAATTTTTCTCCACCCCAGCCATTGTTTGACCAGAAGAAGCTGTTACCAGCAAAACTTACTGATTGACCATTTCTATTATTAACACGGTTACCACTAACTTGTAAACGTCCATTTGATGATACTGCATAATCTCCAGTTACAACATCATCATTTGTTACGTTAATTGTAGCTGATGCTGACACACCATTTGATGTTACTGTTACTGTAGAAGTACCTTCGTTATATGCTGTAAAAACACCATTTGGAGCATTAGATGACCATGATGGAGAAATACCCATATCATTATCACAGTTATCTTTCCCACTTGCAGAAAGTTGTACTGTTTCACCAACTTTTATTGAAGAAGTTGAAGGAGTTAATGTAATAGATTGAAGACCTGTAGAAGTACATCCTACGTCTTGAGAATTAAAGTTAATCCAATTCAAGTTGAATCCGCCTGTAATAGCATATAAACCTAAAGCTTGCTCACCAGCAGTATTAAAAGTTACAGTTGCATTTATTGTTTGCCAGTTTTGCCACCCTCCAGTAGAAGGAACATTTACTGTAACTAAAATATCATTACCTTCATTTTGATCTAAACGGAATTGATTATTTCCACCTTCACTAGCTACTCTAAATTCTACATCGTAAGTACCTGCTGAAGGAACATTAATTGTATATTCTAACCAATCTTCATCATCGATATAACCAACATTTGATCCACCATCAGCATCAGATGTTGATTCTGTTTGAATACCTTGCATACGGCAATAACCTTCTGCTTGAAGTTTACCTGGAAGTGTAAGCTCATCACAAGGACCTACTTCTACTTCATCAGATCCACCTGTATCTCCAGATCCACCATTACCACTGTAAGATTGCATAATTTCTTTTGCAAAAGAACCTGAAGCAGTTAAACTACCCCATCCTCCATTACTTGAAGAACCTGGGTTAAGAGCTGATGCTCCTTCTGGCTTATCATTAATAGACCAGTTACAATGGCTAATACCATTTTGTTTCATCCAGTTTACCCATGCATTAGTTTCGTCATAATTAACGCCACCATCACCGTCTGCATTAACACTACCCCATTCTGTTACAACAAGAGCAATGCCTTTACTTAAAGCATAGTTCGCTTTATCTCTTAAACTTTGACCGTGAGATCCAGCATAAAAATGTAAAGTATAAGCTACATTTGCCTGATTAATTGGATCGTTTGCTGCTTGGTCAACATCTTGAGACCATGTAGGTGTACCTACAATCACGATATTATCTGGATCATGCTTACGAATTGCAGAAATCATAGACTCTGCATAAGGCTTAATTCCTTGGCTCCAAGAAACCTGTAAAGGTTCATTGAATACCTCATACATTACGTTTGGTAAATGACCATATTTTTGAGCCATTTCTTCGAAGAAGCTGTAAGCTTGAGCCCAATCATGCTCATTTGCATGATGTGAATGCCAATCAATAATAACATACATATCGTTTGCAACTGCTGCATTAACAACTGCTTCAACACGTGCTTTATTCCCACTAGCATCATCAAAGTAGCCTCCGCCATCTTCAACACCCATTGCTGCACGGATAATACCCGCATTCCAGTCGCTTTTTACCCAGCCGACAACGTCTGCATTATAATATTTTTCTCCACCCCAGCCATTGTTTGACCAGAATAAACTTGGACCTGCAAAACTCACAGATTGTCCACTGCTATTTACTACTTTGTTACCACTTACCTGTAGTAACCCATTACTTGATACTTGTGCATTAGTTTTTAAGGATGTGCCCACTAAAGAGAACATAAAAATACATCCCAATAAAAAAGATAGTTTTAATAGTTTCATTTCATTTCTTGATTTAAAATTTCATACTGTTACATGATTGGGTACCATGTATATTTAATAAAAGCTGGTTATAGATTGTAAGAGAGGACATTCTTAATAAAATGCTGGTAAAATGTCTCTTTATTTAATTCTGGTTTTGTTTTTTAAAAGTTTAAAAATCATTTTATAGACTAATAGAGAGAAGCTATTTAATAATAACTCCTCTCTTATATAATGTTATTCTTTAATTATTTTCTTGTAGAATACTTCTTGATTATCGAAGTACTTTAAGAAATAAATTCCTTTTGGATATTTAGATATATCAATTGATTTTTGATTTACATCTAAGCTAAAAGTTGCTATATTATTACCAATTGCATTTAATACTTGTATATCAAAAGTTGGATTCATTTTAATACCTTTTGTTATATTAAATTTCCCCGTTGATGGGTTTGGATACACTATTAAATTAGATATCTCATCTTCTAAAGCTAATGGTGGAACGTCAACATCAGTAGTTACTTCTAACTTTAATTTGTCAATATTAAAAGCTGGTTGAGAATTAATAGTAAGACGAAGTATTTGTTCTCCAGCTTCTAACTTCAAATTAGATTCTACAGACGTTTGTTCAGTCCAACTTTTTGTTGATGGAATTGAGAATTCAGCTTCTTCTCTACTATTTAAACTACTTTTGATAGTCATTTCTCCACCAGCTTCCATTGCTGCAATAAAGGCAGTTATTTTATAAGTAGCTGTTTCTTTTACATCAACTGAATATTCTAACCACTCTCCTTTTTCTACATAACCGACTTGATATCCACCAGTAATTTCTTCGATATCTACACCATCAGTTCTGTAAGCACCTCCTTGATTTAGTTCTTCTGTATCAGAAAAAGTAAATCCTTCTCCACCAATATCATAGTTTTCTGCTTCCAAAGTTCCAGGTACAGCAATTAATACTCCTCCATAAAAACCTCTTTCAGTATTTAAAACATTTATTTTCTGTGGATAAGAAATTATTAGTTGCTCATCTACAATTTGAGAGATTCTATATTGATATTTATTTCCTTGAGTAGTAGAGATATCTAAATATGATGTAACAGTAGAAACAACAGAATCGATTACTACAAATTCCTCCTCTACTTTTCTTTCAATCTTTAACATTGAAGTTGCATCATTTCTATTTTCCCATTCCACTAAAACTGTAGAGTCATTCTGTATGCTCAATTCTAGATTAGTAGCAGTCTCAGTGGTATTATGGATTAAGATATCTTTTGTTTCGTGCCATTTTTTTGCTTTTCGTTGATATATTTCATACCATCCACCATCATCCCAAGCCATGAATGAGATACCTCTAGATAAAGATTCTTCTACAAAGTGAGCGTAATGTCTCATTCTTGAATTAAAATCTGTACTATGCACAGCTCCAAATTCACTTATGATAACAGGTATTCTATTTTGTGTACTCCAATCTTTTGCCTTTTTAAATTCATTCGAAATGAAATCTTTATCACTTTTTGTACCCCAAGTTCTTGATTTCTCTGCTGATGAAAAATCCCATGGATCGTAAGTATGAAAGTATCCAATAAGATGACTATCACCAGATGGAACTGGCATAGTTAGTAAATCCTGAATAGCAGACCATCCATTACCCGAAATTATGACATTTCTTGTAGGGTTTTTTTCACGTATGATAGCTAAAGCTCTTTTGTTTGCATCTGCAGCTTCTGCTATTGTCATACCATGAGGTTCATTTAATGGCTCAAATAATAAACTATCTGATTTTGTATGAAAACGATCTGATATTTGTGTCCATATTGCTTCAAATCGAGCAATATTATCATCACTGTAATCATTTTTTAACCAATCATCATGATGAACATTAATAATAATTACAAGATTTCTCTCTAAACCCCAGTCTACAACTTCTTCCACACGATTCATAAAATCGGCATCCACATCATAAGGGGCTGTTTTTGACACTCGGTTATCCCAAGTAATTGGAATTCTTACAGATTGAAAACCTGCCTCCTTGTAAGCATCAAAATAATATTCTTCTGCTTTAGGAGCCCAATCACCCTCTGCTTTAGGAGCATCTAAAGTGTTTCCTAAATTAATCCCTCTACCAATAGCTTCTACAGCTTCGTAGGGAGTTAATTGAGCCATTACTCCATGGCTCAAAAGGATACTTAAAAATAAAATAGTAATAGATTTGTACATAAATAAAGTTGTTTTAGAAACTGCCCAAGAGCTGAAAGTTTTTAGCTAAATCATAATAACCTTCAGTTCCAATATTGATTTTTTTTCAGCTCTGGACAGCTTTGTCTAATTAAATTGTTAGTCTGGTTTTAGTCTTAGCTTTAGTTAGTTTACTACCAATCAATCGCATATTATATCTTATCTTCTTTGGCACTGAATATTTCAGTATACAAAGCGTCATTTTTCTTTATTAAATCAAATGAAAAAACATCAATTTTATTTATATCAAAACTCAATGCTGCATTATCTGTAGTAAGTATATTGCTTTCAGAGCTTTCCACTTGGGCATAACCTTTTATTTGAGAACAAATTCCTAGTACGACGAAAAGTATCATTTTATTAATCATTGTCTATTAAATTTTAGTAGTGAACAAATAGTAGTTAAAGTTTGCTTGCTGTTTAGATATAAATTGCATTCTCTCCAAAATCAGATCCTATCTTTTATAGTAATTTCAGAAAGTCTTAAAAAGTTGTTTTCATTAATTATTTTATTGTAATAGTTTAATTAATAGTAATTCAATAGTTAGGCAATCAATAAATTCATATTTGCTGTTGCCATGTTACAACGTTATTGAGAATCATAAAAAAGTCAAAAATTTAGAAGTAACTTTTTTACACTTACAACACGACATTATTACAACATCAATCTATAACTAACTAATAATCAACACTAAAACAATACGTATTGTGAATTTTTTTTTAAATGATACAATACAGATAAAATTGTTTTTTTATTTAAAACAAAAAGAGCGATAGTAATTAGTGTAATTACTATCGCTCTTGCTTATAATAAACAATTACTATTATCGGTTAAAACCTTGTAATCATTTTAGTTAAAGACTTTCGGTTTTCTAAACCAATCTTTTTTCTTATTCTATACCTTGATGTTTCTAAGGTTCTAACACTAACATTCATTAATGTTGCAATCTCTTGATTGTCCAAATCCATTCTTAAGTAGGCACATATCCTTAATTCCCTTTTACTTAAGTCTGGATACTCAATTTTAAACCTATCAAGAAAGTTATCATGTGATTTATTAAACTGATGTTCAAATTTATCCCAGTAATCATGATCTTCACTTTCCTTATTTATATCTTTTACAATCCTTTTTATTTTACGCTTATCATTATTTGCTAAACCAACTGATGCTTCTTCAAGCTTTTGTTTTATTTGTTGTAAACTCTGGTTTTTATGTAAATGACTAATTGTAATATTTGCCAATTCACTTTTTGTTGTATCTAATTCTTTTTCAAGATTTTGATTTTGAATTTCTACCTTCTCTCTTTCAGCCTGAATACTATTTAAAGCATATTTTCTTTTTACATTTTGCATTCTCACTTTCTGAGCAAAATAGAATACTATTAAAAGTAATGCAATCAGTAATGCTCTAAACCATGTGGTTTGCCAATAAGGAGCGTCAATAAATAATGTAACTGTTGCTCCTTCATTGTTCCAAACACCATGATTATTAGAGGCTTTTACTTTAAAAGTATACCTTCCTGGATCTAAGTTAGTATATGTTGCAATTCTACGGTCACCTACAAAATTCCATTGTTCATCAAATCCTTCTAATTTATAAGCATACTTATTACGTTCAGTTTCTGTAAAATTTATTGCACAATATTTAAAATTGATGACAGACTGATCGTAATCTAAATTAATCTCGCGTACTGTAGAAATTGATTCTTTTATTACTGAACTTGAATCTGAGGGTGTTTGTTGCTTATTAAAAATTTCAAAATCAGTGATATATACAGGAGGTTGTGTATAATTTTCTTTTAACTTTTGAGGGTTAAAAACGGTTATACCATCAGTGCCTCCCACTATTATTTCTCCATTATCTTTCTTAACTAAAGCATTATAGTTAAATGAATTATTAGGAACATAAAAGCTTACGACCTTTTCTGTAGCTAAAGAAAATTGAGAAACATATTTTTTAGATATTACTAACAGGTTACCATAATTATCTGCAGTTATTGCTTGTAGTGGTAATTCTGGAATTCCGTCCGACTGATTATAAATCTTAAATTCGTTCCGTTCAGGTAAATATTTAATTAAGCCTGCTGCCGTTGCTATCCAAATATGCCTAAGGTTATCTTGATAGACCCCTTTTACATAGTTAAAATTGTGATCTTTCTCAATTAAATCATTTAATAGATTAGGTGACCAAGAATCAGTCCTTCTATTATAGATCATTATGCCACCATCAGTACTAAACCAAAGATTATTTTGAGCATCTTCAAAAATATGATATATGTGTTCTTGGCTTCCTATATTGTACCCAATTTTTAATTTCTTTATTGATTTAGTGACGGGGTCATATTTTGCAATTCCGCCACCTAATGTACCAATCCATGTAATACCTTCTGAATCTGTAAAAATTGCCCAAACATGGTTACTTGGCAAGTCTGTAGCTTTAACACCTCTTTTTATTTCTGTTCTTTTTCTAGTCTTTACATCATAAACTTGTAAACCTTCACTATAAGTACCAATCAAAAGGTTACCAAAACGATCTTCTGCTATACTTTTTACTACATAAGCACCAGGTTCTTTTACCTCATCTCCCTCTATAGAAAAATGTTTAAAAAGTGTTTCATCTTTTTCTTGTAATTGCAGTCCCCCCCAATCTGTACCTACCCATGTTCGATTTTTTGAATCATTATACAATGCTAAAACTGGTTTATTTGGTAGCGTTTGTTCATTACAAGGAGAGTTCGTAATATCTCTAAAAAAGTTTTTCCGTGGATCGTATTTATCAACTCCTTCTAAATAAATACCAAACCAAACATTGTCTTGCCTATCTTGATATAATGACCAAACCACTCCCGAAGACAGGGATGTTGGATCTAAACGAGTATTTGTATAATTTTCGAATGTTTTTGTTTTTACATTAAATATATCTAAACCTGCTCCATCAGTAGCAATCCAAAGTTCATTGTCTACTTGTTTTAACGCTTTTATATTATTACTAGAAGGGCCTTTTCCTTTTTCACCATGTAAATACGTATTATAGTCACCTGTTAGTAAATTATATTCTGCTAAACCACCATTATTACTACTTATATATAAAAGCGTATCATTATAAATTTCAAGGTTTTTCTTATCATTGTCATCCCTACTTATTAAAGGACGGTTTGTATATTCTACTTCAGAAAATTTCTTAGTATTTTTATCATAAACGCATAATTTCCTATTGTCTGTTGCTAACCATATACGGTTCCATTTATCTTCTATTACATCATAAATAGATTCGCCATTAATTTGAGAAAAACCTGTTGTAGAATAATAGTATTTCTCTCTTCTTTTACGGTTTGGGGAAATAACAGAAATACCGTTACTAGTTACAACCCAAACATTATTATCAGAGTCTTCATAAATTTTATTTACCGACTCACTCGGTACCATTAATTCGTTCTCGTCACCACCTTTAAAATGTTGAAAAGTTTCAGTCTTAGGATCAAAAATACTTAGCCCATTATTCAAATATCCAATCCAAATAAAACCATTATGATCTTGAATTAATGATGAAATCATATCATCATTCAAGCCTGTATTTTTACCTCTACTGTAGGCGTAAGTTTTCATTTCATAACCATCATATCTGTTTAGTCCTTTAAAGGTACCAAACCACATAAATCCCATATTATCTTCTAAAATAGAGGTTACCGTAGCATGAGATAATCCATCCTCTTCTCTTAAATGTTGGAATTGCATTTCCTTTTTCTGTCCATATGTTCCAATAGACATTAATAGGAGTGTTAGTAATATTGTAAGTTGCTTAATCATAAGAAGTTTTTCTAAAATTTCCTGGTGTTAGAAACAATAAAATTAACGAGAAAATATTTCCATTCAAATTATTATATAAAGTTGCCTTTCGGGAAATATAATTAATGTACTCTTTTTTATTTACTTAATTATTAACATTTGAATGATCAAAAAAAATAATCGATTCATAGTCTGTTTATTTTAAGTGCATTGTTTTCCTAAGTATGTATAAAGTACCCGTACATTTAAATTTAAAAATGAAAAAATCCCGTACTTTATTTCATATTTCAATTCTTAAACAAGATAAATAAGGATACAAAAACACCTCAAAACCAACAAACTAATTATATAAGTTGAAATTGAGGTGTTTTATACATTTACAAATATGTATTAATTCACTTTTGAAGTAATAGATACTTTTATTTTCTTAGAAATATTATCTGAAGCATTACCTACATAAATATAGTACTCTCCTTCTTCTAATTCCCAATCTGATTTATTTTCATTATAATATCTCAGAGAACTAATAGGAATAGATAAATTTAACTTTTCTGAGCTTAGTTTCTTTAAAGATACTTTCTGATATGCCTTTAACTCTTTAGTTGCTCTTTCTACAATAGATTTATGCTTGCCAACGTAAACTTGTACAACCTCTGCTCCATCAACATCACCAATATTATTTAAGCTACAAGTAACTTCAATAGTATCGTTTACATCATACGATTTTTTATCTGATGCAATGTTTTCTAGTTTAAATTCAGTGTAACTTAACCCATGACCAAATGCAAAGGCAGGAGTAATTTTTTTAGTATCATGCCAACGGTATCCAACTAAAATTCCTTCTTTGTATTCTTCGTTTACATTATCACCTGGGTAAGACATTTCACCGTAATGATGAGCAGCGTTATCCTCTAATTTTTTAGGGAAAGTAAAAGGTAATTTACCAGAAGGTGTTACATCTCCAGAAATAATATCTGCTACTGCGTGTCCTGTTTCTGTTCCTAAATACCACCCTTGCATCACCGTTTTTACTTTATCAGACCAAGGTGTAGCCACTGCATTTCCACTAATTAGTACTACGCCAATATTTGAATTTGTAGCTGCTAAAGTTTCAATTAATTCTGGCTGACCAAAAGGAAGATCATACGTTAATCTATCTCCATCTTCACAATCTTGGTGATGACTTTTATTTAACCCTCCAAAAAATAATACAACATCTGCTCCTTTAACTGCTTTTAATGCTTCATTTTTTAGTGAATCAGCATCTAAAGTTGATGGAATAACTTGACCATATTGAGAAGGACCTGAAGCATAACCCATAGTATATACAACTTCTGCATTTTTAAAACGCTCTTGTATTCCTTGTAACGGAGATATTTCATATTCAACTTTCAGTTCTGAAGATCCACCACCAATTGTCATCATTCTTGTCGCATTTTCTCCTATTACGGCAATCTTCATTTTCTTATCACTGATAGGGAAGAAATTACCTTCATTTTGAAGAAGTACGATTCCTTCTTGGGCTACTCTTCTTGCCACATCATGATGATCTTCTGTATTGATACTTCCTAGTGGTTTATTTTCAGCTAAGCTTGTTCTATACATTAATCTTAAAATACGACGTACTTTATCATTAACTACATCTTCAGATACTTCTCCAGAATTTAATATTTCTTTAAAAGGTCCTGCTAAATAATAGTTTTCGTAGTGATTTTTCTCTGAGTAAGTAAGTCCATTTGTACCAGTACCCATTTCAATATCTAAACCATACAATGCAGATTGTTTAGTATTGTGTGCTGCACCCCAGTCTGTTAAGTATACACCGTCAAAACCCCAATCTCCTTTTAGAATATCATTTACTAAATATTCATTATGAGAACAATATTGTCCTCTTATTTGATTGTAAGCCGACATCATAGACCAAACACCACCATCTACTGCAGACTTAAATGCTGGTAAATAAATTTCATGCAAAGCTCTATCACTTAATTCTACATTTATATGACCTCTCCATTTCTCTTGGTTATTGGCTACAAAGTGTTTTACACAAGCTGCAACACCATTAGATTGAACCCCATGAATATAAGGTACAACCATTTGAGAAGCCAAATAAGGATCTTCTCCCATGTACTCAAAATTACGACCATTTAAAGGTGTTCTATAGATGTTAACACCAGGCCCTAATAATATATCTTTTTTACGGTATCTTGCTTCTTCACCAACTGCAACGCCATACTCTTTAGATAAGTCTTCGTTAAAAGTTGCTGCTAAACAAGTTAATGCTGGAAATGCAGTAATAGAGTCGTTAGTCCAACCTGCATACCCCCAATTGTCCCAATTTATTTCTGCTCTTACTCCGTGAGGTCCATCAGACATCCAAATTTCTGGAATACCTAATCTAGGAACACCGGCAGATGTAAATTTAGATTGAGCATGGCACATTGCTACTTTTTCTTCTAATGTAAGTTGGGCAATTATCTCATCAATTTTTTGTTCGGTCTTAGTTGTCTGAGCTATACTCGGTGACAAGTAACCAAACATAAGTAGCATACTAAAAATAGTTGCTTTAAACGTTCTTTTCTTCATCATCATTTTGTTTTAATAATTCGTCTGTTTTTACTGAGAGTTGTTAGTGACACTGTAATTTTTATTATCCACACCCACACCTTTAAAAGTTATTGATTTCCAATTATTTGGCAATGTTGATTTTAGTTGTGTAATCCCTGTGTCTGTTATTTCTAGACCTCCAAATCCAAACATAACAGCTTGCATCATCCCTCCTGCTCCAGTCACGAAGAATGCTAAATTGTTATCTGGTTGTTCTGTAAAAACATTAAAAGGTGGTTTCTGATTATTTACATATCCTTGCTGAAAAAGCTCATAAGCTCTTTCTGTTTCTCCAATTCTTGAGGCTACTACTGATAAAATAGAATGCGACATTGCCGGAGCATGGTAATCTATCTTAGGTTCATAATACTCAAGGTTTCTTTTCATCTGATCTTTATCTGTATAGTACTCCAATGGAAAGGATAGCAAATTTACATCTGCTTGTTTTATCACTCTTCCATCATAACCATCGTATTCCATTGTTATTCCATCTTCCACTAGTACTGGAATATTGTTGGCTACCTCATCCCATTTTGGATTAGGTATTTCTCCAACAATTTCAGCTGCTTTAATTGCTGATTTTAATACTTTAATAGCCGAAGCATTTGTAAACGCATTATCATTTACATTTTCAGCATACTCATCTGCACACACTACATTATTAATGTGACAAACACCATTTTCATCTTTCTCTACTCTACTTACCCAAAAATCTGCAACATTTTGAAGCAACTCATAACCCGATTCCTTTAACCATTTTTTATCTTGAGTAACTTGATAGTACTTCCAAAAAGCAAGACCAATACAAGATGTAATATGTTGTTCGAAAGGACCTGATAATGCCCATGTTGGTGTATCTTCTTCACCTGTTAATGCAGATTCCCAAGGAAACATTGCCCCCTCATATCCATTTGCTAAGGCATTCTTTTTAGCTTGATCTAAACGGTCTAATCTATAATCAAGTATATTTTTTGCTAACTCAGGCTGAAACACTAAAAAAGTAGGGAACATCCATAATTCTGTATCCCAAAATACATGACCATTATATCCGTTACCAGATAAACCTACTGGTGATAGACTTAATCTTGTTCCTTTTCTTACAGAAGAATAAAGGTTAAATAACTGAAGTCTCACATCTAACTGAGCTTTTTGATCACCTTCAATAATTACATCTCCTTCCCAAAGTTTAGCCCAAGCATCTTTATGCCTTTTGATAAGTCTATCATACCCTTCTAGGTGAGCATAAATTGCTTTTCGTTCTGCTTCATTTATTGCATCTACAGATAAAGCCGTATTACAAATAGAGCCAACTACTATAAACTCATAGATTTCTCCCTTTTTTAACTCTTTCTTAAAAGAAGCACGGTTATGCCTAGCATTAACTTCCTCATTTTTTATTTCTGGATATTTTTCATTTTCACCAAATACAAATGACGTTGTCGTAGCTATTTCATATTTACCCGTTGGAGAAGTTGCAGATGTAGATAATAAAGAAATTTCACTCTCCTTACCTACTTGATTGTATCTATGTTTTCCTGGGTTATTAATTTCAGGAACAATTAAGTCATTTCTAAAAATTAAGGATGTGTTTTTTAATGCTTTTACTTTTATACGCACTAATCCTGTATAAGCAAGGTGTCTTAATGCTATAATTTCTTGTTCTACTTCTATAGATTTAGCAAAATTAAATGACGTTGTAAACGTTGCCTCTTTCATGTTTAGCATTTGTTTCCAACTAGTAATTTCTTTATCAGAAGAAACCCATTGTGTTTGTCCCTTTCCTTCTACTCCAATATCCATATTGGCAAAGTTGATTCCTTGTACAATATTAGAAACTCCACCACGTCCATAGATATCCCAAACACCATTTAGAATAACTTCATTAATTTTTAGTGGTTGGTCTGAAGGTACGATTCCAATCATGCCATTAGCCATAGATAAAGAATGGTAGTTCTCTCTAGAATTTGCTTCAATTGTCCAGCCATCTGCTTGAGCAAATACATTTGTGATATTTACTATATTAAATAGTAATAAAAGTAATTTAAGATGTCTCATTTCATTCCTATCAAAGTGCTTTCTACAATGTTAAAAGCACTATAAATAATACGTTAACTTGTTTATGTTTAATTGTTTATATCATTACAACAATAATGATATTTGCACAAAACCAAATAAAAATTCAATCAGTATTATTACGCAATTAATACGACAATAATACGACATGTGCTACTTAAAAATCACATAATCAAACAGTTAAATACTATTTTTTATATTGTATCACAAGAGAAATCACGCAGTACATAAACACATTTTTCGTGCAATAGTGAATTAACTTAACAACCCCCAACATGGTGGTATCATTTAAAAAAATAACATTATCACTTAATAGAACTAATAAGTCTTAAAAAGCAATCTTTAATAACTGTTTTAAGACTATTTATTTACAATTTTTAGATAAAAAAAAACTGAAAGTACCAATGGTACTTCCAGTAAAACTTTTATTTAAATCTACTTTGAAGTATCTCGTTTTAAAGAGATCTATTTCTTCTTGAAGTAAATAAAGTTGAGAACTATATTATATAAAATAATATTTAAGTTGTTCGTTCAGAGCTCCCATACTTAACTATCGCAAAATAGTTTCTTTAAATATTGTCAAGAAGTAAATTTAACTTCCTGACAATATGTATTTTTAGTATCCAGGGTTCTGATCTGCTTCAGTAATTCCTGGATTACCATTTATCTCGTCTAAAGGAATAGGGAATAATTCATGTTTTCCAGAAACAAATCCTAAATCACCTAGTTCTTTTTCAGCTAGACCCCATCTAACTAAATCCCAATAACGTGAACCTTCATAAGCAAGTTCAATACGTCTTTCATTAACAATTGCATCAAATAAAGCACTGCCAGATACTGTAGCATCATAATCCGCTAAACCACCTGCTCTTTGTCTTAATTTGTTAAGCATATTTCTTGCATCTCCTTCTCTACCTTCTCTGTAATATGCTTCAGCTGCTAGTAAAAGAACATCTGAATAACGTAATAATCTCCAGTTTACTGTGTAGTTTAATTCTGGAGTTGCTCCACCTTCACCTGTAGTTTCAGATTCAAAAGTAGTGTACTTTGCTCTTACTAAACCCTCTGTATCCCATCCGTCGTTAAACTTCTGGCCATAAAGTTTCTTTAAACCGTCAGCATCTAATACTGTTGCATTTCTACGACCATCAGTTGGCTCAAATGCATCAAATAACGATTGTGTTGGAGGTAAAAATCCCCATCCAGCTATAAGTTTAGCATCTTCTTCAGGAACAACATCTTCAAGTACATCTAAAGATCTAGGACCTGATAATTGAACATGTCTGTTATCATGAGCATCTCTATTCCAAGTTGTATTACCCCAGTTGTCTCCATTAGAGATAAATGATGCTTCAAATAAAGATTCTTTACCAAACTCAGTACTTTGAAGAGACAAAGTTGAAAAGCTAGGCTCTAAACCTACTTCTGAACCTTCTGTTTGAATTACACTCTCTAATTGAGCAATTGCATTAGTATAATCTCCTTTATACACTCTAACTTTTCCTAATAAACCTTGAGCAGCTTGTTTATTTGCTCTAAAGGCATCTGACGTGCCCTCAAAAGTAGATTTATTTGGTAATACACTAATTGCTTCAGTAAGATCTTTTTCAATTTGTGCGTAAACATCTGCTTTAGGACTTCTTGGCATACCTTCAGTCAAACCTGTCGGAGGAGTAAGCCATAAAGGAACATCACCAAATACCGTCACCAATTCGAAATAGTAAAAAGCTCTTAAAAACTTAGCTTCACCTACCATTCTTTTCATCAAATCACTCTCTGCATTTATTACATTAGTAATAATTTGATTTGTTCTATAAACACCAAAATAGTTTGTTTGATAAACTGATCTTACTGCTAAATTTTCGGCATGCCATCTAAAATCATCAATTTCTTGTAATTGAGGTTGATCACCTGCAGATGAACCACCACAATTTAATCCATCAGATGGTAAATTTTTGATTACAAATGGACTATTCCATCCATTCATTTGATCTGAAGATAACATATCATATGCAGCTACTAGACCTAATTGAAGTTGTTCTTCAGTTTGATAATATGTAGAAGCTTCTGATTTACCGTAAGGCTCTACTTCTAAGAACTCAGATGAACAAGATGAAAGCATTGCTGTTGCTGCTAGCACAGTCAATAGTTTCTTAAATTTATATATTTTCATTGTCGTATTTCTTTGTTAAGTGTATGATTTAGAAAGTTACTGCAAGACCAAATAACAGTTTTCTAGAAACAGGATATGTTCCAAAATCAACTCCTTGAGCATTATTTTCTTTACTACCAATCTCAGGATCAACACCATCATAGTTTGTAAAAGTAAAGAAATCATTTAGTGACACATAAACTCTTGCTCTGCTTAATAATGCTTTAGATGCAATTTTACTTGGAAGAGTATATCCTAATTGAATTTGTCTAATTTTCAAGTAGCTAGCATCTTGTACTAATAAATCACTTTTAAAATATCTAGAATCTAAATAATCAGCTCTTGGATAAGAAGCGTTATCACCGTTATTTCTCCAACGATCTTCAGTAATGCTTGATAATCTATTTACAGCTTTGTTATCAGCTCTCATGAAAGCAATGTAGTTTTGATGACCTGTAGCACCTTGTAAGAAAATGTTTAAGTCAAAACCTTTATATGCTACTGAGATATTTGCTCCATAAATAAATGTTGGGTGTGGAGATCCAATATTTGTTACATCTTGATCATTAATTTCACCATCTCCGTTAATATCTTTTACGATTGGATCACCTGGTTTTACTTTATTCTCATTGTTTGGATCTGTATAAGTAGGGTCAGTAATGTTATTTTCTTCTACCCATTGAGCTATATGAGCTTCATCTCTGAAAATACCTTCGTTTTGGAATCCTCTATAATACCAAACTGGAAAACCTTCTTCAAAATAAGTTAAAGTACCTGCTACAGGTAAAGAAGCACCATTAATTCTTGTAAGTTCTGCTGGTACTGATACTACTTCATTCTTATTAAATGAACCATTAAAGCTCACATCATAAGTAAATTCGTTTTCACTATTTCTATATCCTAAAATTAATTCAAGACCTTCGTTAGATACTGTACCTGCATTAGTATAAGGTGCATAGTTACCTTGAGAAAGTGCAGGAGAAGCTGTTGTTAAAAGATCTTTCGTTAATTTTTTATAGTAATCAGCTGTAAAGTAAATTTTACTATCCAAAGCTCTTAAGTCGATACCAATGTTTGTTTGTTCAGAAGTTTCCCACTTTAAATTTGGGTTAGCTAATACTTCCGGTTCAGCACCAGTCATAAGGATATTGTCAGAACCAGGGTAAGAAATACCAGTAGTTCTAATTAAAGACCTGTATTGATCTGGTCTTAAGTTTGATAAACTACCATTTTGTCCCCAGCTACCTCTTACTTTTAAGTAATCAATTGCACTGATATTCCAGAAGCTTTCGTTAGAAACATTCCAACCAACAGAAACTGATGGGAATGTACCCCACTTGTTCTCTGATCCAAATAAAGATGAACCATCTCTACGGAAAGTTGCTTCAATAATATATCTATTATCATAGTCATAAGATACACGAGCAAAATATGAAGCTAATGTCTTCATTTCGTTTCCTCCACCAACACGGTCATTATCTCTAGACGTTACATAGTTAGGGTATCTAAATTGGTCGTTTTCAACAACCATATTTCCTGATTTAGTATCTAAATTTCTATAATTGTTTTCTTGAGCAGATACACCTATTAAACCTGTAATTGTACTTTTCCCAATAGTAGTATTATAAGTAGCAAAGTTCTCCCACATCCAAGTACTCCATGATTGCTCATTCGCAGTTACTGTTGGAGCATTTTCATGCTTTTGAGAGTTAGCCCAGAAACTTGGGTTCCAGCTATTATAACTTCCTTGTGCAATATCAAAACCAATTCTAGAACTAATTTTAAGTCCTTTTACAGGCTTAAGATTAACCATACCAGTAGTTAAAATCTTATTTTCTGTATAAACACCTCTTGCATTTTCTAATTTTGTTAAAGGATTATATATCTCTCCTTTTAAGAAATCATTATTAGTAACCCCATAGTAATTACCATCTTGATCACGAGTTAAAAGCTTTCCTTCATTTAATTTTTCTTGCATGTAAGGAGTAAGTGCATTTGGAGCATATCTAGCTTTTGCTGTTGGATCCATTAATAAAGCTGCATTTACAAGACCATTATAAGCATCATCTTCAGTAATTGTAGCTCTTTTAGAATTTGTAATTGCAATGTTTGCAGATACATCTATCCAATCTTTAATATCTCTTGTTAAGTTCAAGCGACCATTGATTCTTTCATAGCTTGCTTTATCACCACCGATTACACCATCTTGAGAAGTATAACCTGCACTTAATAAATAAGATCCTTTGTCTGATCCACCTGAGAATGATAAATTATGACTCATCATTGGTGCTTCTTGAGCTGCAGCATCTAAGAAGTTTGTTCCTTCTCCTTGTTTACTTGGGTCTGGCACATAAAAACCGTCAATTTTACCTAACTCATCTTGATGAGCTTCTTGCATGAATTGTGCATATTCTTTAGCATTCATCATTTGAGGAGTGTTACCCAATGTTTGGATACCATATTGGAAAGAGTAGTCAATGCTAGATTTAGCACCTTTTTTACCGCCTTTAGTAGTAATGATTACAACACCATTTGCTCCTTCAGAACCATAAATTGCAGAAGATGCTGCATCTTTAAGTACTTCCATAGATGCAATATCTGTTGGAGATAAGAAGCTAATGTTTCCAGTTTTCATACCGTCAACAATATATAAAGGATCACTATTTCCGTTAGACCCTGCACCACGAATACGAATTTTAATTCCATTACCTGGAGAACCTGATTGAGGTGTTACTGTAACACCAGCTGCTTTACCTTGTAATGCTTGTTCTGCAGAAATGGCTGAACTTACAATGTCATCAGCATCTACACTAGCAATTGCACCAGTTACCAATGATTTCTTTTGAACACCATAACCAACTACAACTACTTCTTCTAGTTGTTCAGCATCAACTTCTAAAGATACATCAAAAGTTGTTCGAGTACCGATTACCATTTCTTTATCTAGATAACCAATAAAGCTAAACACTAATGTTTGAGCAGATTCTTTAACATTTAAAGAGAATTTACCATCAAAATTAGTTACTGTACCTGTTGTTGTTCCTTTGATTTGTACGTTTACACCAGGAAGGGGAGATGAATCCTCTCCTAAGATTGTTCCAGTCAGAACCTTATCTTGTGCTAATAATTGTGTACTAGTTAGCGACATAAAAGCAAATAGGAATATCCCTAAAATACTTTTAAAGTTTAGTAGCTTGAGCATGTTTTTAGTAGAAAAAATTTAATAATAGTAATAATAATATCCATTTCGGATTGCTTCACCTTTAAAGAAAAACGATAAAAGTGCCTAGAATAATTTATTCAGAATACATAGAATAGATTGCAAATTTTAGTAGAAGAGAATAAATTAAATAGCCTGGAAATTGTAAATAGTTATTAGTTAACTCATGTAGACAGATTTAAAATTTCATTTCAATTATTAGTTCGACGTCGTATACAACATTAGTAAGAATGTGAAAAAACATGAAAATTATTAAGATACTTTTTTACACTTTTAATACAACATTAATACAACATCAATTTTCAACCATCAATTTATCAGATACTTACACACTAATTATAAGTAATTTATTTTACGACAACTTTTATTAACAATAAACAAAAAGGCCAACTAATCAGTTGTGACTAGTTGGCCTTTTTAAATTTACATGTAATAAATGACGTAATAATATCAATCCAAATGTTTAAATTTCATCATAAAGCCACTTCAATATTGTATTTCCTGTTGCATAAATATTTACCTCTCTCGTTTTTGTTAATTGCAATAATTTTGCTTCTGTCTTTTCTGCAGTAGATAATGCTACCCAAACAGTACCAACTGGCTTATCTTTTGTCCCTCCTCCTGGTCCTGCAATACCTGTGGTCGCAATTCCATAATCTGTCTTATATTTTTCTCTTACATTGTTGGCCATTTGTAAAGCTGTTTCTTCGCTAACAGCACCATGTTCTAATAAAGTTTCTCCTTGTACATCAAGCTGTGTCATTTTCACTTCATTGCTATAAGAAACTATACCACCTTTATAAAAGGCAGAACATCCAGAAAGGGTAGTAATTCTTTTTGCAATTGCACCCCCAGTACAAGATTCTGCAGTTGCTAGAGTTACCCCTTTTTCAATCATTTTATTCATAATCATTTGCTCGATTTCCACATCGTCTTCAGCAAATAAATTATCTCCTAATAAAGGACGTAATTTTTCAACTTGAGCTTCAATAGCATTATCTAAAACTTCTTTGTTGTCTCCAACTGCTGTTAATCTTAATCTAACCTGCCCAAACCTTGGAAGATAAGCTAAACCAATAAACTCAGGTAATGCATCTTCCCACTCTTCAATTTGGTCTGCCAATAAAGATTCAGGAATACCCATTGTCCTCAGCATTTTATGAACTATAAAAGGTGTATCATATTTTGATTGTAGTTTCCCTAAAATTGAATCAGACATTAATCTTTTCATTTCATATGGTACACCTGGCATAGAAACAAAAGTTTTATTTCCCTGCTCAAACCACATTCCCGGCGCTGTACCTACCGGATTCATTATAACTTCTCCATTTTCTGGCACTTCAGCTTGTTGCCTATTTAAATCTGTTAATGCCCTATTCCTTGTTTTAAATAACTCTGCAATATTATCAAAAACTTCTTGTCTAAATGTCATCCCTACATTAAAGTATTCCGCTATTGTTTTTTTTGTGATATCATCTTTAGTTGGTCCTAAACCTCCAGTAATCAATATTATATCAGCACGTTTCTGTGCTTCATCTAAAATTGTTAAGATTTCTTCTTTTGTATCTCCTATAGATGTTTTACGAATTACCTTAAAACCCAGCTTATTTAATTCTTGTCCTATCCATTGAGAATTTGTGTCTGTAATCTGTCCATAGAGAATCTCATCTCCTATGGTTACTATTTCTACGTAAGTATGCTTTTTCATATATGTTTTGTTTTTAAGTTCTTATCTCCGAAATTATAGATTCATCATGCATTAAAAAATGAGTAGACCAAATAAATTTCGATTAATAGGTATAATGTCTGGTACTAGCCTAGATGGCATAGACTTATGTTATGCTGAATTTTGGAAAGACAGTAATAGACAATGGAAGTACTACATGCCCTATACTGAAAGTGTTGATTACACTGATGAATGGCGTAGTAAACTCGACCAAGCTGAAAATCTTTCTGCACTCGAATATATACAATTAGATCGTGCATTAGGTAAGAAACTAGGGCAACATGCAAAAAGTTTTATAGATAAACATAATCTTAAAGTTGATTACGTTTGTAGCCATGGGCATACAATCTTTCATCAAACAGAAATAGGTATTACTTCTCAGATTGGTGGAGGAGCAGAAATTGCTGCAGAAAGTAAGCATAATGTAATTAATGATTTTAGAATTGCTGATGTTGCTTTAGGTGGTCAAGGTGCTCCATTGGTTCCTATTGGTGATAGGCTATTATTTCATGATTATCATTATCGTCTAAATTTAGGTGGTATTGCTAATATTTCTTATGATGTAAATAGCGAAACTATTGCTTTTGATGTGGCTCCGGCAAATATGCCTCTCAATTATTATATGCGTACTTTGGGCAAAGAGTTTGATGAAGACGGTAAATTAAGTAGTACAGGTAAAGTGAATCAGGAAGTATATAATAAATTAAATGATTTACCTTTTTACGAAACGTTCCAAACAAAATCTTTGGGAAAAGAATGGGTTTTTGAACATTATATGCCTCTCTTAAATCAAATTGAAAAAATTGAAGATAGATTAGCTACGAGCATTGAACATACTGCTTATCAAACTGCAAGAATAATAGAAAATGCTACTGAGAAGTCTAAATTCCATTTTGGAAAATCTCGCTTGCTTATAACTGGTGGTGGTGCTTTTAATAGTTTCTTAGTGGATAGAATAAAAGCACATTGTACCTCTACAGAAGTTGTAATACCGTCTGAAAAAATCATAAATTATAAAGAAGCATTGTTATTTGCTTTTTTAGGTTGCCTGCGTCTTAAAAAAGAGAACAATAGTTTAAAAAGTGTTACTGGAGCTTCTATTGATAATTGTGGAGGAGTAATTCATCATATCTTTACAAAATCTCCTGAAATAATAAATTCTACAGAAGATATAGCAGACGAAATACCCTCATTCAATAAAATAATTGGTTGTGGAGGGTAACAATACAAGAAGAATATTCGATATTATATGAGAATCAACATAAAAACTATGCGCATACAATACAATGCTCCTGTTACACTGACATACACTTTTATCAGTGCTGCATTTATTATACTAAAAGAATTTCTTTTTATAGACTTAACTTCCATTTTTTCTGTTGGAGGGTATGGCTCTATGGCTATTACAAATCCAATAACATATATACGTCTTTTTACCCACGTAATTGGACATGGTAGCTGGGAACACTTTATGGGAAACTTTACCTATATACTTTTACTAGGACCTATATTAGAAGAGAAGTACGGCAGTAAACAATTATTGAACATGATTCTTGTAACTGCATTTATTACAGGTATTATTAATGCAATATTCCTATCGAGTGGACTTCTTGGAGCTAGTGGCGTTGTATTTATGTTTATACTTCTTAGCTCAATTGTAAATGTACAGAAAGGAGGAATACCCCTTACTTTTGTATTAATTGTTATACTATTTTTAGGACAGGAATTACTTTCTGCCTTTGATCAAGATAACATTTCACAATTAGCTCATGTAATTGGTGGTATTTGTGGGGCAATTTTTGGTTTTAGTATCGATAAACATAATTCTAAGAAAATTGGAAGCTAGAACAGTTCTTTTTTAAGAAACTGATTAATCTCTCTCCTCAATATTTCCTTGGTTAGCAATATCTTTGTTCGTGTATCTATACGATTCCTTGTCATTTATATACTGCATGACATCGTAAAGGTGCACGAACAATTGTTTTCCACCTAAAGTATCTACTATACTTGTTTTAAAAAGTAAATCTCGGACCGGACCAACAACGGTTACCATATATACCTCGATTCCTTTTTTATTTGCCTTACCAATAAATAATTTCAATTCTGTGAGTGCAGTCACATCTATATAATTAATACTTTCCGATTTTATAATAATTGATGTTATGTTGGATCGAGCATCAACAAGTTCTTTAATCGTATCAATTACAAATTTTATATTACTAAAATAAAGCGGAGCATCTATCCTTAAAATCAATACGCCTTCTTTTTCTTTCGCCGATTCAAAACGGAGAATATTTCTATGAATATGAGTTCCTTCAATTTTACCTAATACTGCCATATGAGGATAAAGTGAATGATACATAAAAACAGCTACAGATGCCGATAAACCAGCTGAAAGCCCTATAATTACACCAAATTCTACTGTAGTTAAGAAAGTGATTATAACAACTACAAACTCTCTTTTCTTTAAGAAATAGATATTTTTAAAGTAATTAAAACTAAATAAACTTGGAGTTGCAGCAATAATAATCCCACCTAAAACTGCTTTAGGTAAATAGTAAAATACATGAGTCATAAACAATAAAACTAATGCAATCATTACAGTAGATACCAAGTTAGATGCTCTCGTATTTGCTCCAGATTCACTATTTATTGCTGTTCTAGAAAAACTCGAACTTGCTTGATACCCTCCAAATAAAGCACCTACTGCATTGGCAATTCCTAAAGCAATAAATTCTTGATTCGGATTAGTTTTACTACCAGGCTCATCTACAGATTTAGAAATACTATTTGATACTGTAAACCCAATAATAGCAACAACCAATGCCACGGGGATTATTTCTAACAGGTTTACAGAAGAAAAATCGAGTAATTGAAAAGTCGGTAATCCTTTTGGAATTGTTCCTATAACATGGATTCCGTACTCTTCTAAATCAAATACTATACTTAAAGTAATACCTATTACTACTACTATTGGTGTTGATATTTTAGATAGATCAAATCGTTTTAAAAGTAAGATCATTAAGATTGTAGAAATACCAAGACCAAAAGTTAACAGGTCAAACTGGCGCCAATTATTTATCATATTAATAATATTCTTATGAAAATAATTAGAGCTTTCGTGGTCTATTCCTAAAACATGTTTAAACTGGCTAAATCCTATTAATAATGCAGCTGCTGTTGTAAATCCTTTTAATAATGGCTCTGAAAAGAAGTTTGCTATAAACCCTAACTTTATATTTCCGGCAATAAATTGAAAAATTCCGGCTAAGAAAACAATTATAAGTACATGTTCAACATAAGCTGTTTCTGTAAGTGCAATACCTATTCCTGCCATTCCAGAAGCCAATAACATGGAGTCTAAAGCTGCAGGGCCAATAACCAATTTATTGGATGAACCAAAGAAAAAATAAAGTAACGGAGCCATTAAAGAGGCATACAAACCATACTCTACAGGTACACCAGCAATAACTGCATAAGCCATTCCTTGTGGAATAAGTAATACTCCTGTAGCAAAACCAGCAGAAAGGTCTCCAGTTAAATATGCTTTTTTATAATTCTTGATTAAGGATAAGAATGGTAATTTCTCTTGAATTGCCCCCATATAGAATAATGGATTATTATATTTTTATTTTCACTTCTAAGTTATCTAGATTATTCTAAATAATCCCGAAAACACACCCAAACTATCAAAATTATTTACAAACAAAGAAATACGGTGTAAAGTTATCAACATTTAAATGCTTATTTATCAGAAAGTTATCAACATTTGACGCAATTACACCCTAAAAGTATAGTTGATATTGAAATAGTTATACAGTTGTCAACATTGAGTTGTGAATAAACACTACATCTTCATCAATTGTTAGTATAAATCATCTCTAAATAATAGAATTATACAAATATACTATTGTCTTTGATCAAGAATACAGTAAATTTGAAATTAATTACCAGCTGTTAAATATCATTTAGTTTTTACCTATAATCTTGTACCTGATTTGGTTTATTTTTTTTAAAAACTATGTATTAACAGTATAATTATTCACTTTGTAAGCTAATTAATAGAACTATTGATGTGTAACCTCTGTTAATTTTACAATTACAACGTAATTCATTATTTGTTTTATCTTATTTCCCCTTTTGTGAAAGCATTAAAACTTAAAACAAAAACATATATACGCAGATTTGCTATAGGTGATATTCATGGTTGCTACAAGACTTTTAAACTTCTTTTAGAAGATGAGCTAAAAATCACTACGCAAGATGTTATTTTCTTAGTGGGTGATTATATTCATAAAGGCCCAAATAGTGAAAAGGTTATTGATTATATTATTGATCTACAAAAAGATGGATACAACATCTTTCCCATTAGAGGTAATCACGAAGAAAACTTGATCATTAAACAAAGAACTTACCGTCCCACTTTTGCAAGGTTTATTGCTAAAATGAATACTCGGTATGGAAAATCTATACTAAGTAAAGACGGAGAGTTGTACTTAAAACATAAGGAGTTTTTTAAGGCATTACCTTACAGAATACAAATCGAGGATTATCATATTGTCCATGCAGGGTTCAATTATGAGGCAGAAAAACCAAAGAAGGATTTTGATGCAATGCTTAATACGCGAAAACCTCTACCAGAAATTCTACCTAAAATGTTAAAGAAAAGACGTGTAATCCATGGACATACTCCCATTTCTATTGATAAATTAAAACAAAGTATTGCTGAACAATCTCCTTTAATTAATATTGATTCTGGTTGTGCCTTCTTTAAGAAAGTCACAAATGAGCAAGCAAATCAGCTCGGCTTTTTATCTTGCTTTAACCTGGATACTCAAGAGCTTATCACAATACGAAATAAAGATCAAGAACCTCAATTATTAAGTACCGTTCCTGCATATCATTAAGTAATTAATTACATTGTTATTTGTCATCTTTTTACGATATTCACTAAAATTTCATTTTTACCTCAATCAATATATGAAGCTCTTACTTGTAGTAAACCCAATTTCTGGAGATATAGATAAAGAACCATTTTTAAATGATGCCGAAAACCTTTTGGATCTGTATGAAATTGAATATACCGTTTATAAAACTACGGGTAAAAATGATTTAGAGATTTTAAAGTCTTACATCAAAACGGTAAAGCCTCATAAAGTAGCTTCTATTGGAGGAGATGGGACAACACTTTTTACATCTATTGCTCTGTTAGGTACAGGTATTCCAATGGGAATCATCCCTTTAGGTTCTGCAAACGGCATGGCTGTGGAACTTTTTGTTGATCCTAACCCAATGGATGCTTTGAGAGAAATTATAATGTCTGATATGGTTAGAGGGCTTGATCTTCTTAAAGTAAACGGAGAACATTATTGTTTACACATAGGTGATATTGGTGTAAATGCACAAATAGTAAATGGTTATTCTAATGATCCAAACAGAGGAATGACAACCTATATTAAATACTTTTTAGAGCAATTAAAAGTAAAAAACATTATTGATTATAAAATTGAAATTGATGGTGAATTTTATCAAGAATCTGGAATTATGCTTGCCATTTGTAATGCAAGAAAGTTTGGTACAGGTGTTCCTCTAAACAGTATAAGCAATCCTTTTGATGGTAAATTTGAATTGGTAGCAATACCAGAAATGAATTTTGAAGACCTAATAATTGTAGGTCTTTCTAAATTTGATGAAAGCTTTTTAGAAGATGCAAATGGTAACGTGTATTCTGCAGAGAAAGCAACCATTCATTTTGAGAAAACACAACTACTTCAATTAGATGGTGAAGTAATTGGTGATATTGATACTTTAGAAATTGAAGTTCTCCCAGCAGCAATTCAATACATTACAACAAAAAGAAACACTTTAGTTTCTTAAAAAGATTGGTAATAATAACCATTCAAAATACACAAATTAGCACTTCTTTCCACCATTATAAATGATGAAAAGAAGTGCTTTTTTCATAAACTTATATACCAATTTTTACTCCAAAAAATAATTGAAGAGGTGGGTATTCTGTAAATAGATTTTCTGCATTGGTCTGGTCATATTTATTACCAACAGCAACCATATGAAATCTCCAATTTTTATTTTTAATAGGATAATACTCAATACCTAAACTTAGTGTTTGTAATGACTGAGAAGTATATGAATTTGATTCTATAGTACTACTCATTGGATCTAACTTATTATAGATATACTCTACAAATGGACGAAACTTCTCTCCTTTGTATGTTAATTTAACAGGTACAGATTGATATTGTGTCTGTTCAAGAAATCCATTAATATTAATAACTCTAGCGTAATCCACATCTAATTCCCAATCAGAGTATAAAAATTCTACACCAAGATTGCTCATATGACCAATAGTATTTTGATTATTTTTTTCGACTGTTAAACTCATTGACGTATTAATATGATCTGATATATGACCCGACCAATAGAGGTTCTGCTGCAAGTTTACATTGTTTAAACTATCGGGCACTGAGTTTACTAACTGATAAGTAAATTGTTGTTTTGAATCTGTTGTATAACGAACTGTTACCCCAGACGAGAACATATTTAAATGTTGTCCAACCTCACTGTATTGATAGACATCATTTGGGCTTACATGCTCTTCAAAAGTACCAATGTTCACCATTGATTTACCTAATGTAAGCATCCATTTTTTATTGGAAGTAGTATAACTAATATTGGCTAACATAATATCTTCTGATAAATTATTAGCCCCATCAGAAAGACTTAAAGGCGTTATTTGTAAGGTATAATTCATCTGATCTGAGATAGCTCCATACACGCCTAAAAATACGTGATCAAACTGAAATTTATTATCTGTTTCTCCAGGATTGATAGATGTATAGCTATCAAATCTAACATCATAAATTAAATTAAAGTGTGATATTTCTTGAGAATAAACACTTAAACTACTAATAAACAGCACAAATAGACTTATTACTTTTTTCATTATTCTTTGATTTTTGAGAGAACCCAAATATCATTCAAATGGTAAAATAACAGGTAGTACAATTGTTTACGAAATAAGTATAAATGTATAAATCTGTAAATTAAGCTTATAATTTATGTTTCGATTTTCTCATTTCAGATGGTGAAATTCCATAATGAGACACAAAGCTTTTCGTTAAATGATTAACATCTGTGTAAGAGAACTCATAAGACAATTCTGTAATCGTTTTTGAAGTAGTCATAATTTCCACTCTTAAACTTTCAACTTTTTTCTCTTGATAATACTTGTACATCGTATTACCTAAAACAGCCTTAAAAATATTATTCAGCTTAATTTTATTAATACCATATTCTTTAATAAAAGATTCTACAGAGATTTTATTACGCAGGTTGTCATGCATAAAGTCTCTAATACTGTAAACAGTTTCTAGTTCATAATTAGAAAAAAGGTGTGTATCTTTTTTATCGTCAATGTGAAGTAGAATATTATCTACTAAAAGCTTTAACTCTGTTAATTTTACCCGAACCCATGCTCTTTTAATTATTGGGTCAATTTCACTTCGCATCTTTTCTGATACCGATTTCTTCCAAATCATAGTATGTTCATTTCCTGTATGGAATATATAATTCCCTAGATTTAGAAGTTTTTTCATCACTTCATTTATTTTATATTTTTCATAGTTTATGGCATAAGTTATTATAATTTTTCTTTCGCCTTCTTTGTACTTCAAATTAAAATGTTCTTCATTCTTTAAAAAGATAAAACCATTAGGAAGGTTAAGTGCCAATTTCTTTTTGCCTTGATCTAGCTCTACTCCATTTAAAAATAGATGTACAGATAGATCATATTTAATATCATGATGAATTTTAAATTTTGTTGCTTTCTTTGCAGTATAATCCATTGCAGTAACCCTATACTCTGGCTCTTCATGTACCATCATCTGCCCTTTAACGATATCATTATCAAATACTATTTGATTATCATTAATAATTTCTCCTCCAAGATTTTTATGAATAAAATCAATAATTCGTTCTTCGTCTCTTTCCTTAAATTCTATCTTTTTCATACCTATTTTTATAAAGAAAAGTCATTGATCTATTTTTATTTATCTAAAATACATTTATCACAACTAAAATAAAAACTTTACAAAGTACCTGATCCAATAAAAAATTATGCATAAAAAAAGCATTGAAATAACTTCCAATGCTTTTTAAAAATCTTATTGCTAACTACAGTGTATACCCTAATTTTTCAAGATCTTGATGAAAGTATTGTTTTCCTTCTTCAGATACCTCGGCCAATTCTACAACATATCCCCCTGGAGTTTCATATCTACCTTGAAATCCAATGGGAACTGCAGATTTTTCTTGAAGAACTTTCATGCCTGCTGCTTCTGCATTTCTTAAAGTCGATTCCATATCTTTTGTCCAGTAAAGAACTTTAGTACGTTCTAAGTATTCTGGAAAGCCTTCTAAAGAATCTGTAATTACTGCTGAAATATTTCCATGAGGAGAGGTTAATGCGACAACTCTCAAATTCCCTAACTTAGGCATATCAAAAACATATTCAACTTCTGCGTCAAAGTTCTTAACGTAATTTTTAATAAACGATGTACCCTCGGCAACTTTAACAAATACTCTAATATATTCTTTGCTCGAAAAGTCAGATGATAAATTTTTCATTCTAGTAATTTTTAATATTTTTATAAATTTTATACAGTTAAGTAACGACGTTTCTTATTTTGAGTTACGGTATTTTACACTCATTAACTATGTTTTTATCTATTTATTTAAAATAAATTAACTCTCAAAACAAGGTTACAAAAGGCTGGTATAAAAGGATAAAAGTTACTTATAAAAGTATATAAAATAACTAGTGCACAAATCAAAAAACTAGCTTTACGATCTATTATAAAGGTTTTTGGCATGTTGATTATTATACCCTATAAAAGGTAAGCTCAGTATAAAATGGTTTTAAGTATTCCCTTATTAGGTATAATAATGAAAAAAAAGCTACTAATTCTTCAAATAATTGATATTTAATTCTAGTTATAATTCTCTTCTGATTTATAAATACAAAAAAGAGGTCAAATAGCTTTATCAATTGATCAAACTTCAATCAGCATATATAATAAAGAATCGTCGAGCTCTATAAGTCCAAAATCAAAAAGCCATCTATAATTGGTATCAATATAGAAGCAAATTAAAACATTTTTAAAAAAAAATTCGAATAGTTGTGTCTTTTTGAACCAACCCCATACTACATAGACGAAAACAATTTAAAACATTAAAATAAAAATCGTCATGAAAAAAGTAGTAAAAGTATTGCACCAATCTTGTTGTGGAGTTAACCCTAACATCAAAAATCAACTAAAAAGAATTGCTGCAGAAAACAATGTAGCAATTGATGTACTCGATGTTACAGACATGATGGAAACAATGCAATATGGCACAATGGATTTTCCATCTATAGTAGTTGATGGTAAGGTACATTCTTACAGACAAAACAATACAGATGAAGCTGTAAAAGAAATGCTTACAGCATAAAAGTTTCATCAATTCAACGCTTATTAAAGCATATCTCACTAAAAAAATGGAAAGTTTATTAATAAAAGCAGCAGATTACCTTGTTTATCAATTGCTAGGTATTGGAGCAGAAACCACTCTTGGTAGTGCCTTGCATTATTTCTTAGTTAGCACAACTCACATTGTCTTATTGGTTATTATTATAACGTATTTAATGGGTATTATTCAAAGTTATCTCCCATTAAATAAAATTAGGGCCTATTTAGAAAATAATAAAAAATTCGGGGTTGGAAATATATTAGCATCTATATTAGGTGCTATTACTCCATTCTGTTCTTGCTCATCTATTCCTCTTTTTGTTGGAATGATGCAATCTAGAATCCCTTTAGGCATTGCATTGTCTTTCTTAATAACATCTCCTTTAGTTAACGAAGTAGCAATTGCATTGTTCTTAGTTACATATGGAATAAAATTCACAGTAGTTTATGTCCTTTTTGGTATTCTACTAGGTGTTATAGGAGGTATAGTTCTTGATAAATTAGGCATGGCAAAATATGTTGCTGATTGGGTACAAAACCTAGCAGAAACACATGCTATTGAAGAAGAAGATAAACGTAGTTTAAAAGAACGTCTTCCTGAAATACATAAAGAAACAGTACAAACATTAAAAAAGTTGATTCCCTACATTACAGTTGGGTTAGCTATTGGTTCTTTTATACATGGATACGTTCCTGCAGAATTTTTCCAAAAATACATTAGTGCAGATAATCCATTTGCTGTTCCTATTGCTGTGCTTACAGCTATTCCATTATATATTGATGCTGTTGGAATTTTACCAGTAATAGATACATTAGTTGCTAAAGGTGTACCAATGGGAACTGCCATAGCATTTATGATGGGTGCAGTTGGTTTATCATTACCAGAAGCTTTACTTCTAAAAAAGGTAATGAAAAAACAATTGATTTTTGCCTTCTTCGGAACAATTGGATTTGGGATGATACTAGCAGGTTATTTCTTTAATATAATGTTCAGTTAATCAATACTTCGGTAATTTTTTCAAAATCCCTATAAAACATAAAAAGCTGTATTTTTGAAGTCCTACCAACAAAAAACAGCTAATTATGGAAAGCAGAGCTTTCATAGGACCAATATTATCAAAAATGTCTGACTTAAGAAAAAGTAAAGTCAACTTTTTAACAGAATGTTTTATACTCTTCTTGAGTATCAAGGGGAAAATTAATTTTCTTCAGTTATCAAGGTATGGTTCATATAGTGAAAAAACTTACCGAAATAATTTCGAATCAGGTTTTTCTTTTTCAGAATTTAATCATCATTTGATCAATGAACATTGTGGTGATGAAAAAATAATAGCTTTCGATCCTGTTTACCTCAGTAAAAGTGGTAAGAAAACCTATGGTTTAGGGAAATATTGGTCCGGATGTGCTGGTAAAGCTCAAAAAGGATTGGATTTATCAGGTATTGGAATTGTTGATGTAGAAAGTCGTAATGCCTTTCATTATGATGCAATCCAAACGCCTTCAATTACAGAATTAAAGGAGAAAGGCATGAGTTTAGTTGACCATTATGCATCCACTTTGCTTACACATAAAGAGCAATTATTGACGCATTCTAAGTATGTTGTAGCTGATGCTTATTTTGCAAAAGAAAAGTTTGTTCGACCATTAGATGAGGCTGGCTTTACTGTACTTAGTCGATTTAGAGGTGATATGAATGCAAGGTATTTATTTGAAGGACCAAAAACAGGAAAACGCGGTAGACCTAAAAAATTCAACGGAAAAGTAGACTGGAAAAATATTGATCTCGATATTTTTCAGTTAGAAGATGATACAGACTTATATTATTTGTACTCTGCAAAAATTTATAGCGTTGCTTTAAAAAGAGAAGTAATGATTGCACTTGTTCAATTTAAAAATCAAAAGCTCAAGCAAAAAATATTCTTTTCAACAGATCTAAATCAAGAGGCCTTCCAAATTTTCAATTATTACAGATTACGTTTTCACATAGAATTTCTTTTTCGAGATGCAAAACAGCATACAAGTCTTACAGGTTGTCAAGGAATAAGTAAAAATAAAATTCATTTTCATACTAATATGGCACTTACTTCTGTCTCAATTGCTAAGGCTTTTCATTGGATCAATCAAGAAAAAAAGGAAAGAGGACCCTTTTCAATGGCTAACATAAAAACACTCTATTTCAATGAGTTAATACTAAAAAAGATTTTTAGTGTATTTCGAATTGATGTAGATGTTGAAAAAAATAAACAGCAATTTGAGATGATTCGAAAATTAGGTCAAATTGCTGCTTGAAAAATATATTATTTTACCGAAGTATTGGTTAATGAAAACTTTATTTAATTCAGTAACGGCGGTATTTGCCGCCTTACTGGCATCTACATGTTGTGTTGGTCCGTTACTTTCAATTGTAGGATTATTAGGCATTTCAGCAGCATCACTCACTTGGTTAATTAGTATTAAGCCTTACTTAATTAGTTTAAGTTTATTGCTTACATTTTATAATTTATACTTGGCCTATCAACCCAAGAAAGATACTTCTTGTTATTCTGTAAATAATGAACATCAGCAACTAAGTAAAACAGAAAAGCAGACAGTATACTTCTTCCAATCAAAGACATTTTTATGGGGTGTAGCCATCGTTACACTATTCACCATTGTCTTACCTTACATCAACCTATAAATAAAAAAATGAAAGAAATAATAATAATTAGCAGCCTATTATTAGCAACAGTAACTTCTTGTACAACTAGCACAAAGAAGCATGAAACTGAAATTGTAGTGACAACTGAACAAACTCAGAAAACATTTAAACTTAAAAAGTTCAAATCTAGTTGCTGTGTTGGAATAGTACAGTATTCTTTAAAAGAATTAGATGGTTTTATAATGATGAAACCTAACTTAGATAAATCTGAAATTACTGTTTGGTATGATCAGAATAAATCATCAGAAAAAGAAATTGTAAAAGCAATCAATACAACTCCTTATAAAGTGATATAACTCATATATCAATACCTATTTTTATTAAAATGGAGATAGGTATTGATTAATTTTTATTTAAAATCAATTGTCATTTTCAAGGCTTAATTTAATTTGATCCTTACTCTCACAACTATTGTTGACAGAACAGCTTACAAAATTCCCTTTTGCATCATATTCTATATCACAACACTGATTAAAAAGTTCTAATAATTTCTTGCGTGCTCTTTGGATTCTCATCTTAGCACCAGAAAGACCTATTCCTAATTTATCGGCAATTTGTTGTTGAGGTAAGCCTTCTATATCTGCCCATTTTAAAGGTTCTCCATATTCCTGAGGCAAAAGGTTTATCATTGAGATTATATAATCTGCAGTGCCTATACTTTCTTCTTTGTGGTCTACAAAAGAAGTCTCTTCCATTAAACTTTCTGTATCTAATTTATGCGATTGATAATAGGCATAGATTACATTTCTAGCTACTTGAAATAACCATGCTTTTAAGTTTTGAATTTCTGATGGTTTAGAACAAGCTTCTGTAAGTTTAACCATTACCTCTTGGGTTAAATCATCTACATCTTCTTTGTTCTTTAGTTTCTTATTGATGAACGAGTGAATATAGTCATAGTAATCTACTACAATCTCATTCATGTTACTACACTGCTTATTTTCCATATCTCTAATTTAATAGTTTTCCCACCATTTAGAAGTTGGATATACATTTCCATCACCTACAATAAAAACTTCTCCTATTTCTGGAGTGGTTAACGGCATATTTAATTCTTTTGCCTTAATGGTTACTCTTTCAACAGGATCTGTCCAAGAATGTAACGATAATGTAAAAGCACCCCAATGTACAGGCATCATCACTTTTGCATTTACATCTACTGCAGCTTGAGCAGATTCTTCTGGCATCATATGTATTTGAGCCCAATTCTTATTGTATTGTCCACATTCCATTAAAGCAATATCAAATGGACCATACTTCTCTCCTATTTCTTTAAAATGATTTGCATAACCACCATCACCACTAAAAAATACTTTTTGGTGCTTGCCTTCAATCACCCAAGAACCCCACATTGTTTTATTTCTATCCGTTATTCCTCTTCCAGAAAAATGTCTTGATGGAGTAAGAACAATCGTTAATTCTTTAAAATTCGCTTCTTGCCACCAGTTCATTTCATGGATTTTTTCTGATGGAATTCCCCAAGCTCTAAAGTGAGCGCCAACTCCTAAAGGAACATAATACTCTTCTACTTTGTGTTTCAATTTTTCAATTGATTTATAATCGAGGTGATCATAATGATCATGTGATATAATGATCGCATCAATTGTTGGTAACTGATCTATGGCTATAGGTAATTCTTTACTGTATCTATTTTCACCTAACATTGGATGAGGAGCAGCAACTTGTCCTAACATTGGATCTACAAGTATCTTTTTAGTATCTATTTCTAAAAGAAATGCAGAATGTCCAAACCATGTTATTCTTGTTAGAGAGTCGTTGGCTAAAAGGGCTTTTTCCGTAATTTTATTTGGAACAATATCTTCTGATGGACGTGAATTTTCTATACCATCTGCATAGGCTTGTATAGTTTCCCAAAGTGACGATAAGCTCATATCTAAAGATGTTGGAATCAAGTTAAAAAAGCCATCGTCATTATAATGACCTGATGCCTTATAACGAATAATATCTTCTTCTGTTTGAGTGCCTCCAAATTCTGGACTGAGATATAAAAAACCAAAACCGTAAATTAAAAATGCTGCGATAATAACAGCAAATAATAATGCTAATCGTTTAAAGAAAGTTTTCAAATTGTAGTGCTATTATGAAATAAGAAAGATGAACAGTTTTCAATTTAATCTTTTCTATATAGAATCTGCAATATATTGGTTATATGTCTTAATTATTTATTTCTTTGTTTACCTAAAATGGAACACATCTATTAAAAACAAACATCAAACATAATATTAAACAACTGTATAACAGTATTTTAAATACTAAATAATATTATCAATTAAACTATAGTATAATCAAAAAATTAATTTATAAATTAAAATACTGTATATCAGCAAACTAAAACTATTTGTTATATGGCATTTTTGAATAAAATTCAGCTATATGCAACCTTTACTTTACCCTTTTGTCTTTTACATTGAACTTAAATATTTAGAAATACGCTAACACATTATAAATAAATAAAACAATGAAATCTATAATTTTGACTTCCATACTTACTCTTGTTTCCATCTTAACTTTTGCTCAGAAAAATGACACAAAACCATTTCCTTGTAAAGATTTTACAAAACTAGAATTAGACGGGAGCTTTAATGTTGTTCTTGTAAAAGGAGAATATTGTAGTGCTTATGCAGAAGGTAAAACAAAAGATTTAGAAGAAATTAAGATGGTACAGAAAGGCGACCAACTTAGTTTTACTAATATTAAAAAGAAAGAAGATGGATCTAATAAAAGTGTCAATAGTAAAAAGAGCCTAACACTATATATTCAGATTGTCGATTTAAAAGAAATAGAATCTAATTTGGTTGGAACACTTACAAATGAGGGGGTTCTTAATTTCAATAATCTTAAATTAGAAATGAACAGCGTTGGTGCTACTACCTTACATTTTAAACTCAATCATTTAGATTTTGAATACAATGGTATTGGTAAAGTTGAACTTGCTGGAAATGCAAAATCTACCAATTTAGAGTATAGTGGTATTGGCTCTGTAGATGCTAGAGATTTTCTTGTAAAAGATATGGAAGTAGAATGTGATGGCATTGGAAGTGTAAAAGTAAATGCAAGTAATTCTATAAAAATGGAATCTAGTGGCATTGGAAGTTTAAAGAATTACGGTACTGCAAAAGAGTAAAAATACACGCTTACAAATACATAAAAATAGCCCCTCTAGTAAAAAACTAAAGGAGCTATTTTTATGCGATAATATTTTGTATTTATTCCACTTTTATTTTTACAAATTCGGTTTTATCATTGTTAGATAATCGAACAATATAATAATCTGGCTTAAGGCTATGTTCAACTTTACCTGTCAAATTAAAATCATTAGATTGTAATACAGACTGACCTGAGAAGTTAAATACTTCTAGAGAATGAAATTCATGATGTCCAAATAATTGTATTACTCCTTTTGCAATACCTACTTTCAATTCGTTCTCTAAATCAAGTAACGCAAGTGGCGAAGAGGTATCAAATATCATTTCTAACCTATTGATATTATCTCCGGCTGGTAAACTTATTGTTGCATCTGTATTTTTTAAATCATAGGTTTTATTAGAAACTCTATCTCTTAAAATGATCTCATAACTGCCCATATTATCCATTTTTGGAACAGAAAAAGTAATTGTTTTTGCATTGGCTAAAGACAATCCAATAGGAACTACCTTACGAGCAATACCCACATTATCTAGCGCCTGAATTACATAATGCTCATTAGTATCAGACATTAATGAATACAGTGAAAAACTAGGGTTTCCTTTAAATTTCTTACTATCGTATTGTACATCTAAGTAATCGCTTGCATCATCTTTAAAAGCAATTAAAATCTGATTAAATTCTCCGTTATCCCCATCAGCATCTAACCAAAATCTTGCTAAAGGAACATCGTCTGCTTTCTCTCTAAAAAACTGATTATTGGTTGTTGTTCGCATTGCATTAGTAAAAGTAACATCTCCTGTTGATGCTGCTGACACGAAGAATCCCTGCCCTACTGCAATATTTCCATTTGGAGTTGTACCATCGCCACCAGCAACAGCACCTAAGGTTGGGTGCCAAGTTGCATAATCAGAGTTATCAAAAACATCTACGTTAGATTCATCATGATCCCAAAAATAGAGTGTATTGGCTATTCTATTTGTTCCACTCTCCCCATTTTCAGCAATAAATAATGACGCACTAATTGGTGCTAAATAAGGATTCCCAATTAAGTTATATCCTGTAAATGTTCCATTTGTTACGGTGTAAGTTACTGTTCCATTATTAGGAATACCACTGATTACTTGAGTACCTACATTTTCAGAAATGTATCCTCGACCCGGAATCATATTTTCAGTATAAGCATTCCAACCTCTACTTAATCCCGTACTATCCGTTCCTACTGCATCTTCTGGATTGTATCTAAAAGGATTTTCTCCCCAATTAAACGTAAGCGATGTGTATGGACTAGCAAAATAATGATACACTTTATCAATACCAGCACCAGATAAAGTATAATTTACATTCCCTGTCCCACTGTTTTCATTCACTCCATTTTGTGTAATAAACTCTCCGTTGTCTAACGTTAATGTTCCTTCAGTAATCAAACGGTCTGCAAGTGTTGCCGACCCTCCGGCATCTATACTAACAGTTGCTCCGGTAGAAATCAATAAATTATTTACATTAAAAGGTGCATCAATAGCAAAGTTTACCCCTTCTCCAATAACTGTATTTACAAAAGTAGTTGGAGTTGAATTTGACCACGTTGTACCATTATAGTGCGTATAAATATCAGAATTTATCCAATCCGCTTCTTCCATATTTTGCAATGCCCCATGGTTATTATTAGATGTCCTATCGTACAAAACACTTCCTTTATGGCAGTTCATGTTAAAGTAAGAGACAAGATTACTTTCTGTTCCATCTAGTGTCGCAAACATCTCATTAATAAGCTCTTCGTTGGTTTTTACTTTACTCCAAATTCTTAGCTCATCGTATTTACCATCAAAGAATAAGAGTGGCGACGAACTATATTCTGCACCAAGATATATACTAGAGTTCCCCGTTTTTATTGCTCCTCCAGTACTTCCTCTATCATTTACCTCCATAGGCTCACCATCTATGTAAAGTGTTAAGTACCTTCCATCAAATGTCATGGCTACATGATGCCAACCCGCAAAACCACTTGGGAGGATATAATTTGCAGTTTGATAACTGCCTAAACCATTATCAAAATATTCTGCTATTAATTGAGTACCATTTAAAATAAATGCCATTCCACTCGCCTCTGTAGAACTAATAATTTTTTCTGTTGATGTAGGAGTCCAATCAGTCGCATTTACCCAAATTTCAACAGTCCAAGCATCCTTATCTGGAAAAAATGGAGTATCAGTACCAAAATCAACATATTCATCTACACCATCTAATATTAATCCATTTCCAGGTGCTTGATTCATGAAGTAAATTCCAAGATCTGTTTTGTTATAATTAGCAACAACAGTATTTAGGTAAGTAGTAAAAGCGCCATCTCCAAAAGTAACCGTTAAGTTATCAACACTATTGGTAGTTGCATGTGCCGATACAGTCCCGCTAAGTGTCATTGTAATTTGAGTATCTGAGTCTCTAATAAATGACGCTGTTAAACCAGTAGGCACATTAGAAGTAGAAATCCTATTTCCAGTAATAACATCTGCAGCAAAAGTATCATCAGATAAAGTAAGAACAACAGCTTCGTTTATACTACCATTGTTGTCTATACTTTCTAGAAAAATTGTTTTATTGTAAGAAATTGACGTAGTGTACGCATCAATAAAATCAATAGTGAAATCTGATTTATTGTAATTTCCTATTAATGTCGCATCATTACCCGTGAAAGCTGTATTCGCAAAAACTATTGACAGGTTAGCAATGTCATTAGCATTTTCGTGTGCAGTTGCACTTCCTGTCAAAGAAATATCAACTGTTGTTTCTGACGTTCTAATTACCGAACCAACCAACCCTGCCGGTAAATTAGTAAAAGTTACTTTATTGTCTGATACAAAATTATCGTTGGTGTTTCCTGTAAATAGATCTCCAGTTATAGCAACACTTATCGTTTCTACTATGCTACCGCTGTTGGTACTTGTATTTTCTGTAAACGACGATGAAAAATAATTTAATTGAGTAATTTGCCATGTAGCTAATACCCAATCATCATTGGTCATATTATGTAATGCTCCAACAGCAACACTTGAACCACTACTTGCAAAAAATGTCCCTGTGAGATAGTTAAAATCAATATATCTATTTAAGTCTGTCTCATTTCCGATAGCTTCAAAATTCATTTTTTCCACTATTTCTGTTTGAGTAAGTACTTTATCCCAAATTCTCAATTCATCAATTTCACCAGGAAAATGATCTGTATCTTCTGTATCGTATAATTTTTTACCAATCGTTAAATCATTCGTTATTGAGGTGAAAATTCTTGGAAGACTTGTAGGGTTACTATCATCTAAAACACCATTAATATACAATTTTGCATCTACTCCACCTTCATTTGTATAAGCAATATGAGACCACTCTCCTGCTTGTACTGTACTTATAGAATTTAATTGATAAGTATCTGATGACTGATCTTCGACTTTAAAGAAAACAGACAATGTTCCGTCTGTATTGACTTTAAGTGAAATATTTTCTGTTGTTGAATTTGCCTGACCAACTGTATACACATTACCTGAAGATACTAATGTTGGTTTTACCCATACTTCAAAACTAAAATCATCTCCTAAAGTAAGATTTGGAGATACCGCATAATCATTTACTCCATCAAAAGCTAAAGAGTTGTTTGGTGAATCTGAATAATTAATATTTAAATTGGATATATTATAGCTTGTAAAAGCAGCTGCATTATTATTACTAAAGGCAGCATCTTGAAAAGTAAAAGTTAAGTTCGAAATGTTATCACTTACTTCATGAGCAACTGCATTACCCGTAAAACTTATCTGCAATGATGTGTTAGAAATTTTTGTACCTACCGCAGTTAAACCAGTGGGTAAATTAGAAACAATAAGTTTATTATCAGCAATGAAATCATCTCCAATTGTGCCTAAAAAATCTCCATTCGAAAGTGTAACATCAATTGTTTCCGCTATTGATCCATCATTTTCTACTGCTTCTACAACTGAAGATGTACTATAAGTTAAAGCAGTAGTTGTCCAATCACCAGCAACCCAATCATCATTGGTCATATTTTCTAAAGATACATCGTATCCATTTGGGCTATTATCGGGTATAGTTGTCCCTGACAACTCATTCATAGAATAACTCGCTAGAAGGTTCGTTTCATCTCCTACTAATTGATCATTCATTGCTGCAGTAATTTCTGCTGGGGTTAATACTTGGTCCCAAACTCTAAATTCATCAATTTTTCCAGTAAAAAAGTTTGACAGAATTCCAGAAGCTGATTTTGCACCTAAAAACAGATTTATTGTTTCTCCCGTGTACCCACCACTATTTGTGTTTTCAACTTCTAAAGTACCGTTCAGAATAATTCTTGTAGTGATTCCTTCTCTCACTAAAGCAACATGAATCCATTGATTCGCATTTATTGTTGTAGAACCAGTTGTGTTATTTCCTCCAAACCCATTCCAAGAAATAAGTATACCATTATTAAGCCTTAAATTGAGTTGTTCTGTATTTGATTTAAATTGGAAAAGGAAAACATTACCAGCTACAGTTTCAGGTCTAAACCATCCTTCTGCAGTAAAATCTTGTGGCAATGCAAATTGAGAAGAACTTGCGTAATCATCCACTCCGTCTAATTGGATTGCATTATTTGGTTTAGGATCATTAAAATTTAAGCTGATATCACTTTTTTCGCTATCTGCTACTATAGAATTATCACCGGTTGTAAATGCCGTATTTTCGAATAAAATTGTAAGGTTAGAAATATCTTCAACATCTCCGTGGTTGTTGGCATTCCCAGTAATAGCAAGTACTACTTCGGTAGTTGAAGTATAAGTTACCGAAGCTGTTAATCCAGCGGGTAAATTTGTAATCGTTGCTTTATTACTATTTATGAAATCTTCGTTTAGTGTACCATCAAAAGTCCCTCCTGTTTGAGTGACTGTTATTGTTTCTGTAAAAGATCCATTATTTGTACTTATCTCATTTAAAATACTTGTGCTGTAGCTTAAGGAAGCAGCATAATAACTGCTATGTTTATTAGAAGTTAAACTGTTGTATGTATTTGTAGATGCTATTGCATTTGGAGCTAATAAACAGAAAAGAGATAATCCTATACTGCATAGAATCTTGGTGAAAATATTTTCCATAACAATTGTGGGTTAGGCAATTCAGTGAGTTTGGGTAAATAGAGATCTTTTATTTATCATCTTTCAATGTATAATCTCTAAACTTTTTAATACCATAAGCCACACCTGAAGCTATTAATAATGTAGCTCCTCCATCAATAGGTACTCCCTCCCCTGGTGGAGGTGGTGGTTGTGCATGAGCAAACAAGATAGATATAAAAAGTAATGTAAATAAAGATACTAAAAATTTTATATTCATAACAGAAGTAGTAAGTGTAGTGGCTTGATTACCAATCCATAAATGGGTTATTAAATCATATTACTAATCAGTATCAAAACCCTTTTCTTCTGTTATAGGTTCTTATTTTACTATCAAAGTCCAAAAATCTAAAAATTATCCTATTATATTATTACGTGAGTACAAACTTATTTTCTTCGTTTGTTCATTTTGTAGAGTGTTTCAAAAAGTAATTTTAATTGGTAATTTTTCGCAAAAAAAAAGCTATTCCAATAATGGAATAGCTTAATAAGAAATAATTATAGTTTTTGGTAATATAATCTTATCGTTTGCCCTTCAGTATGTAGATCCAATATGTACTTATCATCTTTTGCTGAAACTACTTTAAAAACATCCTTCACATGGGTTCCTTCAAATTCACCGGATATTGTCATATTCTTTTTCTTAGAATCATACTCCCATAATCCTTTTGAAGTAACTGTCGGTGTAATTGATATAAATGAACCATCGTTTTCAAACTGCTGGTAATTTTCACCTTTTAAATATTCATCAGCATTAAAAGATTCTCCCGTTGATAAAAAACTAATCTCATATAAGTGCCATTTTCCAACAAAGAAATTTGATCCTTTCTTAGGAGGAGAACCTGCAAAAACTGAAGATCCTATTAATGTAATAAGTAAGGTCGCAAATACTAATTTTAGCGTTTTCATATTGTATTATTTAATGTGTTATTCTTTCGATTATAAGACATATATAAATAACTGTATGACAATTAATTACACTTAATAAAGTTTAATGAAAAATGGTTAAAACACTCTAAAAACTATAGACTATTTTAACCATTTTGTACGTAATATTATCCAGTGATAATTTACTTATTAATTGTAAACTACAATTCTATTACTTAATATTAATTCTCTTAGTCCATGTTTTAAACTGAGACTCTTTATTGTAGATAGGATTAGATAACCACTTATCTACCGCAGAGAATGTAACATCAAAATATTTCTGACTGTCTTTGTTGCCTTTATCTCCTTTTTGAACCTTAACTTTCACTTCGAAAGTAAATATTTCAAACCCATCTTTATCTATACTATGTGCTGACTTTACATTAGTATAAGAAGAAGCAGTTTGTTTAGAAACATCATTATATTTATTTCCTGAGTAAAAACTAATAGATGGATTTAAAGCTGATGTATGAAAACTAATTGATTTATATCCTCTTATAGATCTAACTTTACCCGTAATTGTAAATTCTTCACCTACCTTAGCATTTTCAGTTAGCTTCTCATTTACTTCTAATGTAAAAGGTTCTTCAGTAACTCTTACTACTTGTTTAACTGACTTAGATTGTCCTCCTTCAGTATATGTAATAAAAGTATATTCATAATCTCCTTTCTTTAATGGAGCATATCCATTAAAATTATAAGTATAACTCTTCTGTTTAATGTTATCTGGTGCTTTAGAAAATCTTTCTGGAATTACTAACTCTCTAGAAAAAGATATGCTACTAATATTTGTATTGTCTAATGACTTAGAGTAAACATCAAATGATATTGCTTGTAATGGTAATACTTCTAATATTTCCTTACTGTTTTCTATTTTTAATTCGGGAGCTAATTCAACTTTTGGCTCTTCATCTTTACTACAAGAAGAAAATAAAGCAGCTGCTCCTAAAAAGAACGATAACGAAAATTTTGTAATTGTATTCATACTTCTGGTTTTGTTTATTTGATATTTTCACTAGTAAGACATAGAGGTTGAAGCACTTGCCAATTGTATTAAACCTAGTTAACAAACCAATAAAAAAAAGCTATATGATCAAGGATCACATAGCTTCCAAATTTTATAATTCGTTAATCGCTCTATCTAAAATTTCGTCTTTTTTCATATCGCTCCAATCAAAAGAAACAGGGATATCTGCTGGTACACCTTTTTCTAGTGATGGGTCTTTACTTAAATCTAATGCCTGTGTAATAGAAAATCTGTAAGTCCAACCGTTTGGTAACTGACCTCCATTTGGCATTCCTAAACCTCCACCAGTTGTATCGCCAATTAGTGTAATATTAGGAAGTGCTTTTGTTGCAAGTGCTGTAAAAGAACCTGCACTGTACGTTCCTCTATCAATTAAAACAATTACTTTATTTTTATATCTAATTTTACCAGAAGGTTCAACAAATGCTTCTTTCATTTCAGAAAAGTCATCGTGTGCTGCTCCAGTTTTTATTCGAGAATAATACACTAATGTTTTCTTTTCCACAAAGCGACTTAAAATACTAAAGATATCGTTTACTGCACCTCCACCATTTTCTCTTAAGTCTAAAATCAACCCTTTTGTATTTTTATATCTCTTTAAGATAAAGTCTAAATTATTATCATCTACAGTTCCTGTGAATTCTCCAAATCGGATGTAACCAATTTCATTGTTAGCAATAAAATCGTGCATAAAAGGACCTGAGATGTAATAATTGTCTGATAAATAATTATCTTCAATTACTCTAAAATCAAAGTTATCTTGTCCTAATTTCTTAACGCCAAACCTAGATACGTTTAAAGGAGAAATTAAATTGGTATGGTCATCTTTTAATTCAGAAAGCATACTTCCCATTACATTAAAAAATGCTTCATCAGACATCCCTTCATTTATTTGAGATTCATATTTTACTTTAATAGCATCCCAATCTATATTTTTAACATCAAAATAAGAATATTTTTCATTACACTCATTCCATAAATATTCAAAGTTTTTCTTTCTATCTTTTGTTCCAAGGTCTTCTCCAAAATAAACTTTATCACAAGAAAATAAACTAGAAATTAACAATAATAAAATGTATATATTTTTCATGATAATACTATTTAGTGTTGAATAAAAAGGCCATTTTAAATACTTGACTAGACATTGCATATTGATCTAAATCTCCTCCAGTTTTGTAACCAGTCCATAAATAAGAGATTTCGATTGCATTGTTATTTTTAAAATAAGTGGTATAGTCAATACCTAAATTCATTCTATAACCAGAGAATGCTTTAAACACATAATCGTCAAAAAATTTCGGTTTATTTACAATACTAGATTGCCCAGAATAAACATATCCATTTCTAAATGTATTGTTCATTACACTAACATCTAAACGTAATGATACAGATCTTCTTTTCATTTCGTTTTTAATAACCTTAGATAGATCTCTTGTTACCTTTACAGAACCAAATATTGTTGAAACATTCTCTGATCCTAAACTATTATTTGAAAAGTGTGGGTTTATTCTTAGGTTCTGAGATACATTTACCAATCCCCCTACTTTAAGGTTTAACTTATCATTGGATAATTTATTAATTCTGTATAATTGAGAATAAAATATATCTATTGTTTGTATTGTACTCATGGCTGGAGATTCTATACCGTGTGATTTAAAATTTCCTGATGAAAAAGAGGATCCTAACTCTGATTCTCTTTTGCTATCTAACCTTTTGTAACTAAATGCATAATGTAATCCTAACCCTTTATATATTAATGGCGACGTGGCTAAATCTCTAAATTTAGTTGCACTATACCCCATTGAAAATGTATAATAAACAGGTCTATTTCTTCTTTCTTCCTTTTTAGAAAGAGGAGCATCATCTTGCGAAAACCCTAAAAATGGGACGCATAATAATGCCAATATTGTGATAATGATATTTCGTTTCATACGATGAATTATGTATTGATTGATGTAGTACTGAGACAAAGGATTTGTAAAGGATGACATTGATCACCTGTTAACATAAACAAACCTCTAATTAGAATTTTGAGAACACAGATTGTAATCGTGAAATATTTTAAGCTTTGATTTTCAGGGTGAACTAAAGTTTATTCACATCTGTTTACTATGTAAAGCATTCTAGACATTTACCTATTAGACCTGATGTGTAATTATGATTGTAGAACAGCAATATCACCATAATCATCAATTAAAAACTATTGGAATACGTGCTATTCTATTGTTTATACTATGGAAACTCCTTCAGTTTACACTCATACAAGAAGATGGTTTAATAGATTCTGCCATCACAGAAAGCATTGTATTTATGTCTTCTTTTTTTATTAACTTCTTTGGAGGTGAAGCATATCATACTGCGAGTACATTATATATAAATGGTATTAAATCTGTATTTGTTGGTAGCCCCTGTAATGGTTTAGTCATAATGGTAATATTCTCAAGTTTTGTAGCATTAACTCCCGGTAAAGTGACTACTAAAATAGTGTACATTTTGGTTGGGCTACTCATTATTTATCTTTCTAATACATTAAGGGTAATTATGCTTGGTTACAATTACATTCAAGATCTAGAAACGTTTAATTTTAATCATAAATATACCTATGTAATTATTGTTTATTCTATTGTATTTGCCCTTTGGATGTTATGGATTGAGAAATTTTCTTCAATGAAAGATTTATTTAATACGAATGATCAGTAGTAATCATAAAAAGAGGATTATCGCTCTACTAGTTTTTATTTTAATGCTATTTTTAGGCTTCTATGTAAAAGAAGATAGCAATAGTTTATATTCTGATTTTTATCAAAATGTACTTTATAAACTGCATATCGGTTCTTCTCAAAAAATATTCTCTTATAGTCATTGGTTAGCTCATAAAACAAATATTTTAATCAATACTTCAGGAAGTATCATTATTATTCACTTACTATTTAACAACAAGAAGATCACTAAAAACCTTATCCTTTTTTATATTGTATTACTTTTTACTTACATCATTTTAAGTGCAATAAGTAAAACATACAACGACAAATATATGTACATTACAATTTACGGTATTGTACAACAATTCACATCTGCTTTCACTCCTCTAGTACTGTTCCCAATTATCTATCTGTATTCAAAATTTAAAGCAGTAAAAACCTCATCATAAAAACTGATTGTCTAGCTATTTTACTATGCAGATCTTAGAAATATTTGCAATCCAATAATTTCGTTCTTAGCTTTCTACTAATAAACACACTATATACTTTAAGCATGAACACATGAAGAATAAGCTTCAGAAATTAGAAGAAATGAATCGTCTAGCCGAATTAGGTGGTGGCGAAAAAAGAATAGAAGCTCAACATAAAAAAGGAAAACTTACAGCTAGAGAACGTATTGAATTACTTATGGATACAAACACCTTCCACGAGGTTGGTAAATTTGTAAGGCATAGAGAAGTTCAATTTGGTTTAGATAAAGAACATTACCTTGGCGATGGTGTAATAACTGGCTATGGTAAAATTTCGGGCAGATTGGTGTATGTCTATTCTCAAGATTTTACAGTTTTTGGAGGTTCTTTATCAGAGTCTCAAGCAGAGAAAATTTGTAAGATTATGGATATGGCCATGAAAAATGGTGCTCCTATTATTGGTTTAAATGATTCTGGAGGTGCCCGCATTCAGGAAGGCGTAAAATCTTTAGGAGGCTACGCTGATATTTTTTATAAGAATACAAAAGCATCTGGTGTAATACCTCAAATTTCTTGCATAATGGGGCCTTGTGCCGGTGGAGCAGTGTATTCTCCTGCTATTACGGACTTTATAATGATGGTAGAAAATACCTCATATATGTTTGTTACAGGTCCTAATGTTGTAAAAACAGTTACACACGAGGAGGTTACTTCTGAAGAATTAGGTGGAGCATCTGCCCATAGCACAAAAAGTGGTGTTACTCATTTTACATCAGCAAATGAGGCAATTGCACTACAAAAAATAAAAAAACTACTAAGCTACCTTCCACAAAACTGTGAGATGGATGCTCCGAGGTACGAGTACGAAAAACCAAAATCAGAAGTTCGTCCTCAACTCAATACAATAGTTCCAGAAAATCCAAACACTCCTTACGATATAAGAGAAGTTATTAACGGCAGTATTGACGAAGATTCTTTCTTTGAAGTGCACGAAGCATATGCCGAAAATATTGTAGTTGGCTTTGGTAGAATTGGAGGTAAAAGTATTGGTATTGTTGGTAATCAGCCTGCTGTTCTTGCTGGTGTTCTAGATAATGATGCCTCTAAAAAAGCTGCTCGATTTGTTCGCTTTTGCGATGCCTTTAATATTCCTCTTCTTGTATTTGAAGACGTTCCAGGTTTCTTGCCGGGTACTGACCAAGAGTGGAATGGAATTATTACTAATGGTGCAAAATTATTGTATGCTTTTTGCGAAGCCACCGTTCCTAGAATTACAGTAATTACACGTAAAGCGTATGGCGGAGCCTACGATGTAATGAATTCTAAACATATTGGAGCAGATTTAAATTATGCTTGGCCAACAGCAGAAATTGCAGTTATGGGGCAAAAGGTGCTGCTGAAATTATCTTTAGGAAAGAGATTCAGAGTGCAGAAGACCCAGAGGCTAAACTTCAAGAGAAGATAGCAGAATACACAAAAGAATTTGCAAATCCTTATAGAGCTGCGTATAGAGGTTATATAGATGAGGTAATTAAACCTGAAAATACTCGGGAAAGACTAATTGCAGCATTTACAATGCTCAGAAATAAAGTAGATCATAACCCGAGGAAAAAACATGGTAATATTCCTCTTTAAGATAAAGTAACGTGAATCAGCAATGGTTCACGTTTTTTATTTAGATTGAATTGATAAAATTGGTTAGATTAATATCTCTTTCTAAATTCATTTTCTTCCTTAATCGGTGTCTTGCAACATGTACACTACCCAAAGAAATACCCAATAAATAAGCCATCTCTTGTCCTGAAAAATTCAATTTAATTAACGCACATATTTTTAGATCAGCAGCACTTAAATTAGGTACTCGCTGTTCTAACCGTTCGTAGAAATTGATATTTTGTTCTATAAATCTACTATTAAAAGCATCCCACAATGTTTCAGAATTTCTATCAATAGATTTTAAAAATTGCTTATTAGAAGTACCTAGTTCATTATTGGAAATATGTTCTTTTAAAAGAATAATTACTTGTTCTCTTTCTATCAATTGAAGTGTATTTGTAGTGAGTTCTTTATTTTTTATTGCCAGTAGTTCATTAGAGGTATCTTCAAGTAACTGATGCTTTATTCTTTCATTTCTCCATCTATAAAGAAGAATGCCAATTGTAAGTATAACAGCAATAACTAGAAAAAGTAATTTATAGAATAGTAATTGTTTATTTCTTGCAGCTATCTCCTGTTGTTGAGCAACTAAAATTGTATTCTTTTTATCAATTTCTTCTTTATAATGATTCCGGATGGTTAGAAAATCCTTATTCCTATCATTACGAGGATTTAAATACATATCATTAATTTTTTTTGCTTCAGACTGATAAACAAATGCTTTTTTAAATTCACCTTCTGATGCTAACAATTTGGCATATCTACTAAAAACATACGCCTTATAAAAAATATGTTCACCACTTTCATCTTTTTGAGCTAATGCCTTTTCAAAATATTGCTTAGACAAGCTCAACTTTTCTAGAACACTATAATTTTGAGCAATTCGTCCGTAAAGAATAATTAAAAAGCTAGTATTAATTGCTCTATTGGGATATTCTTCTGGTAAATTTTCGAGTGTATTCACTCCTCTAAATAATAAATCAAGTGCTTTAAATGGTTCTTCTTTCCCCTCCCAGTAGCTTGCTAATTTTTCTTCTAAATACACTTTATAGATCTGATTTTTCTCAGTATTAGGAACAAATTCAAAACAGTTATCAATATGACTTTTAAGAAGTTCAAAATTATTTATCCGTTGATAATATAAGGCTAAGTAATATTCAGAAGTATATTTAGATTGATAAGCAACAGTTTGATATTGAGACAATTTTTGTTGATACATATTAGCTTTTTTGAAATGAGTACCTGCCTCTTCATCCTGTTTAAAAAGATAATATAAAACACCCATTGATTCATACGCCTGTATCATCCATAAGGTATCTTGAATTTCTTCTGCCAGAAATAATGCTTCTCCTCCATTACCAAAAGCAGTACTAAACTGTAGATTGTTTCTTGCAGCCCCACTTTTTTTTAGAAGCTGTTTTATGGTTTTAATTGTACTCGTATCTTTTTCTTGACTCGTCTCTTTAATTTCAATTTCATTAAGCTGATAAACATGAGGTGTAAACTGCTGAGCTTGTAATTGAATAATTAAGCAATTGTTGAGTAAAAAGAGAAAAAACAAGCACCTAATTAAACGATTTAAAAATCTATAAATCAACAATTTATAATTAATTTAAAAGAAGTTAGACGTAATGATTGTTGAGTAAATATAATCAATTTATTTCGATGAGTTAAGTTTTTGTAAGGAGATTATTTATGGTGATAGGTGAGTATAAATCTAAATTGGATTAATCATTTTTTAAAGGTGTATCTAAAATTTAAATCACCTGATTAATATTATTTCTTACAATTATGAAAAGAAGAGATTTTTTTAAAAAGGGTTCTAAAGCAGCCATAGCCGCTGGTATTTTACCATTAGCTAGCTCATCTTGTGCTTCTCAAAAAAGCATAACAAATACCACTTCTAAAGACAAATGGAACCACCTTGGAAAAGGAAAAATTGGCGTATCGAACAGAAAAAAAGAGATAGACTTTGAAGTTGTTATTATTGGAGGTGGAGCCGCAGGAATTTGTGCTGCTGTTGCTTCTGCAAGAAACGGAGCAAAAACAGTTTTAATACAAGACCGTCCCGTGCTTGGAGGTAATGCTTCTAGCGAAATGAGGGTACACCTAAATGGGGTAAATAATATAAAAGGAAAAGCAGAAAGAGAAACGGGTATTATAGAAGAACTACTATTACTTAATAGGTTTGAAAATGAACAAGAATCATTTTCCGTTTTCGATCATGTGATGTACGATTTCGTTATAAGAGAGCCAAATCTAACTTTAATGGTAAATACACAAGCTGTTGAGGCAATTATGGATGGTACGGTAATAAAAAGTGCGAAATGTTGGCAAGCAACTACAGAAACGTTGTATACTATTAATGGCAAAGTATTTATAGATTGTTCTGGAGATGGCTTACTTGCTGCCACTGCTGGTGCAGAATATAGAACTGGTAGAGAAGGTAAACAAGAGTTTAATGAGAACTTTGCCCCAGAAAAAGCAGATGGATGGCAGATGGGAGCTACTTTACTCATGTCGTCTAAAGATATGGGTAAACCAATGCATTATTCACCCCCATCTTATGCTATTAAATATACGCATGAAGGCGCTCACAAAAGACGTAAATTTGCAGGTTTTCAAGATGGGATTTGGTGGATTGAAGTTGGAAGTAATGATGATATTATTGCTGATGCTGAAATTAACCGCCATAAATTAATGGGTTATTTACATGGTGTATGGGATTATATTAAAAACTCAGGCAATTTTCCAGAAGCAGAAAATTTAGCCCTTGATTGGGTAGGTTCGCTTCCCTCTAGAAGAGAATCAAGACGCTTTATTGGCGATTATGTAGTTTCAGAAAAAGACATGACTCAGCATAAAAATTTCTATGATGCTGTTGCTTTTGGTGGCTGGTCTTTAGATGAACATAACCCAGGTGGAATAGAAAACATTTCTGAACCACCAAGTTACTTTCATTACCACTTTAAAAGTATCTATCAGTTTCCATTTAGAAGTTTATATTCTAAAAATATATCCAATTTAATGTTTGCGGGTCGTAATGTAAGTCAAACTCATATTGCTTTATCTTCTTCTAGAATTATGGCAACATGTGCCTTACAAGGTCAAGCAGTGGGAACTGCAGCTACATTATGTGTTCAACACGCAACTACGCCAAAAGACATTGGAACAAAATATATTAATCAATTGCAAGAACAACTCCTCAGAGACGATGCCTTTATTCCAAACAAAGTAGCTAATGATAATGCTGATTTAGCAAAACAAGCCAGTACTTTATTTGCAGATTCTACCTCTAGTGGTAATATTCTAAATCTTACTAATGGTATTTCTAGAGATATTAATGGTGAAATAAATCATTGGCAATCTAAAAATACAAGTGCCGAAATTCAGTTAGAATGGGATACTCCTTTAAATATTTCTAAAATTGAATTAAAATGTGATACAAACTTAAGTAGAAACATCATGATGCGAAAAGACAGTAGAAATGATGCTCTTTATGGAAATAGTATTCCAAAAGAAATGCTAAAAACACTAAGTATTCAAGGTAGGGTGAATGGTAAATGGATCGATCTAGGAGGTATAAATCAAAATAAAACCAGATTAATTAAATTTAGTTTTGACACACAAAAGGTAACAGCTATTAAAATCAATTTAAAAGAAACTTATGGAGCCAAAAAGATTAAACTATTCGAAGTAAGATGTTACGCATAATACTATAAATCAACTTTTTAAAATACTTCTATTATAAATTAAGTAATAGAAGTATTTTCTTTTTTATTGATAATTCTGTTTTGAAAAAATACTTAATACATAATGTATTCGTTATATTATCAATCTGTATAAATAGTTACCACTTGATTAAAATTGACAATTAACTTCTTCATTTACAATAGATCAGCTACATTTACAGCACTTTCATTACCTTATCTACTACACTACTATAATGAGCGATAACCATACTTACATTGAATTTGACAAGAAAAAAACAGTTACCTCTGATTTTGATATTATTTCTTTAGAAGAAATTCTTCAAAATTCCGAGCATAATAAAATACACCAAATAAACTTTTTTGCTCTAATTTTTATAACGGAAGGTGAAGGAATTCACACTATTGATTTCAAGAATTATGCGTATTCAAAAGGAGGAATACTTACATTAAAAAAAGGACAAGTACATCAATTTCATAAAAGTAACGCAAAAGGTTTCATCTTACTTTTTACAGAAGAGTATATTGCTAATTTATTTGAAAGTAGCAGTTCTATAAATATCTCTGAACTATTTAATGGGTACTTATTTAAGCAACATAATCAAATTGATCTTATTCAATTTAATACATTTACACAGTTAATAAACCAACTTAGAGTAGAATTATTAAGTGCTCAAGATGAAGAAGGCAAAAAGATTATACATAACTTTTTGCAAATTATTATTCTCAAAATAAAAAGAATTAGATCTTACTCTATAATCCCAGAAATTGATACTCAATATATATCTCAGTTTATCAAATTTCAGGAGCTTGTAGAAGAGTACCACCCTAAAAGTAGAAGCGTTAAATATTTTGCGGATAAGTTAAGTATCACTTCTAAAATGCTCAACCTAATTACCTATAACATTTGTAAGGAGACTACTAAAAAAGTAATTGATGAAATCACGCTACTTTGTATAAAACGATTATTAGTTAATCCAAATTTATCTGTAAAAGATGCTGCTCATAAATCTGGTTTTATAGAGCCAAATAACTTTTTCAAATTCTTCAAAAAAAGTACTTTTCAAACACCTTATAATTTTAAAAATCTTTATCAATAATCAATAGATAATAAAAAAATAGAGTAGTAATATACTTTTCAAGTCTGATATTACTCACTAATAACAATCAATAAACAGCAATTAATAACTTCCATTTTAAAAATTAGATAGATAAAAAATAACATTCACTTCTTTAAATTGATTCGTCTTATATTTAGTTAAAATGTTGTTTAACGGCCATTAAACATCTAAAATAGAGTCACAGAAATATTTTTTGTACGTAAAGAAACCTAATTACATAATACAACATCTAATTTTATGAATAACATTTCTGGTTAAACCATGAAGTGTGTGACAAATCAATTTACCGGACTGTTAAGAAGGAGTATTACTATTCTTTTATAAGGTGGTCATTACTAAAGAGCATTATTTGAAATGAAAACAAAAATTTTAAAACACTACTTAGGGGCAATCCTATTTCTACTAACTACAAACGTTTATGTTATAGGTAGCACACCTACGCCTTCTAAAATAAAAAGGCCAAATATTCTTTTTATTTTAATGGATGATTTAGGGTATGCTGATGTTGGGTTTATGCCAAATTCCGCTAAAGACATACTCACTCCTAACATTGATAAACTTGCCAATCAAGGAACAATATTTACATCTGCTTATGTGGCTCATCCATTTTGTGGACCAAGCAGAACAAGTATTCTAACGGGTAAAATGCCCCATACATTAGGTGCTCAATTTAATCTTGCTGCTTTTTCTGGAAACGGAATTGACGACACTGAAACGTTTATTAGCGATGAGTTACAATCTTCAGGATATTATACTGGAGCTATAGGAAAATGGCATTTAGGCGAAGAAGAAAAATACCATCCTACTAGTAGAGGCTTCGATTATTTTTATGGTTTTTTAGGTGGTGGACATGAATACTTTTCTAAGTCTTGGGTGAAAAGCGAAACATATAACCCTGCTATTGCAAAAGTTGGAGATTACCACTACGACTATAATAGACCAATGATGGAAAATACTACATATGTTCCCACAGACAAAGAACAATATGTAACAGATATTTTAACAGATGCTGGATTAGAATTTATAGAAGATGCATCTAAAAAAGAGGCTCCATTCTATCTCTATTTGTCGTATAATGCTCCTCATACTCCATTACAGGCACAAGGAAAAGACATTAAGCAATTACAAGAAACACTTGGTGAAGATGCCGCTGCAAATGGTTCTGAAAGACTTACTTACACAGCCATGATGTATAACGTAGATTATAACATAAAAAGAGTTGTAGAAAAATTAAAGAGTACTGGCCAATTTGATAATACGTTAATTATTTTCTTAAGTGATAATGGGGGGAAATATACAAAAGGAGCAAACAACCAACCTCTAAAAGGGAAAAAGGGAGATGCTTATGAAGGTGGTTTTAGAGTACCTATGTTTATGCATTGGCCTAATGGTAATGTCCCAAAAGGAGAAATAAATAGCAATAACTTTTCTGCTCTTGATTTTTACCCTACTCTTGCTCATTTAGGTGGCGTAGAAATTCCTTCATCAAAAATTTATGACGGTGTAGATGCTTGGGAGGGTATTGTTAATAATAAAAACTCTAGAAATGATAAGCCCATTTTTGTAATGCGCCATCAGCATAATAGAAATTGGACGGGTGTTGTACAAGATAATTATAAACTGCACTCTCTTGGAAATGGGAAATGGGCTCTTTATGATCTTTGCGAAGACATTGGAGAAGAAAACAATATTGCTAGTCTACATCCTGAAATTGTCACTTCTATGAAGGAGGCTGTCTATCAATGGACATGGACTTGGGAAAAACATCGTCCAGAATTCTTTGACAGTCCAAGATATGGATTTGAAGAATCTTGGAATACATCTAACATGCCTAATTTTGGTAAAACTTTTGGCGAAATTTATGATCGAAAAGATTATGTAAGTATCCCTAAAAAAGCAGATCTATAAATAATAGGCTAGTTAATTAAATACATTAAGGTCACTTCAAATAATTGAGGTGACCTTTTCTGTTTACAAATTGTATTAAAAAGCACCATTCTTAAATTGATGGACTATTCATAAAAATCAAAGCTATTTGAATAACCGATGATATTTAACGATATTCGACCTACAACTTGACTATTACAGATGACTTTATAACTAAATAATAAGCTACACAGCTTCTTAATATTGCATCAATAAAAAAGTTTGAAAGCTTCTACTTAGGTTATTAATTTTTAGAATGATAAACAGTAACACTCCTTCAAAAAGAGAAATTCTAACAGCTTCAGCAATACAAGAGATTATTGAACAACATAAATCTCAACTCTCATTTGTGTTTGGGAATGGTATAAACCGTTATTTCAGTAAAGAAAATATTACTTGGGATAAACTATTGATAGAACTTTGGAACAAGTACAGTAAGAAAGCTAAATTTGAAAATCAGATTTTTAAAGGTATATCATTTACTGAGTTTTATGATGCTATAGACATTCAGAATACAACCAAAAAGAACTTTAGTGCTACCATTCAAAAGGATGTAAAAAACACTATGAGTTTATGGAAACATAACGATGATCAAAATATCATTCTAAATAAAATACGTGCTTTGAATGCGCCTATTCTAACTACTAATTTTGACGATCTAATTCCGAAATCTGCTCAACTTAAGCCCTATAAAATACCTTATAAAGGGTTTTCTGATTACTATCCTTGGAACTGCTATTTTAGCGATAAAAAACTAAAAAATCCTATAGATGGTTTTGGTGTTTGGTACCTAAATGGCATGATAAAATACCACAGAAGTATTAAACTAGGGTTATCTCAGTATATGGGTAATGTTGAGAGAGTTAGAAAAATGATGTATCAAAATAGAGGTGCAATTGGTAAAGAAGAAAAACTTGCTAAAAATTGGAACGGCTACCCTACTTGGTTACATATTATTTTTAATAAATCGTTATTCATTATTGGTTTAGGTTTAGAAGAAAATGAAGTGTTTTTTAGATGGCTATTAATAGAACGAGCCAAATACTTTAAAGCCTTTCCTAAGCAAAAAAAAGACGGCTGGTACATTACAGTTAAAAAAGAAGATGACAGTTTCTTAGGTAAAAAATTCTTTTTAGAATCTGTAGGAATAAAAGTACTAGAAGTAGACAATTACGAAACTATTTACAAACACATTTGGCAATAAGATGGAGAACCAACATAAAATCACTATTCTACACGAAGAGATAAAAAATCAAATAAATAAAACGGTAAAACGAAGCAAAGAAAATAAGCTTAAAGGCTTTGGTATTTATATTGCCATTTCTATTTTGTCTGCTTTAATCACTTTTCTTGTAGCCATAAAGGAGAGTATTCCTTCTACACCAGAAAATATAGATTTAATCAACTTCTCAATAAAGTCTTTTATTCTATTAGCAGGGGTTAATATAACAATTCTATCTGCCTGGGAGGGTTTTTACAACCATAAACAATTGTGGTTAAACTATAGTGAAACAGCCAGTCAACTTAAAAATCTTGACTTCAAAATTCGCTTATTATCCGATGAGGAAAAGAACAATAACGAAGTTATAATTAATCTTAGATTAGAGTTAGAAGCAATCCTAAATAATGCCCGTTCAAAATGGAAAGATTTAAGGGTTGAAGAAGCTTCTATGAAAGATTAGTAATAGAATATTTTTTTGACTAAACAAAAAACAACTCTCACCACATGTTACATGTTTCGAGAGTTGTTTTTAACGTTATTATCTAAGATAAGTTCAGATCATTGATCAAAATATTGAAATCAATCAAGACCAAAAATGTTGAAAATCTGTTTATCAATACAAATTTTAAGAGAACCAATCTCACCAATACAACACTAAAAATTGATTAAACTACTTAAAATGTATTGTATCTAAATTTCCTCCAACATTTTGACTTCACGACCTAAACCGAAGAATCGCACACACAATGGTATCCTCGCATAAGAATACCTCTAATAATTGATAGTTATATATTCGTCCGTTTTCAAATACTTTTAGTGTGTTATATTTAAATAACTAATTGATACTTGCCCAAAATCAGAAGTATCCAATGATTTTCCTTTCATAGATTGTAAATACGTTCCGGCTTTAAAGTAATTTCCATTACTACCACAACCATTAAATCTATAAATTTCTGTAGCAGAACCACTGCTTGAGATGTTATACAAAACAACATTCGTATTTTCGAAAATTAAACGGAAGTGCATTTCTCCACCTACTGTCCAATTTCCATCAATAAAGTCGCCTTCATTATCATCATTCTTTTCAGTAACCCATCCCATAATTTTTAAGCGAACTGAACCAGAAGATTGGTTAGCATCACCTTGGAATTGAACACGAATTACATCATCAAATGTATCAGATGGACCATGAATTTGTCCAAAACATACTTTTCCTGAACTTGGTAATTGATCTACACGAACTTTCCATTCCATTCTGTTTGTTCCAGAATCACCGTCCCATTCAATCTCATTAGATCCAGAAGAATTCATTTCTCTTAATTCTGTTCTTGGATTTCCTGATCCAGAAGATGTAGGATAGCCTGCATAACATTTAAACGATACCCAATCGCCATCTGTAAAGAACCAATTATCATTAGAATATGTATCTAAATTTGGTGTATTATCTACAAACTTAGGGCTATTAAGTGATCCAGAGAAAGCGTTTAATTTCCATCCCTGTAAGTTCAAAATATCATATGGATAACCACCTGTTGATGGAGGGTCTACTGGCTCTACAGGATCTGTAGGGTCAACGCCATCACCATCGCCATCTGTACCATAAATTTCTGTTTCTGTAATACTATTCCATGTATTAGATGAGTTTCCGTACCCTATAATTTTTAAATATCTACCGCTTGCATTCGATAATGAAACTTCTTCTAATTCTAAAGAAGACCCACTAGATACACCAGAATGAACAACAGCTAAATCTGTTGTAGCATCTCCAGTTAATACTTCGAATGTACTCGAGCGAGCGTTACCTTTAAACCAAGCAACTTTTAAAGAAGAAATGTTTTTTACACTTCCTAAATCATAAAGTATCCACTGTCCGTTTCCATTTGCAGACCAACGTGTAGATAAACTTTCGTCAATAGTATTTGCAGGAACATTTCCATCGTTTGCAGAAGCAGTTACACCTGCTACTTCTAGTTGTTCATTAGAAGTAGATGGAGGTGTAGTTGTTTCTCCGTCTGTAGATTCTAAAGTAAAATCATCAAAACGACCTTCACTACTATTATACTCTCCAGCAATTGTTACTGTAGAGGCACTTCCTGTAGAGAACGTTATCACTTCTTGTTCCCAAGATGAAGCTGTTCCACTTCTAGAAGTTTTTTCTCCATTTACATAAGCAGCTAAACGCCATCCACCTTTCACATAGGCAGATAACTCATAAGTGGTGTTGGATTGTACATCTACTTCTTGTGTAAATTTACCACCTGCACCAGTTATTTTTGCAGACTTACTTCCTGAGTTTCCTTCTCCAGATATTGAAGAGGGATCTGTATCATTCCAACTAGACCAGCTACTTTCAAAGCTATTGTTAGCAATTGAAACTGCTGTTCTTGCAGAACTTCCTTTTACTATTTGATCCTCTTGTTCAAGAGCACCCATTTCATCTTTTTGATTACAGCTAGACATTGCTCCTAATCCGCATAACAGAAAAGATAGCTTTAGAGCTATTGTTTTTACTTTACTCGACTGGTTGTTCATAATTCATTTAAATAGTGTGCTAAATTTATTTGTGAAGTTAAATTGTAAGTGTTTGTTTAAAGTGGTCTTGCTTCCTAAAAAGCGATAGTAAATTGTCGACAAAATTTTGCTAGTTAACCGATATTAAAAACAATCGCACACACTATAATAAATGTATTATATACTAATGTGATATATTTAAATATGAAATTGAAACCTGTCCGTAGTCGTTTAAATCAAACGGTTTGTTTTGCATTGATTGAAGATAAATTCCTGCTTTAAAGTAGTTGTAATCACTTGCACAACCTTCAAAACGGTAAATTTCTTTTTTCTCTCCGCTCTCGTCTATTTGATTTACCCAGACATTGCTATCTTCAAAAATTAATTCGAAATGATATTCTTCATCTAGTTTCCAATCTCCATCTAAATAATCACCCTCCTTGTCATCATTTTCTTCAGTTACCCATCCCATGATTTTTAAACGTACACCGCCTTCAGACTGATTGTCATCTCCCTGAAATTGAATACGAATTACATCATCAAAATCTGAAGATCTACCATGAATCTGTCCAAAACAGGCCTTTCCAGAACTAGGTAATTGATCAACCTTCACTTTCCACTCCATTCGGTTAGTACCTTTAGTACCGTCCCAATTTAATGTAGAACTTCCATTTGCTGTCATCTCTCTTAGCTCCGTTCTTGGGTTACCAGAACCCGAAGAAGTTGGATACCCTCCGTAACATTTAAATGCAACAGACTGCCCATCTTCTGTAAAAAACCAATTTTCATTTTCATAAGTAGATAAGTTAGAAATTTGGTCTTCATAAACTGGTGTATTAAGCGTACCTGTAAAGGCATTTAATTTCCAATTCTGAAGATTCAATATTTCAAAAGGATAAGGGAAGTTCGACTCTTCATTATTTTCTTCTTCTTCCTCATTGTCAGAACTTTCCTCCTCTTCTTCTGTTTCCTTATCATCAGATGTCGTATCATCTGGATTATCCGCCTCTATTTCTTCCTCTACTACTGGCGTTTTTTCATCTTCAATCTGATTGCATCCACAAGAAAAACCTATACCAGCAAGAGTCATCCATAGTAAAAAAGCTATTTTAAAAAAACTTTTAATTGTAGTTGAATACTTCATAGAGTGTTTGTTTGTTAGTAGTTACTGTATAGATTTTGATGAGACTACTACACTAAAGCAAAGCCAGATTTTTCTGCTAAACATTGATTTGCAATGTTAACAACATCTTCAATTTTTGCTTTTAAAGCTGAGTAATCTCTTTTTGCAATTAGTTGTTTGTCCATTAATTGTGAGCCTAAACCTACACAATGAACACCCGATTTAAACCAAGCGTCTAAATCTTCAAAAGTTGGCTGAACGCCTCCTGTTGGCATTATACTAGACCAAGGCATTGGGCCTTTTACAGCCTTTACAAACTCAGGTCCACCTACTTGAAGCCCAGGGAATATTTTTACTACTTCTGCCCCTAGTTCTTCTGCTCTAGAAATTTCTGAAACTGTACCACAACCTGGTGACCAAGCTATTTTTCTACGGTTACAAATTTTAGCAATTTCTTCGTTTAGAATTGGACAAACAATAAAGTCTGCACCTTTCTGAATGTAAATTCCAGCAGTAACTGCATCTACAATAGAACCAATTCCTAAAATCATTTCTGGTGCAAATTGTGGTATCTTTTGTACTAGATGATCAAATACTTTATCCGCATTATCTCCTCTATTTGTGAATTCAAATACACGAACTCCTGCCTGATAACAAGCATACAAAACATCCCAACAAACTTCTGGACTTGGATGATAATAAACAGGTACAATACCTACTTCTTTCATCTTCTGTGCCACTTCAATTCTAGTAAACCTAGCCATAGTTATCTATTTATCTTTTTGATACTGCTCTTGTCCATTATCTGGAAAACTTCCTGTTCTGTAGCAATATTATAATCGCCAGGTATAGAAAGCTTATAAGCTGATGCTGCTAATGCAAAATCTAACGTCTTTTGATCGTCGTTAAAGTTTGTTTTTCCATGTATATATGCAGCCATAAAAGAATCTCCTCCTCCTACTCTGTCAACAATTGATGGAATTTCATGAACATCTCCTTGAATAAACTCACAGCCATTGTATGTTACACCAGACCATCTGTTATGCGACGCATTAATTGTCTGACGTAATGTAGTAACCACGCAGTCTATGTTAGGAAATTGCTCTACTAAAGCCTCACTAATAAACTTATAACAACGTTTATCAAATCCTTCAATATGCTCATAATCGCTCTCAGAAGGCTTAATACCTAAGTACATTGCAACATCTTCTTCGTTCGCTAAAACTATAGATGTACCTTTTATAAGTTCTGGCATTACCTCTTTTGGATCTACACCATACTTCCAAAGTTTACTTCTATAATTTAAATCACAAGATACTGGAATACCTTTTCTATTTGCGGCTTGAATAGCTGCTAAACTTGCTTCTGCTGCACCCTGAGACAAAGCTGGAGTAATACCAGACCAATGAAACCAATCTGCATCTTTAAGAAGCTCATCCCAATCAAAAGTATTTGCATCAATTTCTGTAAAAGATGATCCTGCACGGTCATAAATTACACTACCTCCACGCAATGAGCCACCTTTTTCTAAAAAGTAGAAACCCATTTTGTTACCTTGGTATAAAATAGGGTCTATATTAACACCCCATTTTTTCACCTCTCTTACTGCTGATAAGCCTAATTCGTCATTAGGAACAACAGTTACATATTCCACATTATCTCCATATTGAGCTAATGACATGGCTATGTTTGCTTCCGCACCCCCCACCGTGGCTTCATAAGATGAAGCCTGAGAAAATCTTTGATTTCCTACTGGTGAGAAACGGAATAGTAATTCTCCAAAAGTTACTATTTTCATATACTTATGAGAACATTAGTCCCCCGTTAATATCAATGTTTGTACCTGTTACAAAAGAAGATTCTGAAGATGAAATACAAGCTACGAAGTTTGCTACTTCATCTGCGTTTCCTTCACGACCTAACGGAGTACTAACCGCTACTTTTTCTCTAACAGCAGTGTTTGTAAACGTATCGTGGAAAGTTGTTGCAATCATACCAGGACATAAAGAGTTTACTCTAATATTCTTTGGTCCTAATTCTTTAGCCATAGAACGAGTAAACGTCATTACTGCACCTTTTGCTGTTGCGTATGCACTTGCACCTGGTCCACCACCATCTTTACCAGCTTGAGAAGCAAAGTTTAAGATAGATCCACCAGATGGCATATGAGGTACAACTGCTTGTGTCATCAAGTAAACTGAATTTAAGTTTAACTGAATTACAAAGTTGAAGAAATTCAAGTCCATTTCATCAAGTTTCTTTCTTGCTACAAGACCACCTGCAACATTTACAAGAATATGGATATTATCACCATATATATCTAAAGAATGCTTTACTACTTTTTGAACATCAACTGGGTTTGTCATATCACCTTGACAAAGAGTTGCCTCTCCTCCAGCTGCTTTAATTTCAATTAATGTTTGATTTGCTTGCTCTTCGTTATCAAAATAATTGATAACCACTTTAGCACCTTCTGCTGCTAATTTTTTAGATATTGCTTTTCCAATATCTCTCGCTCCACCTGTTACAATTGCTACTTTATTTGATAAATCCATGTTTTTAAAAATTTAAATGTTATTACTTTATTGACTTTATTTCCTTAGCAAGAAGATATATTGATGCTACTCCTAGCGGCACAAATGCTGCAATCATAATAAATATTGGAGTGTAAGAATAGCTTGATATAATTGGCACAAGGAAGTTCATAATGATCACAGAAAAGACGCCTACTGTTCCTCCTAGTCCTGCTAAAGACCCTACTGATTTACCCGTAAATAAATCACTTGGAATTGTTTGAATATTACTGATTACAAATTGGAAACCGTACAATACTGTAGCTACAATTAGTACAAATTTTAACGCAGAATCTGCAAAGAAAATTGTTGCTAAAAGACCTACAAACATTATTATACCACCAATTGTAATTGTTTGTTTTCTTGCTTTATCTATAGAAGCTCCTCTTAGCATTAATTTACCAGAAAAATAACCTCCAGAGATACTACCTAACGCTGCTCCTACATAAGGAACCCAAGAGAAGAATCCAATTTCTTTTACATTAAACCCATAAGTATCTGCCAAGTATAAAGGCATCCAACCTACAAATAACCACCAAATTGGCTCTATAAAGAAACGTGATGCTAACACTGCCCAAGATGCTTTGTATGATAATATTTCTCTCATACTTAACCCTTTTGCTGGCTCCTCTTTATCGTTACCTTCTTCCTGATTTCCATCAAGAATATATTTTTTCTCTTTGTCTGTAATCCATGGGTGTTTTACTGGAATACCTTTGTTCATAATTAACCAAGGTGCAATCCATAACAAGCCTAATACACCTACAAACATAAATGTAGTTTGCCATCCGAAACTTGCCCATAAAATTGCAATTAATGGTGGTGCTACTACAGAACCTAACGCTGCTCCAGAATTAAAAATCCCTTGTGCCAAAGCTCTTTCTTTTACCGGAAACCACTCTGCATTATTCTTTACAGCACCTGGCCAGTTACCAGCCTCGCCCATACCTAACATTACTCTAAAAGAGGCAAAAGAAGTTAAACCTCTTGCAACAGAGTGTAGCATAGTAGCAACACCCCATACCGAAATTGAGATTACAAATCCCATTCGTGTACCAATTTTATCAAACATTTTACCAGATATAGACTGACCAATAGCATATGCTACCATAAATACATTAAGAATTAATGCATAATCACTCTTATCCATTCCTAAATCTGTCGAGATTGCTGGCCACATAATAGCCATTGCAGAACGGTCTATATAGTTAATTATTGTTGCTAAACATACTAACCCAATAATCCACCATCTCAATCCTTTTAATTTAAACCCTGATGATTTCTCTGTGGTTTTTTCTTCAGGTAAATCTTTTACTAAATTCTCCATAGTTATATTATTTTTCTGCTTCCATATCTGCTATTAAAAGAGGTTCCCGTTACACTCTAAGTATTAGAGTGATTGAGATACTGTTCTTGATTCCACTTTTATTAACATGGAAGCTAAAAACGGTTTGTTTGCTTTTAATTTGCTTATTATTTCTTTTATTGCTCTAATTCATTCTTAAAAAGGGTGAATGGACCACCCCATTTAATCTCTCTATTCTCGATAGTTAGGCGATGTTTCGAGGCATCGCTACGTTGTTTGTTTGATATAATGAAGGTCCATTCTTCATCTTGTTTGTTAGTAAAGTTAACTACTGTGTACTCTGATGTATTGTCTATTATTGTAATATCTGTAATGCTACCGTAGGCATTAGTTGCAAACTCACTCACTCTAGAGTATTTACCATGAGTTTCTAAAATTGATGCAAATAATGTTCTTCCTTTTTTTCCTTTCTTCTGAAGAAAAAACGCTGGATCGTGTCTTAAATTAAAGTTAGGATCGTTAGCTCCTATATGTGCTGTTATAATGTTATCCGAAGCAGTAGTTGTACTTGTTAGTGTAAAGAAAGTAGCTTTATCAAACCAATTGATTTGTGTTACTCCCTCTGCTGCTTTTCCTTCTGCTTCTTTCCATAAATGCTGAAAACCATCAGACTCTCCCATTGCAGATAACGTTGTTGATTGTTTAAAATCAATATTTGTCTGCATTAACTGTCCCTTATAGTAATAAGGTAATAATAAGTCGTGCTCTTCTTCTGAGTTTACCGCAAACAGATCCAAAACTAAAGGATTTTCAAAACTACTATCTTTTAACAAGATCATTGTTCTTTGTAATTCTACTCCTGTGTAACAGTTTGTGTCTTTTGCACTCACAACCTGTAAGTTAGGGTTGTCTACATCAAAAATATATGATGTTGGGGCAATAGCATCAGCGGCCTTTACTTTTCCTCTAAATTGCGATTTTTCATCGACAACAACCGTGTTATGGGCCACTGTCTGCTTTGCCCATGTCTTGTTTTCTTTTAAGTAGCCACCACCATCTTTTTGATTTATATTAACCCATCTGGCTGCTCCATAATCTTGTAGAACTTCTTGCTCTCCGTAAAACATACTGTATGATAAACGATCAAAATGACCATGTCCCATACCATGTTTTGCATATTTCATTATAAGGTCAACTTCACCTTCTTTGTCTGCTCTAAGAATACCAATAGCACCTTCATCTCCTTTTGCTCCGTCTCTCAACATTACACTTTTCTTCACAAAAGGAATAGTTTTACCTTCTTTAATTGCTAGTGCTGCTTGCATACCTGAGTAAATCAATGGTACACTTTCTTGCAGTTCTATTAATGATAATAAACTAGGGTCTTTTGTTCCATATTGATAAGCTAAAGATAAAGCCAATTTTAACTCTCTAGAAAAATATGACATGCCTTTCTGTGCATCATTTAAAGGAAAAAACTCTCCTTTTGCATTCGTCTGATTAAGAAGTGCATACACTCCTTTTATCAATACCTCGTTATTGTATTCAAAAATCTTTACTTCTGGTTTAGAGTTATCTAATGCCAACGCAAAAATTAAGAAAGGATACATTGCATAACGTTGGTAATAAGGCCCTTCAGTATAATATCCGTCAGGAGAAAAAGAGAAATCTATCTGTGCTAAGAAACCTGCTTTCTTTTGGCCTTTTAATGTGATAGACCCTCCATCATTATCTTTTAATGCTTCCTTAGACATTGGCAAACCATTTAATGCTTTTTGTACTAAGTCTTCATTTTCCATTACTAAACCAATCATCCCAACAGCGGCATTTGCCCAAGTACTGTGGTTATGTAGTCTATTAAAAAAGCGAGGTGTTTCTACTGAAAGAAAGTTGGCCATAGGCACAAATAATTCTTTATTTAACTCCTTTCTTTCTTTTTCACTTAACCAATCGTAAATACAATCATAGGCTTGGCTTACATAGACTAACCAATTGGCGTCGTTTAAACATTGCCAGAATAATTTTCCTCTAGCATACGACTTTGTAGAAGGATGTCTCTCCAATTTAGGATACATCTCTCTGTACTTAAATAATGTTTCTTTAATTAAGATTGCATACTTTTCTTCTTCTGTAATTTGAAAAAGGAGTCCTGCTTTCTGCAAAATCAAGAAGTTCTTTTTATGTTGTTCGTGTGTATATCCTCCAGCTAAATCTTTTGGTACAGGAACGTCTAATCCTGTAGTTACAAATTGATCAACTTGCGCACGTACTTTGTCAATAGAAGTATCAAATAATGTTCCTTGTCCGAGTGCTGATCGGATTTCAACAACCTCTCCTTTGGTAACAGACAAAGTAGGGTAAGTCTGTTGACCAAATAGAGGTGTCTGAACTATTATCGCTGAAACTAATATGTAAATAAATTCTTTCACTATTCCTTAGTTTATCACTTGAATATTCTTTGTAGTATAGCTGTTGTTGTTCGATATAATTTGTTCTGTGTTATCGAACACACAATTGTTTAAGTTAGAGATAGGTTCTCCGTTTGTTAAGAACAATTGCACAGGTGCACTGTCTTTCCAATTACAATCAGCTACTTGTAAATTTTGTACTCCATGGAATGCTAAAGACGAATTGTCTTTGTTTCTTTTGCTATTACCAACGTCTGTGAAATCACATTTTGTAATGGCAACGTTAGGTCCAAAAGTACTCTCATCTGTTCCGCCTCTGTAGACATCTGCAATAGTATCTCCTATTTTTGTAAACTTAGAGTTCTTTATTATTACATACTCTGCGTTATACATTCCTAGGTCTTCAATTTCCTTATCTAATGATAGAATAGAGCCAGTCACATCTGTAAAAGTAGAATTTTCTATTACTACAGAATCTGCCATTGTACTAGCATAAATCTTTAAGAAACTAAAAGTATGATTGATATTTAATTGCTTAACATCACAATCTAAAGTGATAAATTTATAATTTTCGTTCATAGAGTACTTACTTGTACTTACCACACAGTTACCTGATTGGTCTGGAGAATCTGCTCCATCTATCACTAAATGATTCAATTTTAAAGCTCCACCGTTTTCAATTTTAAAGAAAACTGCTTTTTCAGATCTAACTACTGGCTTTTCTCCTTCAGCACCTCTAATTGTTATCGGGTGGTTTACAAATAGTATCTTAGATAAACTATATACTCCGCCATTCTCTAATTCTAAAATATCACCTGCATTACTTTTCTTAGCTGCATCAATTAGTGTATCATCACCAGCTGCTACTTTAATCACTTTACCAGTGTTAAATGCTAATTCTTTTACTTCTTTTTTGTAATAAGAAGGGCCAACTTCTTCTTTCGTTACAGGTAGTTTAACATCTCCTTCAAAACCTATTTTTTTAAGTAATTTCTTTTTAGGAACACGTAAACCAAACTCATTTTCTTCTAGCTGATAATCTACAAATGTAAAGCCTTCTTCTACTGGAGTATTCTCTCCTTTATTTACATAATTATTTTCAAAGTCAATACCTTCAATATTATCATAAACTGTAAATAAGTTATTGTTTGTTGCTGTAAAGAAAAGGTTGTTTTTCATTACTGATTCAATAGGTGTAGCAGATCTTTCTTTATCACTACCAGCACACAATTGAACATGGTCTGAGTCTATTAATAAGTTATTTGTAATCTTTGCTCCAATTACTTGATTATAACGGTTGATAGGTGAATTATAAATACCATTCATTACTACCAAGGCTCCTCTAAAACGGTAACCTGTTAAACCACTTAAATAATTATTTTTTACTGTTTGATGCTCATTAATTACTCTAATACCACCAGTATTGTGCTTTCTGTTACCAATAAAGTAATTTCCTTCTACTAGTGTTCTCTCTCCATGACGAAGTGTTAGTGTACCTTTACACTCATCAAAAACATTATTTTGGTATGTATTTCCACAAGATTTGTTTGATACAATTTCTAGTTCACCATCACATGCTTCAAAGTAATTGTTCTTTACCGTTGTGTTCGAATTACTTCTTGAATAATGGCTTGTTCCAATACGTAAAGTTTCTCCACCATTACTCCCTAAATTTTGACGTCCTCCAAAATAATTATAAGCAATTACATGGTTATTTTCTAAGCTCTCTTCACTGTTTAATCTTACAGCAAGAGTTACACCTTTATTTCTTTTTCCTACTAATGCATTATGGTCAAATGAATTGTTTTTACCAAAAACTTCAACCCACTTATCACTATCATATCTTTCGGTGTTACTGTAGTCTTCAACAACACAGTTTGTTACTCTACAATTATATGCTAATTCTTTAGAAGAAGTACGGAAGCTAATTACTGAACTTGTTGGTGTAAAACCATTTCTAAATACTAAATCACTTACAACAATATAACTACCAGAGATACGTAAATAAGATTGTCCTTCTAAAAACACTTTACCTGGTGTTTCAGCTTTTAGTACAATTTTATTTTCTTCAGTACCTTTTCCTTTCAATTTTATTTCAACGTCTGTCCATGTTCCATTCTTTAATAAGATTACATGACCAGGTTGAACTTCTTTTAATGCTTTTGATAATTCCTCTTTATTGTTCACCAATATATCTTTTGCCGTAGCAATGTTTGCGTGAACAAATAAAAGGGTAAGTAAAATTAGGGTTGAAGTAAGTGTAATTTGTTTCATTTCTATGTTGTTTATTCCTTTTGTGTTGTAATGTGATTTTATAGATGATCCACCCAGCCGAAGCCGAGTGAATCTAAAATAATCTATATGGAATACTCTTTAATCAACTTTTTTGATCTCCACTAAGTCATAGCGGCCTGTAACATCACCAGGTAAAAGGTAAAAACGTAAGTTTTCTGTATTTACCTCAGTATTAATGACGAAACTTTTATAAACATAATCAGAAGCATTAGGTGTTAACTCTATTCCTTCTTCTACAAATGTTACTCCATTATCTGGGTCTTCTAATAAGAACTGACCGCAAGATGTTCCTGAACTAGAAGCACTTACATAATGGAAACTTACATTGTAAGTTACACCACCAGTTACTTTTATTGTCTGATCCAAAACATGAGTAGCAGACTGTAATTTTGCTCCAGTATCTCCATCAGGAGGTGTTGGAGAACCAGAACCTGAAAAGCTACCCCAAACACTACGGTCTGAGCATTCAAAACTATTACAAGCAAATTCTGGAACTAATTCATCTACAATAGATACAGTAATTACCGTATCACTTTGTACACCATTTCCGTCTGTTGCCTTTAACATTACATCGTAGCTTCCTTCTCCTGCAAATACGTGAGATGGATCTTGTTCTTCTGATGTAGTTCCGTCTGCAAAATCCCAAGTAAAATTACCTGCGCTAATAGAAAGATTAGTGAAGTCTACTTGCTTAAAATTTGCTATGCTCGACTTATAGCTGAAGTCTGCTGATGGAGGAGTTAAATCTGGAATAGATCCAACACCTGGCAATTCTTCTGTACATGCAGTCATCGTAAATAACGCCGTAACTGCTACAAATATATTTTTAGTTAGCGAAGTGCTTAATTTAATTTTCATGATTAAATTTTTGTTAGCGAAAAAATTGATTTCAAAAAATGCTGGTTAGTAACCAGGGTTTTGCTTTAAAATACCAAAACTAGTATCAATCTCTCTTTGTGGAATAGGTAATAATAACTTAGTTCCATTGAAAGTAAATCCATTAGCTGATGCAAAATCTCCCATTACTCTTTCAGCTTCGCCTGATCTTACCAAATCATATAATCTATGATTTTCAAAAGCTAATTCAACTCTACGCTCATGGAATAGCATTTCTTTTGTTAAAGCAGCAGAACCATCTGTTGCCAAAGTAGAAAGATTTACTCTTGAGCGTATCATGTTATATGAAGCAATTGCACTTGCATCTGTAGTTTCTGATTGCCCCGCTAAAATAGCTTCTGAGTGCATCAAATAAACATCTGCTAAACGTAAGATTACCCAATCGTTACCACATAATCTGTTATCAGAAGAAGAAGAGATAAACTTACCGTTTTCTTTTACATCTTCTGGATTATACAAGACACCAATTCTTTCTGTATCTGTTGTACCTACTGCTGCTACTAAATCAGAAGTAACGTAGTTTAAACCACTGTTTCTACCCAATTTTGTAAACTCATAAGAGAAGTCTTGGCTTTCAACAGCATGATCATTCAAAAACTGTACTGCAAAGATCACTTCAGAATTTAATTCACTGTAAAATACATCTCTGTATGTTCCTGCAAGATTGTAGTCACCACTTCCAACAATTGTTTCTAATAAAGTTCTTGCTCCAGTGTAGTCTCCTCTTGTTAATTTAACTTTAGCTAATAACGCTTGAGCTGCTCCTATTGTTGCACGGCCTTCTTCAACGTCTCCTCTTGTAGTTAACTTAGAGATTGCATCGTTTAAATCAAGTTCAATTTGATCTAAAACAGAAGAACTTAATACTTTAACTTGTCCAACTTCGTCTCCTGGAACAATTATCTTAGTTACCAAAGGAACGTCACCAAAACCTCTTGTTAAATTAAAGTAAGCTAATGCTCTTACAAACTTCGCTTCACCTTCAAATTGAGCTTTTGCTTCATCGCTTGTAACAACGTCAAGGTTTTGCAAAACTTTATTTGCTCTAAAAACAACATTGTATAAATCTGTCCAATAAGTAGATAAAGTACCGTTGTTTGGAGAAACATCCATTGTTTCAAACTGAGCCCATTCTCCTTCACTATTTTTAGTTTTAGAGTTGTCTGAGCGCATTTCAGTTAAAGCAAACTCACGTAGTACAACGTTCTGAAGACCGTCGTACATTGCAAATACTGCAGCTTCAATTTCTGCTGTATTTTTGTAAAAACCATTATCTCCAATTGCAGACTTAGGCTCTAAATCTAAAGAATCTTGACATGAAGTAAAAAATGATACTCCAATTAATAACGTCAATCCGATTAATATATTTTTCATTATTATTTCTCTTTTTAGAATTGAAGATTGATACCAGCAGAATACGATCTGTAAATAGGTGCAGCACCTCTTTGGTAACCATAAGTAAGTGGCGAATCTAAACCTTGGTTAACACCTTCTGGGTTATAACCTCTGTAGTCGCTACCCATGATATAAATCAAGTTCTGTCCAGATGCATATACTCTAGCACTGTTAATACCAATTTTAGAGATCCATGATTTTGGCAAAGTGTACCCAATGTTCAAGTTTCTTAAAGTGATGTAAGAAGCATCCATTACGATATCATCTGTAAATATTCTCTGAACAACTTTATCAGAATCTTTAAAAAAGTTAGGATTAGTTTCGTCAGTGATATAATCTTGGTTTGAGCTAAACTGATTGTTTACATACTGAGGATCCATATTTCTAACTTTAGCTCCGTGAGAACCTTGGAACATGAAACTAAAATCAAAGTTTTTGTAGCTCATTGTGTTTGTAACTGACCAGATAAATTTAGGGTATGGAGAACCTAAGATTGTTCTATCGTCTGTATCAATGATACCATCACCATTTAAATCTTTAACATAAATGTCTTGAGATTGTCCGTTGATAGGATAGTAAGGGTTTTTGATATTCTCTAAAGGAATTTCTTTTTCCACTACATATCCGTAGAAAGATGCTACAGGATTACCTTCTTTTGCAATCCATTCTGCAGGACGTTTAGAATCTACTGTTGAGATTAGCCCGTCTGCACCAGCCATACTTACTAAGTTGTTTTCGTTATAAGAAACATTACCAGTTGTACTCCATTTAAAAGAAGTAGTAACAATGTTTGTAGTACGAACTTCAACTTCAATACCTTTATTTTCTACTTCTCCAAGGTTAACAATTGCATCGCTAAATCCAGTAGCTGAAGGAATAGGTCTGTTCATTAATAAATCTTGGCTATTACGCTTATAAAGGTCTACGCTTAAGTTTAATTTATCTTGGAAGAAACCTACTTCGATACCTGGGTTAATTTCAATTGACTTTTCCCACTGTAATTGAGGGTTAGAAAGTGTCACTTGGTTAAAACCATTGTAGATGTTACCGTTAAATACTGAACCTACAGGCTCTACTAAACCAATATGAGGATATCTACCAATTGAGTTATCATCACCATCGTTACCAGTTACACCGTAACTTACTCTTAACTTTAAGTTACTAATTACTGAACTTGATTTTAAGAATGCTTCCTCAGAAACTCTCCATCCTAAAGATGCAGCAGGGAATACACCAAACTTATTATCCTGTCCAAATTTAGAACTACCATCTGTTCTTGCACTTACAGAAACTAAGTACTTATTATCGTATGCATAATTAACACGACCTAAATAAGATACTAAACCTTTTTGAGTATGCTCTGTCCCTGCTCCAGTTACATTTGTAGCTGGAATAGTTTGGATATAATCAAAGTTATAACCATTTGCTTCTACTTCACTGTATTTAGCATCCCAGAATTCATAAGCAAAACCTGCAACAGCATTAATTGAATGCTTATCACCAAAGTTTTTATCATAAGTTAAAGTTTGCTCTGCTACAACATGGAATTGGTTATATTGGCTATTAAAAGATGAAGTACCTGACTCTTCATTTCTAGATGCTTTCACACCTACAAATCTTTCGTTTGTAGAGTTTTTATAATCTCCACCTAAAGTAGATCTAAATGCTAAACCTTTAGCAATATCATATTTTAAGTACATGCTAGTAAATAGCTTTGTTTGGTACTTCATATAATTACGCTCTTGTACTTTTGCTAAAGGAGATGCATTAGAAGTTGTACTAATATCAGTTCCTCCAGATTCTACAGATTCATTGTTATCAAGATCATAATCATCGAACATACGTTCCATAGCATAATCTCCAACCTCTGCATCTGCCCATCTACCTTCTTCTCTAAGACGGTTTACATATTTAATGCTATTCTCGTCAATTCTTTCTGGTAACCAAGGTGATTGTCTTAAAGCATCGTGTAAACCTACAGGGAATCTTCTTTGCTTACTGTAAGAAGGGTTTACTTTTAAACCAAACTTTAAACGATCGTTTACTTTAGTATCTAAACTTAATCTAAAGTTGATTTTTTCATAGCTATCAGTTAATAATACACCTTCGTCTTTTAAGTAACTTCCAGATGCACTATAGTTTGTTTTTTCTGTTCCTCCTCTTGCTGATAACGAGTGGTTTTGAATTGTTCCACCGTCCATCATTACATCGTCCCATGCAGTTTCAGTACCTAACTGATTGATATATTTCATTCTATCTGTTAGTTCACCTTCATTATTGTTTGAGACAAACGAAGTCCATTCTCCAACTGTTTTTAATACATCGTTCTTAGGAACTGATTTTGTACCAAAGTATCCATTGTAAGTAAATGTTGCTTTACCTTTCTTACCTGATTTGTTAGTAATTAAGATAACACCATTTGATCCTCTTGAACCATAAATAGCTGCAGAAGAAGCATCTTTTAATACTTCAATAGATTCTACATCGTTCATATCTAAACTACCTAAGTAATCTTGATCTACAACAATACCATCTACTACAATAAGTGGATTTGGAACTGAAGTAATAGAACCTACACCCCTAACTCTAATAGTTGGTGCTCCACCTGCTTCTGGGTTAGTCATCTGGATATTTACACCAGAAACTTGACCTGCTAAAGCATCATCAACTCTTGATAATGGAATTTGATCCAAGTTCTCATTAGTTACTTTTGATACAGCTCCAGTTAAGTGTGATTTTTGAACTGATCCGTAACCTACTACAACGATTTCGTCTAACTGACTTAATTCTTCTTCTAAAACTACATTGATTTCTGTTTGACCACCCACCGCAATTTCTTGTGATTTACAGCCAATAAAAGAAAACATTAATACGTCTGTAGAGTTTGTAAGTAAAGAAAAATTTCCATCAAAATCAGAAATCGTACCTTTACTTCTTTGTGCATCTTTTACTATAACAGATACTCCTGGTAATGGCAAGCCATCTTGATTTACAATACGACCATTAACTTTAACTTGATCGTTCTGTGCCAAAAGATCTGCGGGATATAAAAATAGTAAAATCCCAATAGATGCTAGTAATAATTTAAATGTGTTGTTCATTTCAATTTCATTGAAGAGTTAGCTTTCAATACGAACTACTGTTTAATGTTACACGATATAACATAAGTCAATTCTATATAAAAGCGTATTTGCTCATTGGTAAAAATAAATAGTTTGCTTAGGCAGGTTGGTTGTTCGTTTGTGAATACACTTCTTTGTACGTATCTTTATGCACAAGGAAGGAATGTTTCATAAGGATGATTTTGCCGATGACCCCTATTGTTCAACCTGACTTTTTGGATTAACTGCCAGTTAATCCATTTTTTTATCCTAGTTTTTGTTCTTACATAGGCCACTTACTACATGTTTGGATGTTGAATAATCTCCTTCAAGTGTTGGAACATTGCTTGTTCTGCTTTTTCAGGATCTCTATTAGAGATATGTTCTAAAATTGCATAATGTTCATCTAACGCTCTTGAAGGTTTGTTGCCTGAACAAATTTCCTTCTCTTTAAAAAAAGTAATGATGTCTGGTGCTACTATCATCATTAGTGATTTCAATACAGAATTCTTACTTGCTTCGGCTATTTTCATATGGAACATTAAATCATGTTCCACATTATCTTTTCCTTTCTTAACGGCTGTCTCATATGCAGTTAAAGCACTACTTATAGACATAATATCTTTATCGTCTCTTCTAATTGCAGCACACTTTGCTGTATTTGTTTCTAAGATTACTCTTGTTTCAACTAGAGAGTTAAAATCATTTCCTTCTAAATCTAATACGTCTGTTATTAAACCTTCTAGAGCAGAAATACCAAAACCCGCTACTACGGTACCACTTTGCGGTAATGTTTTTAATATTCCATAAAACTCTAACTTTCTTATTGCATCTCGAACGTGTGTTCTACCGATTGCAAAATGTTCACTTAGCTTTCTTTCTGATGGTAATTTATCACCAGGGTTTAACTGTCCAGAAGATATTAAAGCTTTAACTTGTTTAATAATCTTATCAACTGGCTTCTCAATTTCTATTTTTCTAAACGTATTAAAGATAGATTGTTCCATGATATATTTATTTCTTACTAACTGGTTAACCAATTTTTTCTTAGCGAAAAAAAAATTAAACCAATAATTCTTCTTTTTAATTAAACAATAGCCTTTAGACTATTTAAAACTTTGTTCTTAACCTATATAGCTAAGATTTTACCAATTGTACTACTGCATTCATTAGCGATTTTCATCACTTTTTCCTCTCCCTTTTTGGTTACCTAATAATTAGGTTACCAACAACTGGTAGACCAATTAAGAAATATTTAGATTTAGATGCAAGTGTTTTATAAAAAAAAAGAGAAAATAATGTAAAAAACACACTTATGATCATTCATAACACCACACAATAGACAAAACACTACGAATTCGATTTTCTTTTAGAAAAAAAATCTAAATAAATAAATTCAACAAAAACGTATAAATCTAAACCCTTTATGAAAACAGTATTTAAACTCATCGGGGTCTCTAATATTAATCTTTATCTCATTTTACATTGTTTGGCCTTGTTATTAAGTGACAAGGATTAATAAGGCAAATGTTCTGAAGGTGGAATCACATATCATTAAAGGTCAAAATGGAAGGAACATAGAATATTACACATACAGTTAAAAGGCTACCTGTAGTTATTAACCTTCATGGTTCTGGAGATGAAGGAAGTTTTGAAAAATTTATCTATCAACAAACATGTATTCAATATGGAGTAAGAGAAATTGCTATTTCTTTACATGGGCTTGGAAATACTGATATAAAGAAAAGTCGGAAAGTAATTGATTAGGCTTCTGAAGAGATAGGTTACAGTCAATTTACTTATTGTAACGAATTTTACAGATAGCCAAAAAATAATATGATTAAAGCACTCTTGGATGGACAGCAAAATTAGACTTTCACAAAGTGTACAAGAAATAATTTTAGATTCTTGTACACTTTTTTATTTAACTCATTAAATAAGTTTCACTATTCACCCCACAAGTCTTATTTTGCTGTGTTTAATTTACACAACAGGTTATGTACAGAAAATTTGGGTTTATAGTAGTTGCTTTTTTATTTTTTTGCCAATTAGTAATGGCGCAGTACAAATATGCTCCAACTGATTTTCCGCCTAAAGAATTTCATAAAGAAAGGCGTGAACTTCTAAGAAATAAGCTATCTAAAAATTCTGTTGCCGTATTTTTTGCTAACCCTACAAGAAATAGAGCCAATGATGTAGACTATGTGTATCATCAGAATCCAGATTTATATTATCTAACAGGTTATAAAGAACCCAATGCTTTACTCCTCCTTTTTTCTACGCCTTATCTATTAGAAGATGGTACAGCTTGTTCAGAATTGTTTTTTGTTGAAGAAAGAGATTCTATTGATCAGTTTTGGGTTGGAGCTAGTTTAACTATTGAAGAGGTGAATCAAAAACTTGGTGTTGAAAATGTTTTGCCAATCACCGCTTTCCCACAATTCAACTTTAAGTTCGAAACTTTTGACAATGTACTTACTTACGATCCTCCTAGGGATGTTCGTAATAACATATACAATTCTTTTGATCAATATGACATTATTCAAGATTTTAAGAAAAAAACAGTTTACCCCCCTTTCTTAAATCCAGTATCTGCTTATCTCTATAATTTAATGCGCTCTACTACTGTAGAAAATCAGATGAGCATTGCACAAGACGTTGCTTTAGAATTAAGAAATACTGCTGTTTTACGACTAGATAAAAATATTATAAATTTTATTTCTGCCACATCGCCAGAACAAAGAGTTAAAGTTGCACAGCATTTACCAAATACAAACATCGACATCTTAACTCTAGATAGTTTAATGAAGGACCTTAGAGAAATTAAAGCTCCTGTTGAAATTAAACTCACTACTAAAGCAGTTGAAATTTCTGCAACTGCACAGATTGAAGTAATGAAAGCAATGAAACCTGGATTATCTGAAACGGAAGTTCAGGGAATACACGAATTTATTTTTAAGAAATATGGTGCAGAGTATGAAGGGTACCCAAGTATTGTAGGCGCTGGTGAAAATGGTTGCATGATGCACTACATAGCCAATAACAAACCCAATTTAGAAGATGGCGAACTGATATTAATGGATTGTGGCGCAGAATATAGAGGGTATACTGCAGATGTTACAAGAACTATTCCTGTAAATGGTAAGTTCTCTAAAGAGCAAAGTGCACTTTACGAAATTGTACTTAAAGCGCAAAATAAGAGTATTGCAGCCTGTAAAGAAGGAGCTACTTTTGATGAAGTGTATACTATATCTGCTGATATTATTGGGAAAGGGTTGTACAAACTCAAAATAATTGCTTTCCCAGAAGACTATGCTAGATATTTTCCCCATGGGTTAATGCATCATATTGGTTTAGATGTTCATGATAAAGGGCATTATACAACACTAAAAAAAGATATGATCGTAACTGTTGAACCTGGCATTTATATTCCTAAAGGAAGTGATTGTGATGAAAAATGGTGGGGGATTGGCATAAGAATAGAAGATGATATTTTAATAACTGATAGTGAACCTATAAATTTATCTGAAAGAGCACCTAGAGAGATTGAAAAAATTGAAGCTATTATGAAAGAAACTAGTATTTTTGATCAATTAAATTTACCTGAATTAAAATAATCTTAAGTCAAGACAATATTTATTAAATCTATCGGTTTTCTTTATAGCAATGTCGCTATCTTATGAGATTAATCATCTTCTCGATATTACTTATCTTCAACACGTCTTTTAAACAAACTTCTACTGTGTTGAATTACGCCCTACTCGAAAACTCTATTGAGATTGAAAAGCAGGGGTTCAATAAACTCAATTCATCTTTACATTACGAGCTAAATGTCTCTTACCCAAAAGTAATGTATACCAATAAAATAGATGTAGAGCACAAAATAAACCTTGATATTCAAGGTATTATGGCATTTGCTATTTCTGATTTCCTATCAAAAACAAGAGAAGTAAAAATTGACAAAGGTGTTTTAGGCTTAAGTTATATGAACTTAAACTATAATGTACATTTTAACCAAAACGGTATTTTAAGTTTATGTTTTGATAAAGAAACCTTCTATAATGGTTTAGACGGTATCAGAAAGTTATCTGTTACGTACAATTATGATGTAAATGATAAACGAAAAATCCAGCTAAAAGACTTGTTTGTTAAGGATGTTGATTACTATTCTAAACTAAATAAAATAATAAAAGAGAAACTAGGTTCTGGGGCAAAAGTATCTTCTGATGCTGTAAATACATTCTGTATTACTAAAGAAGGATTGTATTTTCCTTTAGATGTAAAAAAGTGTAGAGGCAAAAAATGTCCTGATTTTATCAAAATAAACTGGTCAGAATTACAAGGAATCCTATCACCGTATATCTCTCAAAAAAAGGACATTTAATTTGTATCTTTTCTTAGTATTTATGCTTCTGGGTCTAGCTCTATAACTTTCCCCTTTTTATCTTTCTTTCTAAAAATTATTGAATTAATAGTTTCCACTTCTTCTGCCTCAAAGTCATCAAACCATTCTTTCATTTTCTCTACAGCAGCATCTTTATGTTCTTCTTTTAAACACACCGTTAGATAACTGATTGCAGCAATTACTACAGAAAAGTCATCACTAAAGCCTACTAATGGAATAAAATCTGGTATTAAATCAAAAGGTAAGAGTAAATATCCTAAAGCTCCTGCAATTGCCACTTTCGCTTTCTTAGGTGTTTCTTCATCAATGTACATGTAAAATAACAGTAAGCCTGCGTAAACAACTTTTTCGCCAGCTTTTTTACCCATATCAATTAAAGAATCTAAGAAGTCACTTTCTCTAAAATATTTAATGTATTTTTCTGTATTTATATCTTTAAGCCCCATATCTAATTAAAATTTGTTGTACACTATTAATTTACGAAAACAGTTCTACTTTGTTGTTCTAAGCTCCTTCTCCTCCATCATCGTTACTAGAATTGCCTTCGTCGTTTCCTCCAGAGATGTACATATCATGTAAAGAACCTTTATAAGAAGGCTCTTCATCAAAGTACGTATCAAAGTCAATTTCTTCTTCGTCGCCTTCTTCTACTCTTTTATTTTTAAGTAATTTTGAAAACTGAGGAAGTAGTTCTTCATCAAATATTGGGAGTAAAACAACAAATGCACCCATCTCAGAAACAATTTTCATCTTGCTCTCTTGGGTCATAGATGATTGGTAAGCAAACTGTCTTTCTTTTAAATAAGCAATTGCATCACTCACTAATAATCTACCTTCTTCTGTCAGTTTTAGTTTAGAAGAAAGTTTATCAAAAAAAGAAGAAGAAATATATTTTTCGAGATAAGGATTACTCTTTACATTTTCTTTTAAAAATTCTTCCGCAGAAATTTCACCTCTCACTTTCTCTAAAATAGACTTTACAGAATAAACTGTAGAAGTATCATTTTTAAGAATATCAATAAATGGTTTCTCAAAAGATTTTGGCGTAAATGTATCAAAGTTTTTCCCTCTTCTTAAGTACGTTAATTTAATGTCTTTATTAATGTCACAATAACCATCTAACACTCTCTCCATCAATAAATAAATTATGGAATAACGCATTAATAAACGACCATCTATTGAATTAGATCTAGTTAATAATGCTACTTCTGCTGGTCTTAATTCTCTAAAATCCATGATAATTATATTTGAATGATATTGTGGTAGTGGTTTAGGAAAACTACTAATTAGGCATAAATTTAAAAACTGGATACCTTAAATAAGACTTCTCCTTATTATCTGAACGTTCGTAGATAAAATTTAGTTGAGCATAAGCATCATTTTTCAAAGAAGGGTTCTTTTTAATCTCTTTATCTAAGGCTGCTCTTAAGCTTGCATCTTCTTTTAGCATTTTAGCTGCTTTGTCTTCAAAAACATAGGCTGAAAAATGCTCTTTCTGCTGTAAAATTGGATCAAAAAAGTTCCATGCAAAATAACTATCTATAGCTTCTGGAGTTAGTACCTCCATTAAAAATCTTATTCTTTTCTGATCTGCAGATATTAAGTAATCTCCCTTAAAAAATTGTAATTCTTCCTTTTTAGTCTTTGTTTTAACAGAGTGATGCAAGTAATGTCCTTCATAAGGTGATTGTACTGTTTTGTATGCTTCAATATATTTTACATCAACAGTAAACTTCTCATCGGCTTTTAATTGAGTAACTTCAACACCATTTAATTTTAAATGATCTACAATTGTTTTCCACCCTCTTGGAATAATAAACGATAGTGGTTTAGGTTCGTATTTTGTTACTTTTAAAGAAGAATAGAAGGGTATTGCTTTCTCATAAGGTGCTGTTCTATCGTAAAATAAACGCGGTAAACCACTTACTTCACTTTTTATCATTCTACCTTCATAGCCTTTAAAGAAAATGGTATCACTTTTAGATTTATCAACTTCCCAAGCAATAGGAAATTCATCTTTATGTCGATCATCTATAAATTGTGCTTTTCTATGTTGTTTTAATTCAGCACCGTGTTCTCCCAAAAAAGCAATCACATTTTCTAAGAATAAGTACGTTGCTTCTGTACGTTGCTTAAAAGGCTTAAGCATGTGCGTTTCTATAACATAACTTGGTGTATTAAACAAAGCCGTATACCCTGAAGAATAACGAGGTGAATCAAAAAATTGGACATAGCCCTTATCTGGCGTTGTTCCCCACACATTTACATAAGGTGCTATCGGAAAGCTATTTTCCAACATCTTTTCCTCTAAATAAGGGTTCATCTTATTCTTAACAAAATCTCCTACTACACCGCCTAATTTTTCTTCATGCGAAGCCAAATACGTTAGTGTATACTGATAATCTGCTCCATTACTAACATGAGTATCTATAAAAAGGTCTGGTTGCCAAACATGCATAATTTCCGCAAGGGTTTTCATGTTTTTAGAATCCATTTTTACAAAATCTCTGTTGAGATCTAAATTCTGAGCATTCCCTCTAAAACCATAAGAAACTGGTCCTTCTTGATTTGCTCTTGTTCCCGAATTTCTATTTAAAGCTCCTCCTACATTGTAAAAAGGAATAACTGCAATAATTGTATTCTTTGGAATAACATTTGATTTTTTTTGAAGAATATCTCTCAAAAGCATCATGCTCGCATCTACACCGTCTGGCTCTCCTGGGTGAATAGCATTATTGATTAATAAGACATTTTTCTTTTTTAAATCAGAAGGTATAAATGCACCTTGAGAAGAATAAATCCCTAAATGTATAGGCTTGCCAGCATCAGTATCTCCGTAGGTAAATACACGGAACTCATCGTAAACTGTTCCTAACTTTTTAAAATAAGCAATGCCCTCTTCGTACGTAAAAGACGCTAACCCATTAGATTTCTCAAAGGGTGTTTGCCAATCCTCTTGCTTCTCTTTTTGCTGAGGTGTTTTACTTTTAGTACATGAGATGTTGAGTAGTAGTACTGCTCCAATGATAAAAAAATATTCTTTCACTATAATTATTTTAATAAATAGTTGCCCAAACCTTTTATAAAGATCTATTAATTTAATTGATTCTTCAAAGTTTATATAAATTGTATCACGATCAACGAAAAATTTCTCAAATAGATTTTAAAACTTTTCTCTAGATGAAATGAATGCTTCAATTAAAAAGATAATATACGGCTTACTTTCTATTGTTCTTATAATTTATATCTCTGTTTCTTGTTTTGGCTATAAGCAAATTGTTTTGATAAATACCCACCAAGGTAAAAGCGGACTTGAAAGAGAAATGAAAAGAAATACCTTCGATACTCAACTACTTTCGGAGTGTAAGCAAGAAAACTTTAAGGTGCATTCATTATTTGGATACGATTTAAAAGGAACTTATATACAAGCTCCAACAGATTCTTTAGGGTTGACTGTAGTTATGGTACATGGCATTAAAAGTGACCGATGGACGATGATGCGATATGCTCAGATTTACTTAAAACATGGAATTGATGTTGTTTTGTACGACCAAAGGAAACATGGTTTAAGTGGGGGCAGTCAAGAAAGTTATGGCTTCTATGAAAGTCAGGATTTAGAACAAATTGTACAGTGGACTAAAAAGAAAAAGCCAAAAGATATAATTGCCGCACATGGAGAATCTCTTGGTGCAGCAACAGTTTGTATGCATTCTGGAATAAATGAAAGCACACATTCTGTTAGTTTTTATATTTCTGATTGTGCGTACTCTGACACTCCTAAATTACTTACTAGGAGAGCTAAAAAAGATTTTGGAGTTCCTGATTTAGGTTTTATTACTACAACTAGTTTTTTAACTAAAATAAGTGCTGGTTTCTATTTTAGTGATGTAATGCCTATTGAATCTGTAGGTATATCTAAAGTCCCTATCTTATTTATACATGGTGAAAAAGATACATATATACCTAAAGAAATGAGCATAGAGATGTACAATGCAAAGCTAAATGGAGAGAAATACTTATGGCTAGTGCCTAATGCGGTGCATGCAAATTCTATTACGGTTGCTCCAAAAGTTTACGAAACTAAAGTAATGAGTTATGTAAATACTATTGTTTCTCAATTGGCCGAATAAATAAAACATTCTGATAATATTGATGTTACATTCAAAATGTATGTATATTCACTCATTAAATAAATAACATAAACACTCATGACAACACTCGAAGAAAAATTAGAAAGTAGAATTTCTCAGATTGATATAAAAGTAAGAAGCTATCATATTGATAGTTATAACCATGTGAACAATATGCGTTATATGGAGTTTTTGGAAGAAGCACGTTGGTCGCATTTTGAAAACAACTCCTCTCTTAAAGTTTCTCAAGAAGAAGAAACTAGTTTTGTAATTGCTAATTATAATATCAATTATAAGTACCCTGCAATGATGAATCAAACACTTGAAGTAAAAACTAAAGTAGATAAAATTGGTTCTTCAAGTGTAGTCTTTCATCAAGAGATGTTTATAAAAGAGACAGGAAAGAAAGCACTTGATGCTCATGTTACACTAGTTGCTTTTGATATCAAAACACAAAGACCTAAACGAATTTCAGATCGTATAAAAGACGAATTGGTAAAATAATAATCTTAATAGTATGGCTTCAGCACAACATAGACTGCTAAAATTAGCACTAAATGTGTCGTCAATGATGTTTCCGACACGTAACCTTAATCTCACTTTATTACGAGAGTCGACAGAATTGATTTCGCTTGTTGCCCTTTTACCCTGGGGTGTTAAAGCAAAAAAGTTTAGTGTTTCTAATCTGGATTGTGAAATAATAGAACCAGTACGTAAATCCGAAACTAAAAAAGCTTTATTATATCTACATGGTGGTGGTTACGCCATTGGCTCTTCTCAGACACATAGATCTATGGTTGGGAAATTAGTAGACGACACACATGCAACAGCATTATTAGTTAATTACAGAAAAATACCAACATTCCCCTGCCCTGCTGCAATAGAAGATGCCCTTGTTGGGTATCAATATTTATTAGATAATGGTTACTTGCCAGAAGAAATTGCCGTTGCTGGAGATTCTGCAGGAGGAGGTTTAGTTTGTTCGCTATTCTTTATGCTCAAAGAAAAACAAATGCCTTTACCAAAGTGTGGTATTTGTCTTTCTCCTTGGGTAGATCTTTTACATATGGGCGAATCTAGTGAGAAAAATAAGTACTCAGATCCTTTTGTAAAAGTAGATGAAATGCGCAGATGGGCAAGTGTTTATGCTGGCGAAAAACCTTTAGACCACCCGTATGTCTCTCCTCTTTATGGAGACTTAAGTAATTTTCCTCCAATGCTCATTCAAACTTCTACAAACGAGATTTTACACGATGATAGTAAACGTTTAAAAGAAGCATTTGAAAATGTTAATGTTCCCGTGAATTATCAGGAATGGGACGATTTAATACACTGGTGGCAACTATTTTGGAAATTTATTCCGGAATCTGAAGAGGCATTAAATAAAGTTGCAAATTTTATAAACTTTCACCTAGATCCTACGTACAAATAACTAGATGAAAATTTCATTATCAAAAAATGAAATGATTGTTCATTCACTTATTTTTCATATATTTGCAATAGCAATAAGGTAAATAAGTAATTGACTCTCAGATTTAATTACAAATAATAATAATAACGCAAAACACGATGGAAGAATTATTAAAAAAAATCGTTTATACTGGTGTAGGTATCACAGCTTTTACAATTGAAAAAATTACTGAAGTTGTTGACAAACTAGTTGCTGAAGAAAAACTAACTGCCGAAGAAGGTAAAAAAATTGTTGGCGAATTTGTTGATAGCACAGAAGCTAAAAAAGACGAATTCGAAGGTCAAATTAAAACACTAGCAGATAAATTCACTTCATCATTAAACATTGATTTAGATAAAATCACTTCTATGTTTAAAGGTGGTGACTCTGAAGAGGTAGAGATCTTAAAAGCAAGAATTGAGGCGTTAGAAGCTGCTCAAGCTCCAGCACCAAAGAAAGCTCCTGCTAAAAAAGAAACAAAAACTACTACGTCTTCAGAAGCGTCAGAAGCTTAAGCTTCTTGGTACTTTTGTGATGTGTGTGGCCGACAATACTGTATTAATGACAGAATTGTCGGTCTTTTTTTGATACTTTCCACAACCGATTGCAGAATAAAGAATTAAAATAACTACTTTTACAGAACCAATAACACACCAATTTTTACAACACATTTAATAAACTTATTCACCAATAATTATGATGGATAAACTTACTGCATCTGTAGGTACAGCACTAGACCGTTTTATTGCTAAAAGGCAAGAACAGTTCCCTTATGCTACCGGAGAATTATCACAACTACTTCGTGATATTGCACTTGCATCAAAAATCATCAATAGAGAAATCAATCGGGCTGGACTGTCTGACCTTGGAGGTGCGGCTGGAACAGAAAACATTCAAGGTGAGCAACAGCAAAAACTTGATATGATTGCAGATGTCCGTTTTACAAGGGCATTAATTAATGGTGGAGAAACTTGTGGGATAGTATCCGAAGAAGTGGATGATATTATAGACACAGGTAATCATCACGCAAAGTACATAGTAACTATAGATCCTTTAGATGGCTCTTCTAATATTGATGTAAACGTATTAGTAGGAACCATCTTTTCTATTTATAGAAGAAGATCTCCAATTGGAAGACCTCCTACTATGGACGATATGCTACAACAAGGAACAGAACAAGTTGCGGCTGGCTATGTTTTATATGGCTCGTCTACTATGCTTGTTTATTCTACTGGATATGGAGTAAATGGCTTTACGTATGAACCTTCTTTAGGTGAATATTTCTTATCGCATGCAAATATGCAGTGTAAGGAAAATGGTTCTATCTTCTCTATTAATGAAGGTGGCTATAACACTTTCAATGAAGGCTTAAAAGAATACATCAGAAGATGTAAAGAAAGAGAATATTCTGGCAGATATATAGGTTCTTTAGTGGGAGATTTCCACAGAAACCTTTTAAAAGGTGGTATTTATATCTACCCTGCCACATCTAAATATGATACAGGGAAATTACGTTTACTCTATGAATGTAATGCATTAGCATTTCTTGCTGAGCAATCTGGAGCAATGGCAACAGATGGAAAGCAACGTATTTTAGAAATTAAACCAACATCGCTACATCAAAGGTCTCCTTTCTATGTTGGTTCGCCTAAGATGGTTGAAGAAGCTATGCAATGTCTGGAAGATTATACTGAAGAAGAAGTAGAAGAACTTGAAACAAAGACTGTACAAATACGCTCTTAGTAGTAAGTTTACTATAAATTCTTTAATTGTTCTTAATAACAGAATGCCCAATAATTTAAATAATTATGGGCATTTTGCTTTTTATATAAAAAATAATTTACCTCTTTAAATTATACTCTCTACATAATATCCAATTCAGAAACATATCGTATTCTCAATATAAAAAACAATTTATTACTGATAAAAACTACTGAATATCAACATTTTAAATACATTCATTTAATCAATAAAAGACTTAATAAAGCATAAGGTTTTCGTATATCCTTTGTTTTATCTCTAACTTTAAAAATTCAATTAGCAGACTATCTATAAACTAAATACCTATAAGAGAGAAATTGATAATTTTCAGATATGACATTAACGAAAAATGAAAAAGTTACACTGTATATACTTGCAGCAGTAAGCTTTACAAATATATTAGATTTTATAGTTTTAATGCCCTTAGGTCATGTGCTACAAGAAACCTTTGACATGACTCCTGTAATGTGGAGCGCTGTTGTATCTTCTTACACTTTAGCTGCTGCAGTCTCTGGGTTAATTTCTATTTTTATAATAGATCGTTTCGAAAGGAAACGTATGTTCCTTACCATATATGCCTTTTTTACACTTGGTACATTACTCTGTAGTTTTGCTCCAACTTATAATTTCTTGCTATTGGCACGCATATTTACTGGTGTTTTTGGTGGTTTAATTAATGCTGCATTGTTTACTATTGTAGGCGATATGCTTCCTGAAGAAAAAAGAGGTACAGGTATTGGTATTTTAATGACTGGTTTTGCAGTTTCTTCTGCAATAGGTGTTCCTATTGGGTTATACCTAGGAGTAGAAATAGATTGGCATGCTCCATTCTTTATTATTAGTATTATCGCTGCAGGATTATGGGTAATTTGTTATAAACGGTTACCTATTATGGATAGTCACTTAGCACATAGAAAAGATCCTGACGAGAACACGAATTTATTAGCTCCCTTTAAAGAGCTATTGAATAATAAGAAGCAGTTACAAGGATTATTAGCTTTAGGATTTGTATTCTTTGGTCACTTTTTACTTATCCCCTTTTTCTCTCCATATATGGTGAATAATATTGGCTTCGAGGATAGTCAATTAACATGGATTTATCTCTGTGGAGGTATTTGTACCATGTATTTTTCACCAAAAATTGGACAGTGGTCTGATAAATACGGTAAATATTTAGTCTTCTCAATCATATCATGTGTTACGGTTCTACCAACATTGGTACTTACCAATACACCTATTATGAGTATACCGTTTGTTTTAGTTTTTTCTTCGCTCTTCTTTATCTGTGGAGCAAGATCAATTCCAGCAAATGCACTTTTATTAGGTACTTCTAATCCTAAAAAAAGAGGTAGTTTTATGAGTGTTCGGTCATCAGTTCAGAACCTAGCTCAAGGGTTAGCTTCTTTTGCTGCAGGCTTTATTATATATCAAGATCCAGCTACAGGTGTTTTTCAACACTTCAATAGAATTGGAATTATTAGCGTAATAGCAACTATGTTAGGTGTTTTCTTCTTCAAGAAAATAAGTGATACTGCTAGACATAGAGCAAGAAAACTTTCCGTACAAAATCAAGCTTAAAAAAATGAATTTCAACTCAAGAAGATATTTCCCGTATTCTCAGCAATTAAAAGACAAGTACGGCGGGCGTATTCAGAAAGTCTCTATACATGCAGAATTTACCTGCCCCAATAGAGATGGTTCATTAGGTTTTGGAGGCTGTACTTTTTGTAATAATGATAGCTTTGTACCTAATTATCTTCATGATGGCATGTTGAGTATTACAAAGCAGATTGATCATGGAATGGAATTCTTACCTGGCAGATACCATAATGCTAAAGCATTTGTTGGCTATTTCCAGGCTTATTCTAATACCTACGGAACTCTTGATTATCTTAAAGAAATTTATTCAGAAGCATTAAAGCACCCTAAAATTGATGGTTTAGTAATTGGCACTCGTCCAGATTGTCTTTCTGATGAGCAATTAGATTACCTAGAAGAGTTATCTAAAGAGTATCTAATTTTTATTGAATTTGGTATTGAATCTTGCTACAATACAACCCTAGATAGAGTAAATAGAGGACATAGTTTTGAGGATTCTGTAGAGGCTATTCAGAAAGTTGTAGATAGAGGAATTTCTGTGGCAGGGCACATGTTATTTGGATTACCCGGTGAAACGAGGACTGAAACACTTGCTCAAGCAAAAATCATATCAGAATTACCTATTGATTCCGTAAAGTTTCATCAATTACAAATTGTTAAAGGCACTATTATGGCTAAACAATTTAAAGATGATCCTTCTCAGTTCCCTCTTTTTCAACCAGAAGAATATGTAGACTTTATGGTTGACTTTTTAGAGTTATTACGCCCTGATATTGCTGTACAACGTTTTAGTAGTGATACACCAGAAAACCTAAGAATTGCACCTAACTGGGGCATTAGACCTAATCAGATTCAGTTAATGATTGAAAAACGATTAAAAGAAAGAGATACCTACCAAGGACGCTTGTATAAAGAGGCATAAAACTTTATTAATACTTAAAGTGCAACCTTTCCGCACAAATAATACGTATATTATATTTGCTTAACGATTTTTATTAATTGAAAAACGACTATTTTTGTTCGTCCAAACTATTCAAATTCAAGAAAAATGGCATATATAGATTATTATAAAGTATTAGATGTAGATAAAAGTGCTTCACAAGCAGATATTAAAAAAGCATATAGAAAATTAGCTCGTAAATATCATCCTGATAAAAACCCTGATAATGATGCTGCGAGTCAGAAATTCCAGCAAATTAATGAGGCCAACGAGGTGCTTAGTGATCCTGAAAATAGGAAGAAATACGATAAATACGGCAAAGATTGGGAACACGCAGACCAATTTGAGCAACAAGGCTACGGTGGTGGCCGCGGTGGCTTTGGCGGTGGTCAAGGTTTCGGTGGCTTTGGTGGCGGCGGAGGTTTTGGAGGTGGCTTCTCACAAGATGATGGCGACTTTTCTGACTTCTTTAACTCAATGTTTGGTGGTGGTCATTCTGCTCCTAGACCTAGAAAAGGTGGAGATTTTAATGTAAACATTACTCTAGATATTAGAGACGCTCACGAAACGCAGAAGAAAACATATAAAATTAACGGGAAAAATATTCGTGTTACTGTACCTGCAGGTATTGCAGATGGCCAATCAATTAAAGTAAAAGGCCATGGTAAAGAAGGTAGTAATGGAGGCCCAAGTGGTGACTTATTAATGACTTTCAATATTAGCAATTCTACAGACTTTGAGCGTAAAGGAAACGACTTGCTCAAAACAGTAGATATTGAACTTTATAATGCAATATTAGGCGGTGAAATCACTGTGGATACTTTTAACGGTAAAGTAAAATTAAAAGTAAAACCAGGTACTCAAAACGGTACTAAAGTTAAGTTAAGAGGTAAAGGCTTCCCTATTTATAAAGCAGAAGGTAAATTTGGTGATTTATATTTCACTTATAATATAAAAATACCGATAACACTTTCAGATAAAGAAAAATCACTCTTCGAAGATTTAAAAGGTCTTCAAGAAGAAAGCGATGATTAAAATCAGTATTTCTATTGCAAAGCGACGTACAATTGATTAATATTGCAGGGTTAATACAAGTTGAATTAACTAAACTTTGATAAGATGCAAGCAATTACTTATTTAGAAATCGCTGCAATGGGATTTATGGTCCCACCGATAGTTGTTGCTATTGGTTATGCGCTAGTGACTTTCAAGAAAGACAAAGTCTAAAGATATAAAATGTACGTTATTACACATTAAAGTTGTGATAACGTACATTTTGTCTTTATACAGGTTTATAATAAAATATTATGATGAGGTTTTACTACTTCAGGTACATCTTTTTCTCCAATTAGTTGCTTTAATTCTATATCAATCTTATTGCACAAACTCGTCATTGGTGTATCAAATGATAGCCCCTCGAAAGGGTTTTCTGCATAATCTCCAACTATTTCCATTAATAGATAAATCCCACCAATTAAAGCTGTAAACGGTATCGTTAACCAGACCATACCTTCTCCTAACTCACTAAATTGAGCCACCATTCCATACGGTAAAAGTAAGACCATTATATAGGTTAATAAAGATGATGTATTCGCATACTGCCTTGGCAATGGAAAATCCTTTATCCTTTCACATTTTCCTTGAAGCGTATAAAATTCTTGTAAAATATGCTGGAATTCAACATGTCTAAAATCATCAATTAAATTGCGTCTCCTTAATTCCAATACCTCTTTAGATTGATTACTTATTATTTGAGTACATATATTTTTAGAAGGAATAAGTTCCTCTACCTCGCTATTATCAATAAAATTATTTAATTCTTCTTCTTCGGAGTAATTCGCAAATGCATCTCCCAAATGTTTCCGTAAAGAGACGGTCATTGGTTGAGAGTGTTCCCAAGTCTTAGCTTTCCACAACTGTCTTCTTAATCTATAAGCCCAACCAATTTGTCTAAAAACTAACCTTTTAACTATTATATCAATCTCTTGCTGTGTAATTTCTTCTTGCTCATCAAGTACAAAAATATCTGTAATATAATCACGTGTTATCAATGCCCATGTTCTACTGTTAGACACAATCCCTTCCCATATTTTTCTCGCCTCCCATGTACGTTCGTAAGCCGCATTGTTTTTAAAGCCAACATAAAAAGCTACAGCAGTACCCACAACCGTTAAAACAGTCCAAGGTAATTTCACCCATCTTATACCTAAATATTCGTATGCTACTACTGCTAACGAGGCATATATTGATAAAATTAAAAATGATTTGCTAGACTTTTCTAAAAAGACTTTTAAACTTAATGTTCTATTGGTATACATAGTAATAGAGTTGATGATTACTGAAAATACGTATAATTTGGCATAAAAAAACAGTACTCCTTTAAATTAATAAAGAAGTACTGTTATTTCTTTTTGGTCTTATTTCAGAACCTACTTTTTGATTATGATTTTATGAATACCATAATCTTTATTATTTGTGTAAAGATCTACAAAATACTGGCCGTTCGTTAACTTTTTAAGATTAACATCTGTAGGTGTTCCTTTGTATGTTTTCACTACTTGCCCTTTAATATTTCTAACTACCATATTGATTTCCATTTCAGGTATACCTTTTAAAGAAATCTTACCATTTGATGGATTTGGATATGCAAGAACATTTTTAGCCAATTCATTTTCTAATGCATTTGGAGAGTTCTCAACTCTTATTGTAGCTGTTGTTTGTGCAGAAGCACCACAAGTATTACTTGCTTGTACAGAAACTGTATGGTCTCCTAAATTTACATCTCTAACAGTAAATTGGATAACTTCTTGATCTGATGCTCCAATCACTGTAGCACCTGTTGGTATGTTCCAAGCGTAAGATGTTGCTCCTACTGCATTTTGTGCTGTCAATGTAACCGTATCTGCAACCGTAATAATATCTTCCGATACATCTATTCCTGAAACAGTTGGTATAGTAGGTACAACAATCGTAATTGCTTCTGTTAGGGCAACTCCTTGACAAGCATTTCCTGCTTCAACAGATACATTCACACTTGCTGCTGTTACATCAGACATATCTAAAGTAATTAAGTCTGTGTTATTTCCACTCACTACAATTACATTGGTAGGTATAGTCCAACTAAATGTTGATGCAAATAAATGATCTACTTGTATAGATACAATATTATCTGTACATGTAAGTTGTCTACTTTGTACTAACCCATTAATTTTTGGTGTATTAGAAACATGTACAAACATTGTATCTTTTGGAGTTAACCCACAAGATGTAATCATTGAAGCATAAATTGGATAAGTTCCCTCTAAAGCTCCTGAAAAATCAATGTCAATAGAAGCTGCTTCTATATCACTACTTGATATGTGGAAAGAAGCAGGTAATTCCCATCTATATTTTCCTGTAGAATTAAGAGCTGTCGCTGTATATGTTTCTGAAGTACCTAAACAAACTTCAGAAGAACCCGTTGCAATTGTTGGCGCTAAAGCAGGATCATATAAATCAAAATTTAATGTATCTGTTACTTCATTACCACATCCATTAAAAGCATGACACACAATTCTATGTGTTCCGAATGATTCGTTCGATAAATCAACCTGTATTTCTTCTTTATTATTGTCCGTTAAAAGAACAATATCTGTTGGTAACTCCCAAAAGAAAGAATCTACATGAGCATAACTTGATAATGTTAACCTTGCATGATTTGTTGGGCAATGTAAATCTTCACTACTCACAATAGCACCTATTGTTGGAGTTACATACTGATGAACATTCCATTCTAATGTATCTCCATACTGATAATTAACGGCCCCATTTAGGTTTTCTGCAAACACCTTTATAGTAGTTGTATGTTCCGTATTAGCTGCCAAACCTGAAAAATCAAACACAGCAGTATTTCCACTTGAAGATGTTAGTGTTACGTTACTATCACTACTTTCCCAATGTAAATTACCTCTTTTATGACCTACTACCTCAAAAGTTTTTGTTGTAATAGCACAACCTAACGTATCTGTATTTACTTTCTGACCTGTAAAGGGTTTTAATTGCGTAAGATATAAATTAGTTTGAAGTGGATTTTTTCCTGATAAAGAATCAAGAGTTAATAATAACTCAAAAGTATTTGCATTTGCTCTATCAATACTCCAAAACGTACCGGCAGATGCATCTGTTTTAAACTCTTGTCCTCTATCTGAGACACCATTATTATAGAAGCCAACACTACCCCCAGTTGTAAAACCGTATATTTTATTATTATAGACCGTTAAATCAGAAACAGGAAACCAACCTCCTGTACTATCATTACTACTTGTATTTGATAAATAATCAAAGCCAACAGAAGGGAATTGTGCAATTAAATGGCTAGTACTAACTACATTCGAATTATCACCCATTGGATAAGCAAAGATAGCTCCCATAGTTGTTGGACTATTATAACCTAAAGCTCCCACTAATGTATCTGGATCTGTATTATTACCAGGCAAAATAACCATACCCCCTTTCACACCTATACCACCTGAAGATTGGGCTCTTAAATTTGTTACTGATTTTTTATTTGCGTCTCCACCAGACATTTCATCAATAGTATATTCCTTTGTCAATACCCAAGGATCTTGAGAAACATCGAGCTTTATTATTGTACCACCTGTAGAACTATGTGTTTCTCCAGAACCTTGAGTTGTATAATAATAAGTATCATCATCTTTTTTAGTTACACCAGAAGAAAACATAAAGCCCCAATCCCAAGCAATATCATTACTTTCTACATCTCTTTTATCAAATAGATCTACTAAACTTGTTAAAGCAGTACCTCCCGTTGCTAAATCATATGTATAGATATTGTTGGTATATGTAAAAACTAACTTACCATCAATTTCTATTATCTTACCTATAATATTGTAAGTAGCTTCTTCAGTTACTTCATAAAGTCTGTTTCTAAGAAGGCTACTAATAAAAATCATAGAGTCTAATTCATCATTGAAAGTTACTAAACGGTCTCTATAAAAGTATTGATCTCTCAATATATCATAAGATGTTGCTTTTGTTCTTTCTATTGCATAATATTTTCCGTTTGATGCTTTAAAAGGTCCACCTGAAACACCTTGTTTTGCACTTAATGAAAAATCTTTAGTTGATAAAAGATGCCCTATTTCACCAGTAGTAGGATTGAAATTAGCTATAGTACCTTTGTTATCAACCCCACCATCTCTATTAGAAAAAAGTAATTTTCCATCTTCACCTTCTGTAATTCTCGTTTCGGGTATAAAGCCTGTGTCAGATCCAAAGCTAGTAATTACCTTCATCACTTGAGTAGCAATATCAAATTTAAAAATTACACCCTCTTCACTTGCTCCACCTAAGCTAGTTGTTCCCCAAATAGTACCTCCATTTTCACTCGTAATAATAAAGTTTTGAGAAGGATAAAAATACTTTGCACCATCAAATTGATATAGTTCGGTATAATTACTATTTCGATCAAATTTATAAATTACGCCTCCAGAATTTGCATTAAAATCCCCAGGTTCCGTCATACCAATCATATAATTAGAATGTGAAACCAATCTTCCAGAAGGTAGACCATTCGTTCCTCTAAACGACCACTCTTTAGCCACTGTTTGAGAACTAGGATCAACGCTCACTAAAGTACCAAGTCCACTTGTTCCACCTTCATATGATCTACTAAGAAATACTCCAGAAGAATTTCTATAAACACCAGAAAATTTAGCTCCAGTAAAATTCTTATCTTTTACTACAGAAATTTCTCGTGTTACTCCTGTTGCAACATCTACCTCATAAAATCCTCCATGTCCAAATGGGGAACCAGAACATCCTACAACTAGTCTATCACTGCCTAAATAGTTTCTACTAGACAACTCACCAGATGCATATAAATAACCGTAAGGGTTTGTGCATAAAACTCTTGTAGCTCCTGCGTTATTAGGGTCAAGCTCTAGAATACCTCCTTCTGCAATATTACTACCTGATATTCCATCAAAAATTGTAGCATACAACTTATTATTAACAACATGGAACCCTCCACCCATTCGATTTACACGATTAATACTTCTTAAGTTTGTTAATGTATTAAGAATAGTAGGTTCGCTTAATTTTACGGCAAATACTATATCTTCTTGTTTTCTTTTATTTCTTACTATACCCCACAGAATATTATTATATTCTACCATGTTATACACAGGGTGATGATCTCCGTAATTAAAAGAAAATAATTGTTCTATTTTTTCTGTAGCAGGATCAATTCTATAAAAAATACCAAGACCAAACTCTCCGCCTTCTTCAGTATGTCCATAAATAAAACCGTCTGAAGCTTCAACTAGTGCACTATATTCACCAGGCGCACCAGTTAGTGCTATTCCATGGTCATAGAACTCTGGGTAAGTATTTGCCGGAGACGATAAATTGTAAATAGAAATACCACCAGAATTTTGAATACCTCCTTGGGTATTAGTATTAATTAAATAAGGTTGTGCCTCTACAGTTAAAGCACAGAGCACTAACAATACTAGCACAATTAATCTAGTATGATTTGCTTTAAAATGATTGTAATTTATTTTCATCAGAATAAATAAGGTTTGATTAATAGGTTATTTTTTTGAGTTAATAACATTTAATAGTTTGCAATAATACTACCTGCCAATAACATTAAACACAACCCTGTATTAATGTTATTTAATATTATAATTTAAGCAATTTTTTGATTTAATAATCTCAGTTAGTTATCGAATAACACCTTTAATGCTACAATACAAATTATTCATTGATAGAGTCAAAAACTCATTTTTTAGATAGTTCATTCACAATATTCACTTCCATTTTTTTCATCATATAACAAAAAAACACATCTTAAAAATGTGATTAATGCACAAGAAATGTCACTAGATAATTTCTCAAAAAACACATTTAAACCTAAAATATTTTTTCCACAGATGTAGCCCAAAATGTTATTTTTCAGCATATTATCTCAATAAAAAATTAAATACATTACACACGTAAGCTTTGTTACACTCTGTGCCTTTTTAAAAAAAATGAGTTGTATTGCAACAATAAATAGTGCTTAAAATCTAATTTCATCATGTAAGATTTGTAAATTTTTATACAAGCAAACCAATTTTTCGAAAACTCTTACTAACATAACATTTACAAAAGATATCCTTAATAAGCATTAATGCGTTAAGCTAATCAAACCTAATTACTACCATAATTCTCAAAAACATGAAAAAGATATTACTATTATTACTCCTAATTTTTATTACAAAGATTACTATTAACGCTCAAACTTACACGTTAGTAAGTTCTACATCAGGATATGTTTATTTAGGAAATAAAGGAAATTTAAGCCAGTGGGTTGACGAAGACGGAAATACATTACCTTCTTGGACAGGTGGTTACAACATTAGAGTAAGAGAAGGGAAAAATGTTTATATAGGACAAGATTCATTTTCACCTGCTATAGTTATTGATACATTATTTGTTGATGGTGAATTAAGAAACACTGCATATAGAACGACAATGAACGTAAGTACTTTAATTGTTTCTGGTAACGGAAATTTTAAAGGAAATAATCATTCAGGTGGTAGATTATATGTAAATGCACAAAATATTGTTTTAGAATCAGGGGCTAAGTTTGCAGTTCCTTCAGTAGGTTCAAATTCTTATAGTGGGCTTAACTGGACGGGTTCTATATATGTTGAAGACAATGTTACATTAAGTACTAATGGTGCTTCTAATAACTTAATTACTTTAGCTCAAATTAATGCTTTACCTGGTTCAAACCCTAAAGTTGTTGCTTCAAGTAATTTAGATGGTGTTAATCCAAATACAAATACAATTATCTTAAATGGTCCTACTGCTATTAATTCTTCATTAGCCAGTCAGACACTTAGTATTTATACAGAAGGAAACGATTTAGTATTTACAGAACCAATTGGTACTAATGTTACTTTATTTGCAGATTTATCAACAAATTTAGCTCCTACTACAGATATCACAATTATAGGTAATGGAAGTGGAACATTAAATTTCGCTCCAACAAATAATACAATTAGCTCTTTAACAATGAACGCTGCATCTGGTGTAACTTTAGGTGCTCCTTTAGCAATTGTAAACTCAAATTATAACCAATCGGCATTAACTTTAACAAATGGTACTATTAAAACTACAGAAACTAATTTATTAAGTTTAGATCAGTTTTCTTTTGTAGCAAATGCAATATATGATTGGAATGGACATGCATCAGGTGGTTCTAATACCTCTTTTATAGATGGTCCTATTTCTAAAGTAATTCATTACTCATCAGCATTACAAGCTGCTCTTAGTATTTCTGGTAATAACTTCTTCTTAATGATGCCAGTAGGAAAAGGTAATAAATTAAGAGAAGCAGGTATAGGGCAACCAACTGCAAATACACCTACAACATTTAGGTTAGAGTATTTTAATACAGCACATGATCACCATAGAACAATTGATCCAAATGCAATGGTTGATGCAGTAAGTGCTTTTGAATATTGGAATGTTGATAGAATTACTGGTACAGCTTCTTCTACTGTTGTTCTTACTTTCTCTGATGAAAGTGGTATTAATACTTCTGCTATTAATGATGCTCATGTAATGCACTTTGATGGTGCTAAATGGGAAAGCCAAGGTGCTCAAGCTTATAATACTAATGGCGATGACTCTGGTACTTTACTTTCTGACCCAGCAACTAGTTTTAGTCCATTTACTTTAGGTGGAAATATGCAAGATTTACCTGTAGAATTAATCTACTTTAACGGTACTAAAAATATTGACAATTCTGTTGAATTAACATGGGAAACAGGTACAGAAATTAACAATAGCCATTTTGAAGTTGAAGGTTCTGTAGATGGTCGTGAGTTTAACTATATAGATGATGTAGATGGAAATGGTAACTCAAATGTTGCTATAGAATATAACTACACTGTTTCTAGTAATGATGCACATGGGCTTAAGTATTTCAGATTAAGACAAGTTGATTTTGATGGAGCTTATGAGTATTCAAACATTGTAAGTATTGCTACATCAATTGATAAAGATATCAAGTTAACTGTTTACCCTAACCCAGCTAAAGATAGAATTTCAACTCAATTTGTATTAAATACTGAAGATGAAATAAAAACTGCAGTAATATTTAACTCAATTGGAAACACTGTAAAGAATATAGATTTAAGTAATGGTATATCAGCTATTAAAAATATCAACTTAAATGGTTTTAATAACGGAATCTATTTTATCAAGATTAGTACTGCTTCTGGTGCTGTTCAAACAAAAAGATTTCTTGTAAAAAACTAAATAATTTTTGAGCAATTACTAGTATTAAGGTTTTATATATTTAGAGGTTTCACTAATAAGTGAAACCTCTTTTGTTTTATAACAAACAATATATTGCTCAATAATAAAACTACTACACATTAACCTATGCTAATTTAATAGTTTATTCAACGCAAAAAAATGTTAAATACAGAGATGTTTTACACTCATTATCCATAAAAATATTAAACAACATAACTAGTTTAATATCAAACTACGTACATTTGAAATGTAATATTTAGGCACTTACTATTGATACAAAACGTGCCATTACAAATAACTATAAAGATTGATATGAAACATATTTTACTAACAGTAACCGCATTAATTTTCGGTTTTAGTTGTACAAACACATTTGCAAAAAAGGCTCCTAAAAAGCCAAATTTCTTAATTATGTGGGGTGATGATATTGGTATGTATAACCTTTCTACTTGGAACCAAGGTATGATGGGATACAAAACTCCAAACATTGACCGAATTGCTAATGAAGGAATCAAATTTACAGATTATTATGCAGAGCAATCTTGTACCGCTGGTCGTTCTTCTTTTGTTACTGGTCAAGCAGGTATTCGTACTGGTATGACTAAAGTAGGTCTTCCTGGAGCTGAAAAAGGCTTAACTGATGATACTCCTACTATTGCAGAACTAATGAAAATGCAAGGTTATGCTACTGGTCAATTTGGTAAAAATCACTTTGGTGATAGAGATGTAGATCTTCCTACAAACCATGGTTTTGATGAGTTCTTTGGTAACCTTTACCACTTAAACGCAGAAGAAGAGCCAGAACAAGATGATTATCCAAAAGATCCAGAATTCAAGAAAAAATTTGGTCCTAGAGGTGTAATTCACTCTTATGCAGATGGTCGTGTTTCTGATACAGGTCCTCTTACAAAAAAGAGAATGGAAACAATTGACAACGAAGTAATGTCAGCTGCTAAGAAATTTATTACTAACCAAGTAGATAGTGAAGTTCCTTTCTTTGTATGGTTTAATACTACACGTATGCACTTTAGAACGCATATTACAGAAGAGGAAAAAGGCTTATCAAACGGACAAGGTATTTATGCTGATGCAATGGTTTCACATGACGAAGCAATTGGCGACATGTTAGACTTTATAGAGAAATTAGGTATCGAAGAAAATACATTTGTAATGTATTCTACAGATAATGGTCCTCATTATAACTCTTGGCCAGATGCGGCTGTTACTCCATTTAGAGGAGAGAAAAACACAAACTGGGAAGGTGCTTACCGTGTACCTTGTATGGTAAAATATCCTGGTCATATTCCAGCAGGTCAAGTATCTAACGATATGGTTTCTCATTTAGATTGGTTACCTACAATGTTGCATTACGCTGGTAACGACCACGTAAAACAAGATTTATTAAAAGGTGGTGTTAAAGCAAATAACAAAGAGTTTAAAGCACATTTAGATGGTTATGATCTTGTAGATCACATAGAAGGTAGAGAGCCATCTCCTCGTCATGAATTCTTATATTTTAATGATGATGCACAGTTAACAGCAGTTCGTATGGACGATTGGAAAGTAGTATTTATGGAGCAAAGAGCACATCAAATGGCTGTATGGTCTGAGCCTTTCGTTCCTTTAAGATTACCAAAGATTTTCAACTTACGTCGTGATCCATACGAAAGAGCAGATATTGACTCGAACACTTATTGGGATTGGTATTTTGACCATGTTCCTTACTTATACATGGCACAAGATGTTGTCGGTACATTTATGGGTACATTAATGGAATATCCTCCAAAACAAAAAGCAGCTTCGTTCTCTGTAGATCAAATTATTGAAATGATCATGAAACAAACAGAAGACACTAAAGCTTCTCAGAACTAAAATAATCAAGTCATTATTTTATTAAACTCCATCAAGAAATTAGTTTCTTGATGGAGCTTTTTTTATATACAACTGACAATTAGAATAGTATGAACCATAAATTTAAATGTTAATCAAATTTAACAAAACTGTTCACTCAAGCTTCCTAGTTTTCTTTAGAGTGTAAATCAAATATACACCCAAAAAAAAACACTATGAAAAAGTTAAATTTATTAATTCTATTCTCATTTATTTTGTTGGCCTTTTCTTGTAAGAAAGATTCGGAACTAGTTCCAGAAGACAAAAATGACATCACAAAAACAAAGAATGTTATTGTTCCTTTAAAAGATGGTGGCATTTATGATAGAAATAATTTTGTTACTTCTTTTGAACAAGTAATCAATTTTGGATCTTTAAGAAATGCTCACTTAATTTCTTTTAAGCATTCAGGTAAAGATGGTAATCCAACATCAACAAAATCAGCTAATTTATTACCTGACAATTCAAACTTAGTTTTTGATTATGCTCATAAAACAAAAGATGGAGCAATAGTTTCTTCTTCTGCTACAGATAAACAAGGTGGAGTTACAATCTATACGTATTCATTTAACTCTGATGGATATATTTCTAAAGTAATTTCTAAGAATGGATATTTAGATTTAGAATATACTTTAACGTATAATCAAGATGGAAAAGTAGAAAAAATTGTTGACGGTACTGATACTTACGAGTATACATACTCTGGTGACAACTATTCTATTAAAGAAGTTAACCAAGGTAAAATTAGTGTTGAAGTGAAATTTTCTGATAAAAAAGTAGTTTTTGCTAAAATGATCGGACTTGGTGATAGTGAATCAAGAGCGTTTAAATATAACGGAGCAGGAGAAATTTCTGAATATCATTTAAAGCAATTCGATCCTAGTAGAGTATTTTTAGATGAAATTTATACTTATACTAAAAGTGGTAATAAAGTAGTAATTTCTTTTAAGGATGGTTTAAATTCTAGAGACTCTTGGAAAAAGATTTTTGAGAATGATAAACTTAAGACTCAAGAAGTTTACAATACAAAACATTCTTTCAAAAAGCATTATACTGGTAAAGACGTTACAAAAGTAGAAATGTTTAAAGGAGTAACAGTTAAGGCTGTTGCATTAATTGGATACAAAGAAATAACGTACACTGGTAACGGTTTTGTTGATTCGTCTACTTTCTATTCTAGAACAGGTGATAAGTTATATACTAAATCTGTAGGTTTCTTCTTCTTCCATTCTATGAAATCAAATAAGCTGTTAGACGATTCACAAATACCTGCTTCAGATAAGTGGATTATTGATTTAGATAAAATATAAAAATATATAGAGAACCTTAAAGAAAGTTTGAGTTTCTATTTTACTAAAAAATCCCATCAAGATGTATTTCTTGATGGGACTTTTTAGTTTAAAGAAGTAGTATTAAAAATAGTACCTCTATGGTTAAAAAAAGCGACCTAACCTTATTATTGACACTAGTTAGTTAGGCAACATTATATTAATTAATTTGATGTATTTGACACTAATAGAAAACCTGTTATTTATTAAATTGATCTTGATAGATCTGTGTTAGTTCCTCCCAGGATATACCTAGGAGGTTTATTTTTTTAAAGAAATTAGGAGCATCTTGTTTCATAAATTCTTGCTTACTCACCTTCTTTACTAAGTGTGTCGCATTTTCTGAAATAAAATAACCAATTCCTCTTTTATTATAAATTACGCCATCGTCTTGCAAAGAAGAATAAGACCTAGCAACCGTATTTGGGTTTACTTCTAATTCTACAGCAAGTTGTCTTACAGAAGGAATTTTATCTCCCCCTACCCATGTTTCCTTCAAGACTTTTTCACATAAAAGATCCATAATCTGAAGGTAAATGGCTTTATTATTAGTAAACTCCATATTAAACTTCTTTTCGTTTGAATTTCAAAAATGCTATTCCCCACATTGCTATTGTTACGGCTACTGCACCTGTTCTCACAATATATTTTATTGTTCCTTCCAAAGAAGTTGAATCAAATTGATAATCGAATGATGTGTTATCAAACTGACCATTTGAAAAGAAAGCAAAAAACAAAGCAACACCTAAAATCCATAGTACAAAAGAAACTGCAAAGAAGGATACCGTTGTTTTTAAGAAGGCATATTTTTTAAATAATGCAGCACCTAAAAAGTAGAATGCGTGCATAAATAGATAACTACCCATAAACTCAGCCAAACCTTCTTGTTCAACCATATCAGATAAGGTAAACATAATAAAATTGCCCCCTATAATCATCCAGATTCCTGTTGCTAAAAACTCTGTCAATATAAAAACAACAGTTAGACCTAACGGATATATAATTGCTGTACTTACAAACGTAACTAAAAACTTCTCTTCTCTAGATGCTGGTAGCGATAAGTAATTTAATGCTCCTCCTTTAGTTGAAACTCTATGGAAAGAGTAACTACTAATAACAGCTCCTCCAAGCATTAACATCAATCCATAAATTGAGCCTAAAGTATTTTTATTTACAATACCCCATGGTTCTATACTACTTGCTAATGCACTAATTGCAAGAATAAAAACTACAATACCAATAATACCAACTGTTATAGGATGTTGAAGTAAAGCAAGTTCATATTTAAATAATAAACCGATTCTTCTAATATTAAATTTTGATTCCATTTTGATTTTTAGTTTGATAGTTGATTATTTTGATAAGGCTGATTTTATTGCTTCTTTCTGCGTTAATACGGCATTAAAAAGAAGTTCTAGATTTACTCTACTAAAATCTTCGGTGGTATTAAGTGCTACAACTTTATCTTCTGCCACTCCCCTTTCGGTGTAAATAACATCTGATTGATCTACCTTTTCTGCTACTGTAAACACTAA